>JANQLR010000237.1 GCA_028280525.1 Longimicrobiales bacterium
AGGTGGAGCACGTCGCCTCGACCGAGCCGGCCCACGGCAACGGGAGTGGGAATGGAAACGGCAACGGGAACGGTGGCTCGCACCCGGAGACGGCCTCGAACGGTGCGTCGAACGGGAACGGCGCCTCGAACGGGCGTCCCGCCGCCGCCGCGAACGGTCACGGGGCCGGCAACGGGAACGGCGCCCAGCCCGCCGAGCGCAAGGCGGCGCCGCCAGCGAATGACCGGCGACCCGTGGCGGAGTCGACGCTCCGGGTCGACGTCGAGGTCCTCGACCGCCTGATGAACCTGGCCGGGGAGCTCGTCCTGACCCGGAACCAGCTCATGCAGCTCACCGGCCGCGAGGAGGACTCCACCTACGCGACGCCGGTCCAGCAGCTGAACCGGGTAACGACCGACCTGCAGGAAGCGGTCATGAAGACCCGCATGCAGCCGATCGGGAACGCGTGGGGCAAGCTCCCGCGCCTCGTCCGCGATCTCGCGACCGCCTCGGGCAAGCAGATCGAGCTGGTCATGACCGGTCAGGAGACCGAGCTGGACCGGCAGATCCTCCAGGCGATCCGGGACCCGCTGACCCACATGGTCCGGAACTCGGCGGACCACGGAATCGAGCGTCCGGACACGCGCATCGAGGCGGGGAAGCCCGCCGGGGGCCGCATCGAGCTCGACGCCTTCCACGAGGGCGGGCACATCGTCATCGAGATCCGCGACGACGGGAAGGGGATCGACGTCTCCGCCGTCCGCGAGAAGGCGATCGAGCGCGGGCTGACGACGGCCGAGGAGGCCGCCCAGCTTCCCGATCACCGGGTCTTCGACTTCATCTTCGAGGCCGGCTTCTCGACGGCCAAGCAGGTCACCAACGTCTCCGGCCGCGGCGTCGGCATGGACGTGGTGCGTCGGAACATCGAGCAGATCGGCGGCTCGATCGAGATCCACTCCGAACTGGGCGCGGGGAGCACCTTCCGCATCAAGATCCCGCTCACGCTCGCCATCATGTCGGCGCTGATCGTCGGGAGCGGGGACACCTCCTTCGCGGTGCCGCAGATCGGCGTCCTCGAGCTCGTCCGGATCTCCGACGAGAACCGCAAGAGCCTGGAGGACGTGAACGGGGCCGCCTTCTACCGCCTCCGCGACACCCTCCTCCCGCTCGCGCGGCTCGACCACGTGCTCGGGCTCCGGCTCGACACGACGGAGTCGGTCTCGGAGATCGAGTCCGGGAGCATCGTGGTCTGCCAGGTCGGCGCGTCCCGCTTCGGGCTCGTCGTCGACGAGATCCTGGACACGCAGGAGATCGTGGTGAAGCCGGTCGGCCGGATGGTGAAGGGCGTGAAGATCTACGCCGGCACCACCATCCTCGGCGACGGCTCGGTCATCATGATCCTGGACGTCCCCGGAATCGCGGTCGAGTCCGAGATGCTCGGGCGCTCGAAGACCGCCGAGGACGAGGCCACCGCCGGTGAGGGTGCGGAGGAGCATGGGACCTCCTTCCTCCTCTTCGACGCCGGAGTGGAGGCGCCCCGGGCGATTCACCTCGATCTGGTCAGCCGGCTCGAGGAGTTCCCGGTCGACGACATCGAGTGGGCCGCCGGCCGCTGGGTCGTCCAGTACCGTGGGCACCTGCTCCCGCTCGTCCCGGCGAGCGAGAACGTTCGGATGCGCGAGGTCTCGCCGCGGTCGGTCATCGTCATCGGCGACGGAGCCGACGCGATCGGCCTCGCGGTCAACGAGATCCGCGACATCATCCGTCAGTCGATCGAGGTGGAGTCGGGGACCGATCAGGTCGGCCTCCTGGGCACCGCGGTCGTGGACGGACGCACCACCGAGATCATCGACATCGACCACTTCCGGGCCGCCGTGGGCGCCTTCGCCGGTGCACCGGCCCGCAACCGGATCCGTGAAGGAGCCTTCGCATGACCCAGCACCTCGACCACGATGGAGAGAGCCGCGCGCGACTCCACGAGGACGGTTTCGTGACCTTTCGCCTCGCGAACCAGTGGCTCGGCGTCCCCGTGATCCTGATCCAGGAGGTTCTCACCGCCGAGGCGGTCTCCGCGATCCCGCGCTCACCCTCGCAGGTGGCCGGCTTCCTGAACCTCCGCGGGCAGATCGTGACGGCCGTCGACCTTCGCACCTGTCTCGGGCTCCCGAGCCGTGCGGATGACCAGCAGGTCATGAACGTCGTCGTCCGGGATGGAGAGGAGCTCTTCTCCCTGATCGTCGACCAGGTGGGCGACGTCGTCGAGGTGGACGACGGCCGCGTCGAGCCGGCCCCCCCGACCCTCCCGGGGGTCTGGAAGGAGGTCTGCACCGGCGTCGTGCGCCTCGACGAGGGCCTCCTGGTCATCCTCGACGTGGATCAGGTGCTCGGCTCGGAGTCTGCCCGCGTCGCCTGAAGCGGGTTGGCTGAAGATCTCTTCACCTGTGCTCAAGCTTTGTCCGCACCACCCGACACCTTCCTCCCAGAGGGGGCGACGGACCGCTCCCTCGGAATACAGCCACTCGCAGGACCCCATGGAAGGGAGGGATCTCAGATGGTACGGAATGCTCATCGCCTCGCCGCCTTCGGCCTAGCTCTGGCGGCCCTGGTCGCTGCTCCCGAGGCGGGCGTGGCCCAGGTCTACACCCCCGATCAGCTGTCGGAGATGCCGCAGATCGACTCGCCGCGCGACGCCATGCAGGCGATCCAGGAGTCGTATCCGCGTCGGCTTCGGGACCGCGGGATCGAGGGCCGGGTCCAGGTCTCCTTCGTGGTGAACTCGGACGGCCGCGTCGACCCGGAGTCGGTCGAAGTGGTGCAGAGCGAGAACAGCGAACTGAAGGATGCCGCGATGCAGGCGGTCCGTCAGATCCGGTTCAGGCCGGGTCGCAAGGACGGAAGCGCCGTCGCGGCAAGGGTCGTGATCCCGATCGCGTACACGGTGTCCTGACCCCCCGAGGGGGGCGCGTCCCGCCCGCGGCGGGATCGAACAAGACGGAGGGCGGGTCCGATGTCCCCAGGTGGGGAGGTCGGGCCCGTCTCGCGTTCCGGCTGCGGACCGGGGAACCTGCGGTAGCCGAATCGGTTGTATGCCGGCCCGGCCGGGTTCAGCTTGAAGGTCCCCGCTGCGCCGCCGGTCCAGCTCCGGCACGCCCCCCCCCGCTTGATCCAGAGTAGACGATGGGCGCAATTCGCGACTTCCTCGATCGGCACTTCCTCCACTTCAACGCCCGCGAGGTGGTCGCGGCGGCCCGGGCGTGGGAGGACCACCTCGACGCGGGGGGGAAGATGCTCGTCACGCTTGCCGGCGCGATGTCGACCGGGGAGCTCGGGATCATCCTTGCCCGGATGATCCGCGAGGGGAAGGTGCACGCGATCTCGTGTACCGGTGCGAATCTGGAGGAGGATGTCTTCAACCTCGTCGCGCACGACGAGTACGAGATCATTCCCGACTGGCGGGCCCTTTCCGCGGCGGACGAGGTGGCGCTGTACGAGCGGGGGATGAACCGCGTGACCGACACCTGCATCCCCGAGGACGTCATGCGGCACCTCGAGCGACGCATGCTCGACCGGTGGTCGGCGGCCGCAGCGAGCGGGGAGCGCAAGATGCCGTACGAGTTCCTCTTCGATCTCCTCCGCTCGGGCGAGCTGGAGGAGTTCCATCAGATCGATCCCGCGCACTCGTGGATGCTGGCTGCCGCGGAGATGGACATCCCCGTCTGGGCACCCGGGTGGGAGGATTCGACGCTCGGCAACATCTTCTCGGCGAACGTGCTGCGGGGTCGCATCGGAACGCACGGCTGCGTGAAGTCCGGGACGGAGCAGTTCGCCGACCTCATCGAGTGGTACCGGGCGAACCACGGTGGGGGGGAGGTGCCCTCGGTCGGCTTCTTCCAGATCGGAGGGGGCATCGCGGGCGACTTCGCGATCTGCACCGTGCCCTGCATCATCCAGGATCTCCAGGAGGAGGTGCCCTTCTGGGGCTACTTCGCCCAGATCACGGATGCGACCACCTCGTACGGGGGCTACTCCGGGGCGCCGCCGAACGAGAAGATCACCTGGGGCAAGCTCGACGCGGACACCCCGAAGTTCTTCATCAACTCGGACGCGATGATCGTCGCGCCGCTCGTCTTCGGGTACCTGCTCGGTGACTGACGCCACGCGGCTGCGCGCGCAGGTGGGCACCCTCGCCGTTCTCCCCCTCGCCCTCGTGGTCGCAGCGTGCGGCGGCGGGGATTCGACGAGCTTCGTCCCCTCGAACACGCCGACCGACGGGGACTCGCAGACGAACGCCTGCGGGGCGCTCCCCGCGGGCGTCCAGCTCGGGGGGGACGTCGCCGCCGCGGACGCCCGCGCCGAGACGGACCGGCGGGTCGTGCTCATGGGGGGCGGGCCCGAGAACGACGATGCGATGACCCACTTCCTCGAAGCGGTCAACGGTGGGGACGTGATGGTACTTCGGGCGAGCGGCTCGACGTCGAGCTACTGGGACTACTTCCGGCAGACGCTGCAGCCCTCGCCGAAGCCGTCGAGCGTGACGACGATGCGCATCGACGACCCCAGGTACGCGACCCAGCCGTCGGTGATCTGTCGGGTCCGGAGCGCTGAGGCCATCTGGCTCGCGGGGGGCGATCAGTGGGAGTACCTCGGGCGGTGGCCCGACGTGATCCAGGCTGCCATCTCGACGCTGGTTCTCCGAAACGGACCGGTCGGGGGGACCAGCGCGGGTGCGATGAGTCTGGGGGAGTTCGCCTTCGACGCCCGACTCGGGTCGGTCACCTCGGCGGAGGTCCTCGCCGATCCTCTGCGGCCCGAGGTGTCGGTTTCGGAATCGCGCTTTCCCTCTCCCGAGCTCTTCAGCGTGATCGTGGACACTCACTTCTCGGAGCGGGATCGGGAGGGTCGCCTCCTGGGGTTCCTCGCCCGGGCGATGCACAACACCGGGATCGAACGGCTCATCGGGCTGGGGTTGGACGAGCGGGTCGCGATCGTCTTCCAGGACGACCAGTACCGGGTCTCGGCGATCGGGGACGCGGCCGCCTGGTTCTACCAGGTCGACGGCGTGCCCACGCTCCTTCCCGAGACGCCGCTCTCGATGACCGGGATTCGGCGCTTCCGTCTCCCCGCCGGGTCGAGCGGGAGCTGGCCCCCGGTCCCCGATTCGGTCGGGGCCGAGGTCCTCGTGATCGAGGACGGGGTGGTCCGGGTCGTCGAGGGCGGCTGAGCCTCAGCCTGGCGGGCGCGCCGCCGCCGAGCCTCGGCCCGTCGCCGCGTCGAGCGCGTCGAGCACCAGCGCCAGGTTCCGCGCCGTCGCGCCGACCCGACTCCGAACGACGGAGGGCCCGGCCTTCGCCATGGAGTTCAACCGGGCCGGATCGTCGAGGATCTCACGAGCCGCAGCCCACGGGTCGCTCGCGACGACGAGCGCGCCGCCCGTGCGGAGAGCATCGACCATGTCCGTGAAGTTCTGGTCGTCCGGGCCGCAGACGATCGGGCGACCCAGCCGGGCCGCGGGGATCGGGTTCGACCCGCCCAGACCGTTCCAGCTTCGACCCACCAGCACCACGTCCGCTGCGGCAATCGCCGCCTCCGCCTCGCCCATCGTGTCGAGGAGGAAGAGCTCTCCGGCGCTCGCGCCGGACGGGGCGTCGGTTCGGCGGATCCATGGAGCCAGCGCCGCGACCTCCTCGAATCGCTCCGGCTTCCGCGGAACGACCATCAGCTGGACCCCGTCCGGGCGCCCCTCCAGCAGACGCGCCTCCTCCCCCGGGCCCGTCGAGAAGGCGACGACGAGCGGCAGCTCCGAATCGACTCCCATCTCCTGGCGCAGACGTACACCCGCCTCCTCCACCCCGTCCGGGAGCTGCACCTCCCACTTCAGCGAGTCCGCGACGCGCACGCGATCGCGGGCGACCCCCATCTCCTCGAATCGATCGGCGTAGCGCTCCGTCTGCACCGCCACCCCGAAGAGTCGTCCGAAGGAGGGGGCCAGAAGGGGGCGGAAGCGGCGATAGGTCGGGATGGAGGACTGGCTGATCCGGCCGTTCACCACCACGACGGGGATGCCGCGGGCCTCGCACGCCCGGATCAGGTTGGGCCACACCTCGAGCTCGACGAGGGCGACCACATCGGGCCGCACGCGATCCAGGAAGCGTCCGACCGACCGGGAGAAGTCGATCGGGTAGTGAACGACGGGGTGCCGCTCGGCGAAGAGACTCCGGGCGCGCTCGATCCCCGTCAGCGTCGTCGAAGAGACCACCACGCGCGCTCCCGGGCCGGAGTCCGTGTCGGCCAGACGGTCGACCAGCGGAGCGATCGCCGCGACTTCGCCGACGCTGACCCCGTGGAGGAGGACGGTGGGTCCGTTCGTGTCGGGGAGCGCGTCGACGTGACCGAGGCGCGCACGCCAGTCGCTCCGCCACTTGCCGGTCCGCGCGAGGTTCCACGCCAGGACCGGCGAGGCGAGCGCGAGCGCGCCGGCGTAGACGACGTCGAGGAGGTTCGGGACGGGGCTGGGTCGGCTCACGAGGGGAATGTTAACCTACCTCGCCCGATTCCGAGTCCCGCCTCCGCGGACGCATGCCCCTTCCGCCGCCCCCCGACGTCCCGATTCCCGCCGCGCCGGAGCTTCCCGAGCGACCGCGGGCAATCCTCATCGTGCGGCTGACCGCGCGTGGCGACGTCATGTTCGCGACCCCGATCCTGCGCGCGATACGCCGGAGGTATCCGGATGCGCACCTCTGCTGGGTCGTGGAGCCCAAGGCTGCGGACGTGGTGATGGGGAATCCCGCGATCGACGAGGTGATCGTCTGGGACCGACCGGAGTGGAAGCGGTTGGCGACCGGGCGGAGGTTCGGGGAGTTGCAGCGCGCCTGGC
Organism: Longimicrobiales bacterium; assembly: GCA_028280525.1. Classification (GTDB taxonomy): domain Bacteria; phylum Gemmatimonadota; class Gemmatimonadetes; order Longimicrobiales; family Gaopeijiaceae; genus Gaopeijia. The sequence goes on from JANQLR010000237.1 coordinate 6,854, forward strand.
GCGACTTCCGGGCGCGCCTGCGCGCGCACGACTGGGACTTCGCGATCGACATGCAGGGGCTCTCCCGGAGCGGTCTGGTGACCTGGCTCTCCGGAGCGCCGATTCGCATCGCGCTCGGACCGAAGGAGGGGAGCGGGCTCCTGATGACGCACCGCTACCCGACCGGGATCCACCTGGCGAAGATGAGCGAGGAGCCGCGCCGGATGGCGGAGTGGCTCGGGCTGGACACCTCCGGCTGGGCCCTCGATCTGCACCTGTCCGGGGAGGTCCGGGTCGGGGCGGATCGGCACCTCGCGGCGGCCGGACTCGACGGCGACTTCATCATCCTCGTCCCCTTCACCACCCGGCCGTGGAAGCACTGGCCCGAGGAGCGGTGGGCGCCGCTCGCCGGTGCGCTGAGTGAACGCTTCGGACTCCCCCTCGCCCTCGCCGGGGGGCCGGCGGACCGGGAGAGCGCCGATCGAATCCTCGCGTCGGCCGCCGAAGCCGGCACCGAGATCGTGGACCTGGTCGGGCGCACCTCGCTCGCCGAGGCCGTCGCCGTGGTGTCGCGCGCGCGACTCCTCATCGGCGTCGACACCGCGCTGACGCACGCGGCGCACGCCTTCCAGACGCCCGCGATCTGCCTCTTCGGACCCGCCGGGTACACCGAGCCCCCCACCCCCGTGACCCGGATGGTCCGGCACTGGCTCGACTGCGTCCCCTGTCAGGCTCTGGGGAAGCGTCTGATCTGTGGCGACGAGCACTGGTGCATGGATCTGATCACCGGGCAGGAGATCATGGGGCACGCGGAGGATCTGCTCGCCCCCGCCGCGAGCGGAGGCTGAGGGCCGCACACGGCTTCGCGCCGCGGTCGGGGTATGGAGCACTCCGAGCGTGAACCGGCCCTACTCCCGCGGCCGCAGCCGGACCAGCCACCCTCCCGCGCCCCGGTTGAGCGACATCTCGTCGACCAGGTGGGCGAGGTCGTCCTCGAGCAGCGCCCGCACCAGCCCGAAGAGGACCGGCGCGCCCTCGGAGTTCGTCCCTCGGCCGGTCACGATTTCGACGACGTCGCCCGCGTTCACGGCGGCCTCCCGCTGCAGGAAGCCGAAGACCGCGGAGCGCACCTCGCGAGCGGTCCGACCGTGGAGGTCGAGCGACGCGACGGGGAAGGCGCCGTGCAGTGTGCGAGGGGTCGAGGCGAGAGGAGTCGCCGGTCGTCGTTTGCCCATGGGCATCGTGTACTCGGAGGTGGACGAGGGGGTCCGCCGGCACGAACCCCTCGCGCGATCGGCCTTCATGACGTATCGGTGTCGGATACTTCACTCGCCCCACGCCCCGCCGGAGGCCGCTCCCGTGCACGCCAGCCCCGCCTACGTCTACGTACTGACCGCGCTCGGTTCCGGCCCGCGGCACGGTCTCGGGATCGCCGAGATCGTCTCCGCGTTTACGGACGGGCGGGTGCTCCTCGGGCCCGGGACGCTGTACCGGTGCCTCTCCGACCTGTCCAGGGACGGCCTCATTCGGCGTTGCGACGCTCCGGCGGGTGAGGCGGCAGCGCGTCGGAAGTTCTACGAGCTCACCGAGGCCGGTCGGGAGGAGCTCGGGAACGCGGTGGCGGAGCTCCAGTCGCTTCTGCGGGCGGCCGATCGGGGGATCGCGGGCCTCGATCCGGTGGGGGCGTGAAGATGCGCGAGATGATCGAGGTCTACCGCTGGATGTGGCGCGAGGTCGATCTCCAGTACGAGGGCTCCTTCTCCTTTCGCCTGGCGCTCTTCGTCGAGGCGGTCACCACCGACCTGGTACGCTCCCTTCGCCTCACCGCCATCCGCGCAACGACCCGTGGAGGGGTCGGACTCGGGCGGGTCTTTCGAGGTCCCCTTCTGCCGGCCACGGTGCGAGGGACGGTGGGGGTGGCGCTCTGCGCGGCGCTCTTCAGTCCCTTTCTGACCCTCCTCGGCGAGGTGACCAAGCCGACCCGCTCGTTCGTGCGCGTCACCGTGGTCGAGGCGGGCTTCGTCGACTGGGGCGACACCCGCCTCACACTGGCGGAGTTCGGGAAGGTCCTCGACGCGCAGCGCATCTTCTCGCTCGAGGTCCGCATCGCCGGACCCTCGCAGCAGCTCAAGGGCCGATCCGCGCAGAGCGTGGTCGAACACTCGGACGTGCGCTTCGCCAAGTACGTCTACGAACGGGACCATTCGGGTCGGCCGGATCCGGCCACCGAATGACCGTGCGACTTCCGCGACCCGTCTCCGAGGCCACTCCCGCAGCGTGATACGGCCGTCGGGTCAGGCGGGCGGCTTCGCCTGGCCCATGCGGATATCGGCAATCGTCGGAAGCAGGCGAGACCGCAGCTCGCGCATCTGTTCGAGCGAGAGCCGGCGTCCGATGGCACCGGCCAGGTGGATTGCTCCGATCCCCACGACGCCGGCGACCGCGACCCACCCTCCCCACGCCCCCTCGTTCGACGCCCACTGCACGTAGGCGAGTGTCCCGCCGAAGACGGCGGCGAAGGCGAGCAGCGAGTACAGGAAGACCACCCCCGTCCAGATCTCGGGGCGCGGGGCGAACCGGGCGTACAGGATGCTGCCGTCCTCGGTCCCCGGGTCGGGGTGATCGAGTCGCAGCGACAGGTACGGCGACCAGATGCGCCGGTCGTCGCCCGGGACGTGAATCTCCGCCCACCGACCCTTCCCGACCCAGCGATCCGGCACCGTCTCGTTCAGCCGCTGGCGGATGTGCTCGGCGGCGTCGTCGCGGGGAAGGGTGAGGGCGATCCGGAAGCTCGGACGGAGGGAGGCGGGGCCAGGGTCGGAGGACGGGGTGGCCCCCTGGGAGGGTTGCGGGGCGGAGGGAGGCAAATTATCCATCACGGATATCGGAGGTGGATAATGAGTCGGAACGCTGCGTCGCTGTACATCCTCACCGCGCTCGGCGCGGGTCCTCTTCACGGTCTCGGGATCGCGGAGGCGGTGGCCCGCTTCACCGGCGAGGAGGTGCTCCTCGGTCCCGGGACACTATACCGCTGCCTGAAGGAGCTGACGAACGAGGGGTGGATCGAGCGGGCCGAGACCCCGGAGGGGGTCCCGAGCACGGGTCGGAAGTACTACCGACTGACCGATCGGGGGCGCGTCGAGCTCTCCGGTGCGACCCGCCGGCTCGATCGCCTCCTCCGGGCCGCGAACCTGGGGCTTCGCGGACTCGACCCCGCGGGGGTGTCCTGATGGCCGACTGGATCGAGGTCTACCGCTGGCTCTGGCGGCGGCTGGGGACTCGCACCACGAGCCTCCCCGGGCGCGCGCTTCACTTCCTCTCCATCATCTCCCTCGACCTCGGGCGAGCCCTCGCGCTGGCACTGGTCGCTCGCGGGCGCGACGTCGCCTTCGTCGGGGGTCGTGTAGCTCGGCTCGAGAGGTGTCGGGTCCTCGCGCGAGGGGGCGTCGCGGCCGTGGGGACGATGCTCCTCTTCGGGCCCCCCCTGAGCCTTCTCGGGCTGCTGCATCCCCCTCCGCCCCGGTCCGCACGGCTGGAGGTGCGGGCGGCCGGCGTCCTTCTCCTGGACGGAGACCCTCTGACGCTGGATCGGCTCGGTTCGGCGTTGGAGGCCGGGGAGGTCCACACCGCACGCGTCGCGGTCGACCCCGACACCCCGGTGCGTACGGTGAGCGAGGTGAACGACGTCGTCGCCGCGTCGGTCCGCCGCAGCTACTGGCGAGTGACCGAGCCTGGAAGCGGCGGGAGAGACGAGCGATGACGACCACTCCGACGAGACTCGCGCCGAGTCGGCTCCGCCCCCGCGGCTCGCTCGGTCTCGCGTGCGCCCTGGTGGTCCTGACCGCCTGCTCGGACCGCACATCGACGGACGCCGGGGAGGGCGTCGTCGTGACCGACTCCTCCGGGATCCGCATCGTCGACCTCGCCCGGCTCGGGGCGGAGGATCGGTGGGATCTGGAGGAGCTCTGGACGATCGGGGAGGTCGAAGGGGAGCTACTGAACGGGCTCCGGGATCGCGACGAGGAACGGGGACCGCAGTTCCTGGACGCCGACCGCATCGTGCTGAGCGAGGCCGATGGCGTCGTCGCCCGGGTCCGCGTCCTGGAGGCAGCGACCGGCGCTCTGCTCACGACGGTCGGGCGCTTCGGGGAGGGGCCGGGGGAGTTCGTACGACCGCACTCCCCGATCCCGACGCCGGAGGGTGGCGCCTGGATCTCCGATCCGGCCAACCGGCGTCTCACCCGGATCAGCCCGGAGGGGGACATCGAGGGCTCGACGCCGCTTCCCAACCTCGGCGTCCTGGGCAACCCGGAGATCCACATCGGGGGCGAGACGACCTTCGTCTGGGTGTCGAGCAACCTCGGAGCGGGTGAGGAGGGAAGCCCCCTCCGGCGTCAGAACGGCGTTCTGGCGCGCTGGACGGAGGAGGTGGTCGATACGCTGCGACTCTTCCCCGGGGTCGAGTACGTAGCGAACGGCAGCGCCCTCGGCGGCCCACCGTGGGGAGGCCGGTCGCTCTTCGCCGGATCGGGCGACGGCGTCTGGCTCGGCGACATCGCACGACCGGAGATCGGGTTCTACCAGGCGAACGGGCTGACCACCCTCGTCCGGTGGAACGCGCCCGAGGCGGCCGTTACCGCCGAGGACCGCGGTGCCTTCCTCCAACACGTCGAGGGCCTCAGTCCGCCAGGGATGTGGGAGCGAATGGAGCCGATGATGCAGGCGGTCCTCGTCATCGAGACCAAACCGCACTGGTACCGGCTCGTCCCCGGGGACGCCGGCGGGATCTGGGTCGGGACGACGGAGCGATGGGGGCTGCCGAACCAGGTCGAGGGTCCGCCACCGGAGAGCGAATGGGTGATCCTGGACGGGGATGGACGACCGGTCGCCGAGGCGACCACCCCCGTGGGCTTCTCGCTGTACGACGTCCGCGGTGACCTCGCCGTCGGGGTACAGATCGACGAGCTGGGCGTCGAACGGCTGCGGATGCTGCGGATCGTGCGCGGACGGTAGAGGGGGATCGGCGTCGGGGATTCCGGACCTCGGCACGACCCGACGCGGGTCGCCGGCCCGGTCGGCGAGCTACACCCCCGGCCGAACCATCCCCGCCGTCGCCAGCGTCAGCAGCAGCCCCCGCTGGATCGCCACGTACCCCTGGCGATTCACCCAGAACTCGTCGAGCGCGTGCCCATTCCCGCCGATCCCGCCGCGTCCGATCGTGACGGCCGGCACGCCGAGCGAGATCGGGGTGTTCGAGTTCGTCGACGAACGCCCCAGCACCGGGGGCTGGCCGACGAAGCCCGCGGTCGCCATCGCCCGCTGAACCAGCGGGTGCGCCGGATCCATCTCCCCCGAGGGCCGGTCGCCGATCTTCTCCGGGCGGACGGTGATCGGTTCGCCCTGTCGGGCCAGCGCGTTCTCGGCCTCCACGCCCCGCTGCATCGCGGCCAGGAAGATCTCCTCGATCCCCGCGAGTCGTTCGGGCGAGATCGACCGCATGTCGACCTCCATCCACGCCTCGAAGGGGACCGAGTTCACCGAGGTGCCGCCTCCGATTCGGCCCACGTTGTAGCTCGTCCGCGGACCCTCCCGGGTGTACGCGTCGGCCTCCGCCTGGAACTCCGCCACCGCCTTGGCGAGGGCGTGCGCCGGATTGGCGAGCCCGAAGGCGCCCCAGGAGTGACCGCCCTCCCCCTCGAAGATGACGCGGTAGCGCACCGACCCCAGCCCCATCGACACCGTTCGACCGATCCCTCCCCCGTCGATCTCGATCCAGGCGTCGATCGGGTGGGCGCCCTCGCGGAAGAGGTGCTTCATCCCGCGCAGATCTCCCAGGCCCTCCTCGCCGACGGTGCCCACGAACCAGAGGTCGTCCTCCGTCTCGATCCCCTCCTCCTCCAGCGTGCGGAGGAGGGTCAGCACCATCGCCAGCCCGCGGGAGTCGTCGCCGACGCCCGGGGCGAAGAGGGTGTCGCCGCGGACCGTCACGCTCACGTCGGTCCCCTCGGGGAAGACGGTGTCGAGGTGCCCGCCGACCGCCACCGTGCGCTCCCCGGTGCGGCCCCGACGAAGCCCGATCGCGTTTCCGACCTCGTCGATCCAGACCGAGTCGGCCCCGAGTTCCCGCATCGTCTCGGCGAAGAAGGCCGCGCGACGCCCCTCCATGAAGGGAGGGGCCGGGATCTCCGTGACCGCGATCGTGAGGTCGAAGGTCCACGGGTCGAGCGCCTCGACCCGCTCCAGCGCCGCCGCGACGGGCGCGGAGGCGGCGAGCGCCTCGATCTCCGCACGGTACTCGGGGGCGATCTGGTGAGCGGAGGCGTCGTCGGCCACCGCCGGGCCGAAGAGCCCGAGGAGGGACAGGGCGAGGCAACCCGCAGCCCGCGGAGTGGATCGGACGCGCATGGTGAGGTGGGCAGGGTGGCGGAGGAGGACGAGGGATGAACTTGGAGTGGAGGGGAGGATGCGTCGAGGTACACGGGGACGTTGGGCCGTCCGCTGGCGCGGTGCGTTCGTGGCGGGGTCTCTGGCCGTCGGAGGCCCGGTCGTAGGGCAGCAGCTCCCCGACGCGGACCGACTCCTCGCGGCCGAGCTGCCCGAGGTGTGGCGGGTCGGCGCCATGGAGGGGGCCGTCTGGGAGACCTTCGGGCGCCTCTCCGCCGCCGCCTTCGGACCGGATGGCCGACTGTACCTTCTCGACGGCCTCCGCCGGGCCGTCGTGGTCTTCGATGCGCGGGGGGAGTTCCTTCACGAGATCGGGGGACCCGGCGAGGGGCCGGGCGAGTTCGGGAGTGCCTCGGAGCTGGCCGTGCTGGCGGACGGCACGGTCGTCGTCGGTGACCTCCGTCGCCGTACGCTCCACCTCTTCGAGCCGGATGGCGCCTACCGCGACGCGATCCGGCTGGAGGCGGGCGGCTTCTTCCGGATGGAGGACCTCCACGCCTCGCCCCGCGACGCGACCTTCTTCCAGGGCGGGGGGCGAACCGTGTCGATGTCGATCAGCCAGGGGGCGGACCCGGCGGAGATGCGTCGGCGCCCGATCCTGGAGGTCGACCCGTCCCGGGGCGCCGTGGCGACCTTCTACCAGGCGACGATGCCCGAGCCGCGCGAAGCTCCGGGCGACGCCTTCAGCAGCACCGACTCCGGACCGATCCGTCTCAACCTGAGTGCCGCGATTCCGCCGACGTGGCAGCCGCAGCTCTGGGTCGCGCCACTCCCGGACGGCGGGCTGGCCGTCGTCGAGAGCGCCGAGTGGGAGGTCCGCCTCCTCTCCCCCTCGGCCGCGGTCCGGACGACGCTGGCCCGGCCGAACCTGCGCCCCACACCGGTGACCGAGGAGATGGCCGAGCGAGACCGGGATCGCCGGCGCCGCGAGTTCCAGGCGTCGGGCGGTGGAGACATGATCGAGGAGATGAGCATCGAGAGCGGTCGATACTGGCACGAGATCCCGGTGATCGCCGAGATGCGCGGATCGCCGGAGGGGGTGCTCTGGGTGGAGCGCTCTCCCGAGTGGCCCGACGGAGAGGTCCGGGTCGACGTCGTCCGCTGGGACGGCAGCTACCTCGGGACGCTCGCGACTCCCTTCGGCCTTCCCGACGCCTTCGGACCCGACGGTGTCGCCGTCTGGATCGAGCAGGACGAGTTCGGCGTCCAGAGGGCGGTGGTGCGCAGGATCCCTCCCGAGCTCCGCTGACGAGAGGGGGCGGCGTCCCGGGGAGCGGCTTCGATTCGCTATCTTTGGGGATCCCGAAGGATCCACACGGAGACCCGATGACGACCGCGAACGCCTCACCCTCCGCGACCCCGCCGGCCCAGCCTGGAGTCGCACCCTCCGCCGCGCTCCCGGAGCCGTACCGCCCGAAGCACAAGATCCGGGTGGTGACCGCCGCCTCGCTCTTCGACGGGCACGATGCCGCGATCAACGTCATGCGGCGCATCATCCAGGCGAGCGGGGCCGAGGTCATCCACCTGGGGCACGATCGCTCGGTCGACGAGGTCGTGAACTGCGCGATCCAGGAGGACGCGAACGCGATTGCGATGACCTCCTACCAGGGCGGCCACGTCGAGTACCTGAAGTACATGTACGACCGGCTGCAGGAGGAGGGCCGGGGACACATCCGCATCTTCGCGGGCGGGGGCGGCGTGATTCTCCCCGACGAGATCAAGGAGCTCCACGCCTACGGGATCGAGCGCATCTACTCGCCGGACGACGGCCGGGCGATGGGGCTGCAGGGGATGATCGACGACCTCCTGAAGCGGTGCGACTTCGCGATCGGGGAAGACGCGACCGAGGCGGACCTCGAGGGGGCGCGGACGCGGGAGCCGAAGGCGATCGCCCGACTGATCTCCGCGGCGGAGAACTTCGCGGACGACCACGCCGGCCTTCTTGAGCGCGTCCGTGCGGAGGCCGCCGAGCGCCACGTCCCCGTCCTCGGGATCACCGGGACCGGCGGGGCGGGGAAGTCGTCGCTCGTGGACGAGCTCGTACGCCGCTTCCTCCTCGACCGGGGGGACGACCGCACCCTCGCGATCGTCTCCGTCGATCCGTCGAAGCGGAAGACCGGTGGCGCGCTCCTCGGCGACCGGATCCGGATGAACGCGATCCACCACGAGCGGATCTACATGCGCTCGCTCGCGACGCGGCAGGCGAACCTCGCGCTCTCCCGCCACGTGCAGGACACCGTCGACATCCTCAAGGTCGCCGGCTTCGACCTGATCATCCTCGAGACCTCGGGGATCGGGCAGTCGGATACCGAGATCATCGATCACTCGGACGTCTCGCTCTACGTGATGACGCCCGAGTACGGCGCGGCGACGCAGCTCGAGAAGATCGACATGCTCGACTTCGCCGACGTCGTGGCGCTCAACAAGTTCGACAAGCGCGGCTCGGCGGACGCCCTGCGCGACGTGCGCAAGCAGGTGCAGCGGAACCGGAAGGCCTTCGAGCTTCCCGTCGAGGCGATGCCGGTCGTCGGCACGATCGCCTCGCAGTTCAACGATCCGGGTACGACGCGCCTCTACCGCCTGCTCATGGCGCACGTGGCGGAGAAGACCGGGACGACGTGGGCCGCCGAGACGCCGGCTCCGACCTCCGAGGACGAGTCCGAGAAGATCCACATCATCCCGCCGCAGCGGACCCGGTACCTGTCGGAGATCTCCGACACGATCCGGCGCTACAACGGGTGGGTCGAGGAGCAGTCCGAGGTCGCGCACCGGCTCCAGTCGGTGATGGAGACGCTGAAGGCGGCGGAGGAGTTCGGCGGCGGCCAGGGCGGCGGCTCGACCGCGGGCTCAGCGGTCCGTGGGGCGGAGGGAGGCTCGACCGCTGCTGCTGCGGCCGCCGGGGCGGGTGAAGGGCCGGATGGGACGTCCGCCAACCCCGCACTCGCCCCCATCGAGCAGCTCAAGACCGACCTCGAGCGGAAGCTCGACGGCGAGGCACGGGCGCAGCTCGAGGAGTGGCCGGCGCTCCGGGAGAGCTACGCCGGCGACGAGTACGTCTACGAGGTGCGCGGTCGCGAGATCCGGGTGCCCACCACGACCAGGTCGCTGTCCCATCAGGACATTCCGAAGGTCTCGCTCCCCGCCTACCGCGGGTGGGGAGACGTACTGCGCTGGCTTCTGCAGGAGAACGTCCCGGGCAGATTCCCCTTTACCTCCGGAGTCTTCCCCTTCAAGCGCGAGGGCGAGGACCCGACCCGGATGTTCGCGGGCGAGGGCGGGCCCGAGCGGACGAACCGTCGCTTCCACTACGTCTCCGCCGGCCAGCCGGCCGCGCGTCTCTCGACCGCCTTCGACTCGGTTACCCTCTACGGAAACGACCCCGCCGTCCGCCCCGACATCTACGGGAAGATCGGGAACTCGGGCGTTTCCATCTGCTGCCTGGACGACGCGAAGAAGCTCTACTCCGGCTTCGACCTGTGCGCGCCGACCACCTCGGTGTCGATGACGATCAACGGCCCCGCGCCGATGCTCACCGCCTTCTTCATGAATGCGGCGATCGACCAGCAGTGCGAGAAGTACATCCGCGCCGAGGGGTTGGAGGCCGAGGTCGAGGCGAAGATCGAGGCGATCTTCCGGGAGAAGGGCGTCGAGCGCCCGGTCTACCGCGGCGAGCTCCCCGAGGGGAACGACGGCCTCGGGCTCATGCTCCTCGGCGTCACCGGAGACCAGGTTCTCCCCGCCGACGTGTACGAGCGGATCCGCGCCGAGACCATCTCGAAGGTCCGCGGGACGGTGCAGGCCGACATCCTCAAGGAGGACCAGGCGCAGAACACCTGCATCTTCTCGACCGAGTTCGCCCTTCGCCTCATGGGCGACGTGCAGGAGTACTTCACGAAGAACGACGTCCGGAACTTCTACTCCGTCTCCATCTCCGGATACCACATCGCCGAGGCCGGCGCGGCGCCGATCACCCAGCTCGCCTTCACCCTGGCCAACGGCTTCACCTACGTCGAGTACTACCTCGCGCGCGGGCTCGACATCGACGCCTTCGCCCCGAACCTCTCCTTCTTCTTCTCGAACGGCGTCGACCCCGAGTACGCCGTCATCGGGCGGGTCGCACGCCGCATCTGGTCGAAGGCGCTCAAGCTCAAGTACGGGGCGGGGGAGCGGTCGCAGAAGCTCAAGTACCACATCCAGACGAGCGGCCGGTCGCTGCACGCGCAGGAGATCGCCTTCAACGACATCCGCACCACGCTGCAGGCGCTCTACGCGATCTACGACAACTGCCAGTCGCTCCACACCAACGCCTACGACGAGGCGATCACGACGCCGACCGAGGAGAGCGTCCGGCGGGCGATGGCGATCCAGCTGATCATCAACCGCGAGTACGGGCTCGCGAAGAACCAGAACCCGCTCCAGGGCGCCTTCATCATCGAGTTCCTCACCGACCTCGTGGAGGAGGCCGTCCTGCAGGAGTTCGACCGCATCTCCGACCGCGGCGGGGTGCTCGGCGCGATGGAGACGATGTACCAGCGCGGGAAGATCCAGGAGGAGTCGCTCCACTACGAGACGCTCAAGCACACCGGCGAGCTCCCCGTGGTCGGGGTGAACACCTTCCTCTCCTCCGAAGGCTCGCCGACCGTCCTTCCCGGCGAGGTCATCCGCTCGACCACGGAGGAGAAGGAGGCGCAGATCGGGACGGTCGCTGCCGTGCAGGAGCGGAATGCGGAGGCCGGACCCGCCGCGCTCCGGCGGCTGCAGGAGGTCGCGCTCGCGAACGGGAATCTCTTCGAGGCGCTGATGGAGACCACGAAGGTCTGCACCCTCGGTCAGATCAGCGACGCGCTCTTCGCGGTGGGGGGGCAGTACCGGCGGAACATGTAGGGGCGCCGACCGGCGGCGGGCGCCTTTCGACTCACGCTACGCAGCCCTCCGGGGGCTGAAGGGAGGTGTGACGAGATGAAGCCGAGACGGGTTTCTCCTGCCCGGGCCCTGGCCGCGTGCCTCGCCCTGCCCATTCTGTCGATGCCCGCGCTCGCCCAGGAGCGCCCCCCACAGGAGCGCACTCCCCCGGGCACGCCTCTCCACCTCGCCGCCCTCCAGGGCGACCTCGAGACGATCCACCGGCACGTCGCTGCCGGATCGGATCTCGACCAGCGCGATGCGTGGGGATCCACTCCGCTGACCGCCGCCACCACCTTCGGCCACGCGGCAGCGGTCCAGCTCCTCCTGGAGGCCGGAGCCGACCCCGTGCTGGGCAACGCGGAGGGTTCGACCCCCCTCCACATCGCCGCCTTCCTGGGCCGCCGAGAGGTGGTCGAGACCCTGCTCGCGCACGGCGTCGCCCCGTGGATCCTGAATGACGACGGCGCCACTGCCTTCGACATGGCGGCGGTCCCTGCGGAGGTGGATCGATCCATCCTCGACCAGCTGCGTGCAGGTCTGGCGCCCATGGGATTCGAGCTGGACGACGCCGGTGTGGAGTCCGGCCGGGCCGCCGCCCGGGAGCTCCTGAGATCCGCGACCGACGCCGCGCCCCCCGTGGAGTACCGTCCCGCCCCCGAGGGCGACTGGCCCCGGTCGACCCCGGAGGCCGAGGGGCTCGACCCGCGTGCGGTGGCCCGCCTCTACGCCGAGGCCCGGGAGCTGACGGCGATCCGCAGCGTCCTCGTCGTCCGGAACGGGCGGCTGGTGGCCGAGGGCTACTTCAACGAGGGGGGGCTGCACGAGCCCACCCTCCTCCAGTCGGTGACCAAGAGCATCGTCTCGGCGCTGACGGGGATCGCGCTCGACCGGGGGTGCCTCGAGAGCCTGGACCAGCCCATCCTCGACCTCTTTCCCGAGCAGGCGAGTCGGATCCGGGATCCCCGCAAGCGGGAGATCACCCTTCGCCACCTCCTCCAGATGCGGGCCGGGTACGGGTGGGAGGGCTCGGACCCGGAGCGTTGGGCCGGGCTGGTCGGCCGGGATCTCATCCCCCTACTGGTCGACTTCCCCCTGGAGCGCGACCCGGGCAGCGGCTTCGACTACAGCAACGTCACCTCCCACCTCCTGGGCGTCACCGTCGCCCGGGCCTGCGACACCGACCTCCTCGACTTCGCCTCCGAGTACCTCTTCGATCCGCTCGGCGTCCGACCGGGGTCGTGGCGTGAGGACCCGCGCGGCTACCGCTACGGCTACGGGGAGCTTCACCTCACCGCCCGGGACGCCGCGCGCTTCGGACTGCTCTACCTGAACGGCGGGGTTCATGACGGGCGGCAGCTCGTCCCCGCCGAGTGGGTCCGGAGCTCCCTCGCCGCCTACTCGACCGACATCAACACGGCAGGCCTGCGCGACAGCGGCGTCGGGCGCTACTTCCGGGAGGTGGCGTACGGCTTCCAGTGGTGGTCGGGCCGGGTCGGGGACCACCGCTTCGACTTCGCGTGGGGTCACGGTGGCCAGATGATCGTCCTCCTCCACGACCTCGACATGATGGTGGTGGTGACCTCCGACCCCTTCTACCGCGCGGTCCGCGAGGAC
>JANQLR010000358.1 GCA_028280525.1 Longimicrobiales bacterium
GATCGACGCTGACCGGGCGAAGCCTGCTGCACCTCCTCGAGACCGACCTCGGCTACGAGCCTTCGGGCCGCATCGCGATGCGGATCGACCCGACGGTCCGGTTCGCGTCCCCGGAGGAGGGTCGGAGGTACCTCACCGACGTGCTCGACCAGGTGCGCGCGACGCCGGGCGTGACGGCTGCCGGGCTGACCGACGTCCTGCCGATGGCCTTCAATCGGCGCTGGGGCTTCGATGTGGAGGGTCGAACCGAGAATCTGGACATCTTCCCCTTCGTGCGGATCGTCACCGAGGGGTACGTCGACGCCATGGGGCTCGAGCTGCTCCGGGGTCGCGACCTCACCGCGGCCGACGGCCCGTCCGACCCCCGCGTGGCCCTGATCAACGAGGAACTCGCCCGCCTCGTCTGGGGAGACGGGGACCCGATCGGCGAGGTCATGCGGACCAGCGGGTCCGAGTACGAGATCGTGGGGGTGGTCCGCTCGACCCGCCACCTCTCCGTGGATCAACCGCCCGGGCCCGAGTTCTTCCTCCCGATGCGTCAGACCCGGGACTTCGGTGCGATTCACATGGTCGTGACGGGAGGGCGGACGCTGGCCGACCTGACCGCGATCGCTCGGGCCGCGGTGACCGCGAACTCGGCAAACGTCCCCGTCGACCAGGTCGTCTCGCTGGAGGAGGTCGTGGGGCGGACGCTCGCGCCGACCCGTCTCCTCGTGACGATCCTGACCGGGTTCGCCGCGGTCGCGCTCCTTCTCGCCGCCCTCGGGCTCTACGGCGTCATCGCCTACGCCGTGACACGCAGGGAGCGGGAGATCGGGATCCGCGTCGCGCTGGGGGCGACCAGTCGACGGATCGAGCTGAGTCTGCTTCGGGAGGCGCTGGCCATGACCGCGGTCGGTCTCGGGACAGGGCTCCTTCTCGTTCTGCTCGCCGGTGGGGCGATGCAGAGTCTCCTCTTCGGCATCTCGGCGATCGACCCGCTCTCGATGGCCTTCGTGGCGACTCTCCTCGTCGCGGTAGCCGCGATCGCCAGCTGGCTTCCCGCGCGGCGGGTGCTCCGCATCGACCCCCTCGCCGCCGTGAAGAGCGAGGGGTGAGGCGCGGGTAGGGCGACGGCTCGGGCGCGGAAGCTCAGCGCAAGCTGTGGCTCAGCGGACCTCGGTCACCGGCCACCCCTCCGCCGCGGCGATCGCCCGGACGATCTCGGACCACAGCTCCCCGCCCCTCGCCCCATTGGTCATCACCACTGCGCCGTTCCCGCTCTCGAGAAAGCCGACCATGAAGGCCTTGTAGGAGTCGTTCGAGCCGCCGTGCATGAAGCGGCGGGTGGCGCCCTCGCCGGACAGCTGGGGCCCGAGCCCGTAGCTCCCCGGCGCGACCTCGGTCATCATCTCCCGGGCCAGCTCCTGGCTCAGGAAGGCGTCCGGCTCCCCGCGCCACGAGGCGATCAAGGCGGCGATCATCCGCCCGACATCGGTCGGGGTGGTCCAGAGGCCGGAGGCCGCATTCTCCGGCATCGCCTCCCACCCCCGCGGGAGGGCACGCGGGCGACCGAGGGCGGAGTGCGCGCGAGCGATGTTGCCGTGCTCGGCGGGGAGCGGGTTCTCGTAGCTGCTCCGGTCCATCCCGAGCGGCTCGAACACCAGGGTGCGGGCCGCGTCGTGGAAAGCCATCCCCGTCACCTCCTCGACCACCAGGCTCTGGACCGTCGTCCCGCCCCCCGAATAGCGCCAGATCGTGCCCGGTTCGACGTCCACCTCGATCGGGGGGTTCTTCGCCGGTCCCCCACCCTCCAGGATCTCGACCAGCGTCGGCAGCTCCTCCCCGGGCTGGAAGTCGGCGAAGCCGTGCACGGTGAAGCCGGCGGTGTGCGACAGGGTTCGCCGAAGGGTCGGGGCCGTTCGGCGTGTGAAGTCGTTCTCGGGGACGGTCCACCGGGTCAGCCAGCCGTTCAGCCCCGTATCCAGCTCGAGGCGCCCGTCGTCCACCAGGCGAAGGACCGCCGCCGCCGTTCCCATCTTGCTCACCGAGCCCACGGAGAAGACGGTCTCCGCGTCGACCGGCGTCGACGTCCCCGCCTCGATCACCCCGAACCCGCGTGCCCATGCGACCTCTCCGTCCCGAAGCACCGCGATGCTGACGCCGGGAACGCGGTAGTGCTCCATCCTCTCCTCGAGGGTCCAGCGCGCATCTGCCTCCTCGGAGTCGGGAGCGCCGCGCAGACCCGCCTGCATCGCCTCCATGCTCGACTCGATCGAGCTCTGGGCCGCGAGAACGCCGGGAAGAGTGAGGAGGAGGAGGAGGAGTGCGGCCGCGGTGCGAAGCGGTCGGCCGAGGCGGGGCATCATCATCGTCGATGCGGGTCGAGGGCACAGGGTGAGGTGACGCACCCTAGGGCCCGATGCACCCGCCGCGCCAGCCGCCCGGGCCTCCGGCCGTACGGACGCCCACGAGACTCCTGCGACGCATCACCAGCGAAGCCCCCCCGAGGCGATCCACCCGGTACGTCGTGACGACCGGGACACCGAACTCATCGGAGCTGACCATCGCCACCTTCGCGTCGCGGAAGCTCGGAGGCGGACCGGATTCGGAGATCGGTGGCGACTCCAGGGTGCCGAGGAAGCGACCCTCTTGATCGAAGATGTCGACGACGGCCCCCTCGGCCGTCTTCCGCCAGATCCAGGCGTTCCCAAGCTCGTCCTCGACCACGCGATCGACCATCGGATACACGCGCGGGTAGGAGCCTCTCGCCCTGGCCCGCTCGGCCCAGGCCGCCACCGAGTCCGTGTCTTCCGGACCCAGAGGGGAGGGTGCGACATCTCTGCCGAAGGTCAGGAGAGTATCCCCTTCCACCGAGATGCGATGGACTCGGTATTCGTCGCCTCGCGCAACCAGCAGAGCCGGGTCGGTCGCGACGGCCAGCACCTGCCGCGCGCTGAAGGGAGCGGGTGAACCGGACACGACGCGGCCCCGACTTCGGGCCGCCCCTGCTTCCGGGGTCCAGCGCTCGACGACGATCGAGTCGGGTGCGGCCCCTCCGCGGTCATTGGGCGCCGCCTTCAATCCGATGTACGGATAGGTCACCAGGAGACGACCATTCCGGCGGCTCCGTGAGGCAAACTGCGTGAGGTCGGCGTAACGACGCCCCAGGAATCGGCCAGTCCCCAGCCGAAAGCGCCCCGGAGAGAAGTCCAACGGCGTGGACCGGATGAAGTCACCCGTGCGGGAGAAGAACGAGAGACGTCTCAGCTCCGCGTCGGATACGCCGACCACCGCCTCGGACAGGAAGCCAATCGCGCCGATCCGGCCGAGCTCTCCCGGTCCCTCTCCAGCTCGACCGAAGGACCGAACGAGCGCTCCCCCGATCGAGTATACGTCGACCTCGGTGCCAGGCAGATCGGCGAGGTAGATCATCGAGTCGGGGCCGAACTCCAGGTCCAGGATCGTGGAGAAGCTCGCCGCGGTATCCTCGCGACCGCCGAACCGTTCGAGTTGCTCCAGCCTCCACGGGCGGCCCTCGGGTCCCGCCCACGCGCCCGGTCCGGAGTTCGAGGCCACCCGCGCCCCCGACGCGAGAGTATCGACCCGAAACACCGCTTCGGTAGGGCGATCGGTTGCCCCGCAGGCGCCTGCACCGATCAGCAGCGCGGCGATGAGGATGGTGCGGGTGGTCGGGTTCACGGAGACCATGCCTCTTGAGGATGCGCTCTAGATGCGATCCCTGAGCGAACCTCACCATACCGGTCGCGGCGTCTCCCGCAACAGCCCGTCAGGGGGCGTCCGTGGAGGTACGAACCCGATGCGACACGGCAGGTCGTGCGAGGCTGGACGGTACGTCTCAACCCACCCGCCCGGTGTAGCCACCGCCAGAATGCGCCGGAAGGCATACTGTACCTTTATATTTGACACACGTGTTGTTTACGTGTATCATTTTGTGTGCCACACAAATTGGGAGGATGACATGTTCGCCGGATCACGTCGAAAAGCACGCCAAGCCCGCATGAGTTCCATTGCGTTCGCGCGTCCGGTGAGGGTCGTTCTGGACAGGGCGATCGATGATGCGCGGATACGCGCCCATCTGGCGGTGGATCCCATTCATCTACTCCGCGATCTCGTGGAGCACGCCCCCGACCTGTTCGGCACCGAGTGCACCGTCATCCGCCGGAACGTGGAGACCGCTCTTGCGGCTTACGAGACGAGTGCGGCTGGCTCGAGCACGATCAGCTACTCCGACCACACGCGGAAGGTGCTCGCAGTGAGCCGGGAGGTTGCCTCGGCCAGAGCGACCGACGAGGTCGGACCGTCCGAGGTCCTCGAAGCGTTGCGGCAAGTCGGCGGCGAGCAGGTCAGATCAATTCTCCGAGGCGAGCCCCCCCAGCCCAGGAGCACACCGCGAAGCTCCGGAGCGAGCCTCGACCTGCGTTGGCTGAATCTGTCCGACGATTCCGAGGAATCCTACCCTCGCCAGATCGTGACTCAGCTTTCCGGCGCGATCGCTACGGGACGGATCTTGCCCGGCGAACGTCTCCCTTCAGTCCGCAAACTCGCCGAGCAGTTGGATCTTGCTCCAGGCACGGTGGCCAAGGCATACCGTGAGCTCGAGGCAGCGAGCATCGTCACCACCTCCAGAGCGCACGGGACCGTGGTGGCGGCCCACAACACCCGGCACAGATCCGAGCCTTCACTTGAAGAAGTGGCGGCGCTGCTGAGGCCCGGCGTCGTGGCCGCGTACCACCGAGGAGCGACCGCCCAGCAGCTGGCGGATGCCCTCCACGCTGCGGCGATCCCGATCTACGGCCCAGAACGGCCGGCCGCCTCCTGACGGGCCCGCCAGGTCGCCGGGCAAAGCTCGTTCGAAAGACAATCAAGCGCCGTTGACGACCTTTTCCGCCTTTGTGACGACGTCCGCGGCCAGCCGCTCGCTGAAGCCTGCTACGAACCCCATCGCCGCGAGAAAGAACTCCGTCTTGTCGGAGTCAATCGTCACCGGGATGATGCCCCCCTGGATGGTCGAGTACACGAAGAGGGCGAATGAGGTACCGACGATCGGCTTGAAGAGACCAGTCAACAGGAGGACTGTCCGATCTACGTTCGCGGTCTTCGCGAACTGCTCGATTCGAGTCATGATGCTGACGATACTCCCCAGCGCCCCCGCGAGACCGACCAGCAAGACCTGCTCTGTCGGCAGTCCAAGCCACGTCTGAGTCGCTACAACATCCTTGTAGAGGAGGTAGCCAACCGGGAGGGCGAGGTACAGCAGTGCCCCCAAACCCGTGACAACGGCAGCGGCCGGGTGGAAAGACCCCACACCGAGGGCGCGTCGGGCCGAGTGAATCACGGCGGTCGCCATGTCGACTTCGGCTTCAGGCTTGAGTAGTGCGTCGGCGGCGATCTTCAGACCGCTAACTACGTTCGGTGCCTCAGTGATGTCCGGGTGCATCAGTAGCTTCACCAGCTCCCCGAGGGGCTTCTGGATATCCTTGGATAGCTCCCCCTCGAGCGACTCGGACACCGCCTCCAAGACTGCCCCAACCTCCGTGACGGCTTCACCGCCCGCCATGCTCTGATCCGCTTTCAATGTGGCCTCCATCGAGGAAGTGCCTAGAAACGCACGAGGACAGCACGAGCTGCGCACCTGGCGAGAAGGCCGGCGACCCCGTCTGGGCGCGGTGCCCGAGGAGAGCTGACCACGATATGTCGGTGAAGCCGGGCACTTCGCACGACCTCCACCCGGAGCCTAGACGGACCGGATCTTGGATCTTCCCCGATCGGGGCCGCAGGGTACCGGTTGCGGCCTCCTGACGGGCTCATTCACTCGGTGTGCGCTCCAGCTGCGACCTGGAGCGTACCGAACATGCACGACCGGCGCGTCCATCGCGAAATACCGTCAGCGCGCTGAAGCGCTGCGCCTCTTCCGAAAGCGCACCCGCGGTAGACCCTCGAAGTCGGAGTCCTAGGTCCAAAGATCCGCGTCGTGGGCACGCGCGGTGGCGAGGATGACGCTATCCGTCAGTGCCTCACCTCCCGCACCCTTCGGGGCGGATCGTCCGCGGACCGCTGCACTCCCGTCGGCCGGTCGTAGGAAGCCGAAGGACCCCACCCCCTTTCCCAAGGAGATGAGGCCCTTCGTTCGTGTCCCTTTGCCGGACGGCTCAGCGGCTCAGCCGCATTCGGAGTAGCCGCAGATATGGCACTTCACGCACCCCTCCTGATACTGCAGCTGTCCCGCGCCGCAGTCCGGGCAGGCGCCGAGGAAGTCGGTCGGCTGGGAGCCACCCTCGAACGCGGCCTCGGTCTCGACGCCGCCGACCGTGGTCTTCACCCGGAGCGGGAGCGCCTCCTGCACGCCCTCCTTCTCCTCGAGGTAGCGCTCGATCGCCTGACCGATCGCGTCCGGCGCCGAGAGGACCTTGTTCGGCCCGACACCGACCGCGCGGTCGCAGGAAATCCCGCGGAGCTGGTCCTTGAGGCTGGCGATCGGAATGCCGGAGCGGAGCGCGAGGGAGAGGAGTCGGCCGATCGCCTCGGCGTCCGCCATCGCGGCGCCTCCGGCCTTCCCGAGGGTGCAGAAGACCTCGAACGGCCGCCCGTTCTCGTCCTCGTTGATCGTCACGTAGAGATCGCCCAGGGGAGAGTTCATGCGCACGGTGTAGCCGCGCAGAGTGCTGGGGCGCTGCCGCTTCTGGCGACCGGCGCTCGCGTCGAGCTCGCGCTCCACGACCCGGGTCTGCGCCTCGGCGAGCTCACCGCGCAGCGAGTGGGCCTCCTGCCGGCTGTCGGCCAGGAGCTGCTCGAGCTCCGCGATGCGCTGCTGCGCTTCCTCGGCCTCGGCCTTCTGCTCCGGCGTCTCCATCTGACCGGTCTTCCCGGTCGACAGGACCTGCATCGGGCGGCAGCCGTCGCGGTAGACGGTCACGCCCTTGCAGTCGAGGTCGAAGGCGAGGTCGTAGATCTCGCGCACCTCCTCCTCGGTCGCCTCGTGCGGGAAGTTGGTCGTCTTCGAGATCGCGGAATCGATGTGCTCCTGGAAGGCGGCCTGCATCCGCACGTGCCACTCGGGCGTGATGTCGTGCGAGGTGACGAAGACGCGCTGGACGTCCTCGGGGACCTCGTCGAAGTGGATGTGGCCCTCGGTCGCGATCCGCTCCATGAGCTCCTCGGAGTACCAGCCGCCCTCCCTGGCGACGCGCACGAAGTCCTCGTTGACGTCGGGCATCATGACGCCGGCCTGATTCCGCATGAAGGCGACGGCGAAGATCGGCTCACACCCACCCGAGCACCCGGCGAAGATCGAGATCGTCCCGGTCGGCGCGATCGTCGTGAGGTTCGAGTTCCGGAGCTTCCGCATCGGGCGCACCCGCGTCCCGTCGGCGCGCCGCGCGGCCGTCTTGTCCGGACCCCAGATCGAGTTCTTCCACGCGGGGAAGACGCCCCGGGTCTCCGCGAGCTTCTCGGAGGCCTTCCGGGATTCCTCGTTGATGAAGCCCATGATGGTCCGCGCCATCTCGACCCCCTCCTCGGAGGAGTAGGGGACGCCGAGACGGATCAGCATGTCCGCCCACCCCATGATCCCGAGGCCGATGCGCCGGATGTTCTGCGCCAGGTCGTGGATGTCCTGGAGCGGGTAGCAGTTCGCGTCGATGACGTTGTCGAGGAAGTGCGTCGACAGGTGCGTCACGCGTCGGAGTCCCTCGAAGTCGACCCGCTCCTCGAGCGGCGCCGACTGCGGCACGTCGGTCCGGACGAACTTCCCGACGTTGATCGAGCCGAGGTTGCAGACGTCGTACGGGAGGAGCGGCTGCTCTCCGCACGGGTTGGTCGCCTCGTACGAGCCGAGCTCGGGGACGGGGTTGTACTCGTTGGCGCGGTCGATGAAGAAGACGCCGGGCTCCCCGGTCTTCCAGGCGCCGTGGACGATCATGTCGAAGATCTCCTGGGCGTTCTCCTGCCCGACGACCTCCTTCGTCTTGGGGTGCACCAGGTCGTACGACTCGCCGGCGCGGACCGCCTTCATGAAGGCGTCGGTCACCCCGACCGAGATGTTGAAGTTCGTGATCTGCGAGGTGTCGTCCTTGCAGGTGATGAACTCGCGGATGTCCGGGTGGTCGACGCGAAGGATGCCCATGTTCGCGCCGCGGCGGGTCCCGCCCTGCTTCACGACCTCCGTCGAGGAGTCGTACAGCTTCATGAAGGAGACCGGGCCCGACGCCACACCCATCGTCGAGCGGACCGGGTCCCCGGTCGGGCGGAGGCGCGAGAAGCCGAAGCCGGTGCCGCCCCCCGACTGATGCACGAGCGCCATCGAGCGCAGCGTGTCGTAGATCCCCGAACGCCCGTTGGAGAGGGCGTCGTCCACCGGGAGGACGAAGCAGGCCGAGAGCTGCCCGAGGGGGCGACCCGCATTCATGAGCGTCGGCGAGTTCGGCTCGAAGGTCCCCGTCGTCATCAGCTCGTAGAACTGGCGCGCGACCTCCTCGATGGCGGCGTCCGAGGCACCGTGACGACGATCCGCCTCCGCGATCGTCCGGGCCACCCGCCAGAACATCGTCTCCGGCTCCTCGATCGGCGTCCCGTTCTCGTCCTTCTTGAGGTAGCGCTTCCCGAGAACGATGCGGGCGTTCTCGGTGAGGGTCGCCCGCGGCAGATCGTCCGGGGTGGAGTCGTCCCAGATCATGGGCTCGACGGGGAACTTGAGCTTCTTCGCGGCGGGCATCGCAGGTCCTCGGTGTGGAAAAGGTGTGGAGAACGGGTGGAATACAGGGTTGAAAAACGGCGGGAATCCTCCCCCGCCGTCGCATCTCTGTGGAAAACCGAAACCCCACACCACTAGCAGTTGGGGCGGAAGCACGATACGCCTACTAGATCTTGTGGTCAAGGAAAATTATCGGGAAACATCTGATTCCGGCCCGAATCGTTCCCCACCTCCGCCCACGACCCCGCAACGACGCCGAATTCCCCCCTCTGTAACGGCTCCGCCGGCCCCACCGGAAACGGATGACGGTGGAGGCGAGGCCTGGATTCGGTATTTGTTCGGTACACGAGATCTGCGCCACGGTTCCGTGAACGCGTCGGGCGACCCGCGCTTGGGCGGGAGGGTGTCCGTGCTCCCCGGCCACCGCTCCGGCCGCGAACGACCACGCCACTCGCCGGGGGAGGGCGTCCTCCCTAGAAGAGCGTGCCCAGACGGAGGTAGATCGACGGGCCGGGGCCATCTCCGGCGGTGGGGGCGGCGACGCCGACGTGCAGATCGATCCCCGTGTCCCAGAAGAGGAGCCACGCCGTCCGCAGCTCGGCCCCGATGGAGTGGATCGCGGGCGGCGACGCGGAGTCGCGCCGACGTGTGCCCCCCGCGTCGAAGAAGAGCGCCCCGTGGACGCGGTCCAGGTGGAGGGGGACGAGCCCCGGCCCGCGGTTCACCAGGGCGATCGGCAACCGGTACTCCAGACTCGTCGACCACGCCGCCCACCCGAGCCGTGCCCCGCGCGGGTACCCCCGGACCGGGAAGGGGGCGGAGCGACCGAAGAGCCCGAGCCCGGTGAAGGGCTCCGACCGTCCGAATGCGCCCCCGACATCGTAGTCGACGTCGCTCGACCCGGGCCCACGCCCTCCTGCGAGGGTGGCGCGGAGCGCGAGGACGTGATCGGAGAAGCCGGGGCCGTCGAAGGAGCGGTAGGCCCGCAGGCTCGCCGCCCCCTCGTCCCGAGACCGGTCGAGGCCTCGGACCCCTGCAATCGAGTCGGCGAGACCGAACTCCTCGAGACGCTGCACGTCGACCGCGATCGAGACCCCCTCCTCGGCGGAGATCGAGAGGGGAGCGGAGCGCACCGAGGACCATCGGCCGCGCAGCACCAGACGACCGAGGTCGGAGGTCGGACGACGGAGCCGGAAGTCGTGCGACTCCCGGAGTTCGGCATCCAGGAGCTGCCTCGACTCCCCGACCCACCCCACCTCGGCCTCGATCGAGGCCCGGGTCCACCAGCGGTTCCGCAGGAGGGCGACCGAGGCTCCCGCGGACCGGACCCGCTCGCGGATGAAGAGGGAGGTCGGCACCCCGCTCTCGTCCTCGGCGGCGAGCGGGCCGCGCCCCTCCCACCCCTGCGAGATGCGCAGCCCGACCAGCGGATTCCCGAGGCCCGCCCACCGCCACGCCGCCCCGCCCGCCAGCCGTCCGCCCCCGTCTGCGGTGACCTCCACATCGACGCGGTGGCGTCCGACGAGATCCTGCAGCACGGTCGCGCCGCCGAAGAAGGGCCCGACCACCTCCGTCGCGCCGGCGGTCTCCGCCTCCGACCAGGCCAGCTCCCAGTACCGGGGCGAGAGGGTGCGCCACGGCGCGTAGCCGGCCGATGCGGCGAGCGGCTCCTCCCCGAGCGGCAGATCCTCCGGGGGTGGCAGCTCGGCGCCGGCGATGCGCGGCGCGAGCGTCGGAAGGGGCACGCCCCCCTGGGTGTGCGCCATCTCCCACCCCGCCGCGTGGTGGTGCGAGAACCAGAGCCGGCCCGTCCCGTCGACCGCGGGGAAGCGGGCCCCGGTCACGACGGCCGTGCGGAGCCGGGGCTCGGCGTCGAAGGAGCCCTCCTCCGACACGCCGATCTCCCACAGCTGCGAGATCCCCGTTCGATCGCTCCCGACGACGATGCGCCCCGGCCCGGCCCACACGGGGGCGATCGCGCGCTCTCCGACCGGCCCGTCGAGCCGATCGATCTCGGCCCCGGTCTCGGCGTCCAGCAGGATCAGCCGCGTCGAGCCCGCGCCGTCCCAGAGCGAGGCGGCGATCCACTCGCCGGAGGGCGACACGGCGGGGAAACCCAGGATGCGCGCATCCCCGTCCGCGATCGACCCGGTCACGAGCGGGGTGACGGTCCCCCCGTCCAGCTCCACGGTGACCAGGTCCGTCCCGCCGCTCCGGTAGCGGATGGCGGCCACCCGTCTGCCGTCCGGGAAGAGGGAGGGGTGATCGACCCGCGCATTTCGCGTCACCCGTCGGCGGTCGCCCTCGGGCGAGAGGAGCCAGAGGTCGGTCCGGGTGCGCCACGGTCCGTCGAACTCCTGCTGGGCCACGACCGCCCCGCCCTCCGGAAGAAGATCGAAGGTCGCGAAGCCGTTCACCCGCTCCGACCACTCCCGTCCCCCGCCCTCCCCGGTCGTTCGGACGCGGAGACGGGGGTCGTCCGTCCCCTCGAACTCGATCCACCCCACCCGTTCCCCGCGTGCCCGTGCGTGGATCGCCCACTGCGTGCCGGGGGTGACGACCTCGACGGCCTCCGGCGTCCACCCTCCGAGGGCGTCGTCCGCCGTCTCCGCCTCTGCCCGGATCTCGGTGCTCCACGCCGACCACGCCTCCTCGAAGGTGGTGCCGAAGGCGCCCTTCGCCGCCGCCTCCATCCGCCAGGGGATCCACGCCTGCGCGACCCGGTCGATGAAGTCGACCACGGCCGCCTCGCCATACCGGCGCGCGAGCCAGTCGAAGAAGAGGGCGCCGTAGACGTACCGTCGCTGTCCGGCGGGCCACGCCTGCGAGTCCCCGCTCGCCGCCCCGAGGTCCTCGAAGCTCCCGGCGAGCGCCGCGGTGCGGAGGAGCATGCGGAAGTCGGTGCCGATCACACGCCCCGAGCCGGTCTCCCGGCTCTCGAGCCAGGTCGCCAGCCCCTCGATGACCCACCCCGGGGTCGAGAATCCGGGGAAGGCCGGCCACGACGCCGGTACGCGGCCGAAGAGGGACCGGACGAGGTGCCCCGGTGTGCCGGTGCGATCGAGGTGGAGGATGTGCACCAGCTCGTGGGTGATGACGAGGCGGAACCAGTCGTCGAAGGCGGAGAGGGCGAAGCCGTCGACGGGGGGACGGGCGAAGACGACGACCTGCCGCCACGGCGCGACGCGCGCCGACCCGTTCGACGCGTCGGTGTCGTCGGTCAGGAGGATCTCGATCCGCCCGGGCTGGCCGGGTCCGAGGAGGAGCTCGAGTCGGGCGAGCGCCGCCTCGGCGATCCGGGTGGCGCGCTCGGCCTCGGGCTCGAGACCGGCCGGGAAGGTCGTGATGAAGCGGGCCGAGGTGAGTGAACGCCACGGTGTGTCCGGGGCGATCTGACCCGTGGCGGGGGCAGCTGCGAGGAGGAGGGCGAGGAGTGCGAGCCCGGTCCGTCGCCACCCGGGGCGTCCGCCCGCCCGGCTTCGCTTGTCTCGACGCGGCCGGTACGACACCGTTGATGCAGTCCCCACCCGCTCGGAACCGGTCGATGTCCGCTTCATCCGAAACTCCCTGGTACCGCCTCGGTTACGCCCTCGAAGCCGCGCGCAGAGAACCCACGCGGGATCGACTCGCTCGCCTGGGCGAGCGGCTCGCGGCCTTCCGCTCGGAGGGAAGGGACACGGGCGATTCGAAGAGACCCGTCAGGAGAAGCGGACGTTCCGCGCGGGCGGAGGTGGAGGAGGCCCGGGACGGAGCGGAGATCTTCGACCGGCTCCTCCTCGGGGGTGGGGCGGCGCTCGCCGTCCGGCTCCTCCGCGGATGGCCCACGCGGCGCCACGCCGGCTGGCAGGAGGTGGCTCGGGGCGCCGTCGCCGGAGCGGGGGCTACCCTCCTCCGGGAGATGACCGCCCCCCTTCTCCGCGGGCGTCTCGACGCACCGACCTTCGACGAACAGCTCGGCATCCGGCTCCTCTCCGGTGCGGCCCGCGGCGCCCTCTTCGGCGGTTTCGTGGAGCCGCGGCTCCCCGGAGGCCCGCTGATCAAGGGGTCGATCTACGGCTCGATCGAGTACCTCGCCGCGCCGTGGGGCGGACTGTCGACCCTCCTGGGATCCGTCGCCCCCTGGAGCCGGCTCCCCGCGCTCCGCCGCTGGATCGGGGGGACCGAGCCCGGCGAGGACTCCTTCCTGGAGCACCTGGTCTTCGGGATGGCGCTCGCCCTCCTCGCGGGGGCCGCGGTCGAACTCGGTCCGCTCCTGGAGGCGGAGGACGACGAGGACGACGACTGACCGCGCCGGACGCTACTCGTCCCCGGTCCGGGTGAGGAGGGGGATCTCCGACCGAGGCGGGGGCGCGACGATGGGACCGGTGTCGAAGGTCTCGCGGTCGCAGACTCCGGGGCCACGCCTCGGCTCGCTCCGCCCCGCCTCCCGACGCTGCACCTCGGCGTCGTCGAGGATCACGAAGAGGAAGGACGCCTCCATCGAGTTGGCGGCACCGGCCACCATGACCTGGCAGAACCTCTCCGGGTAGGCGGTGAGCGCCGGAGCGAGGTAGCGGAGCGAGGTGTTGCCGATCCCGTCGTAGACGAGATACCGAGCCCCTGCGGCCCCGGCCTCTCGGAAGAGAGCCTCCGGTCGGTCGTGGAAGGGGTAGATCCTCGACGGGAGGCCGCTGAGCGCGTGGAAGATCCTCGGCTTGCGGCTGATCACGACTGCCTCCGGGTCGAGCTGTTCCCCCGCCCAGTGGGCGACGGTGGCGAAGGCGAGCGTCGCGCCCCCGGAGCAGGCCCAGGGTCCGCTCTGAACGACCGCCTCGTTGCACCCCGCCACGTACTCCCTCTCCTGCCACCACGACCGGACCTCCGGCATCAGGATGAGGAGCAGGAGGAGGGCGAGGATATACGGCTCCATCCCCTCCTTGACCGTGCGGGCGACGTCGCGAACCCCCACCGCGGCGTACAGGAGGAGGAGCGGGAGGAGGGGGAGCGCGAACCGGTCCCCGGACCAGACGGTCGGCCACAGGAGGATGAGGCCGGTGTAGAGCGGAACGAAGAGTTCGGCCGGCCCCCGCGTCGTCCACGCCGCTCGCCCCCACCCGATGGCAGCGAAGATCAGGAGCGTGAGGATGAGGATGGTGAACCACACCGCGGGCTCGCTCACGAAGGTCTCGGGGAGGTAGCGGGTCGCGTAGGCGATGACGTTCTCCCCCACGCGGGTCGCGAAATCTCCGACCCCGGCCGTTCCCCTGGCGGGATCGTAGGGGTCGACGAGGAAGAACTCGGAGACGTACCGCCCCTCGTCCGACCCCGCGGTCAGCCCGCGCACGAACCACACCGCGGCCGGGACACCGAGCACACCGGCCAGAATCCCCGTCATGCGCCACTCGCGACGGAGTGCGAGCGATCCCAGGATCGCCAGCACGAGCGGGAGTCCCGCCGACCGCGTGAAGTAGGCGAGGAGGGCGGCGGCGGCCGCGATCCCCACGAACCAGGTCGGTGGGTGCTCGCCCTCCGCCGAGGTCGCCGCCTCGATCGCCCAGATCGAGATCAGGGTGAAGGCGAGGAAGGGGACGTCGGTGAGGATCCACCCTGCGTGCAGGAGGAGACTCCACGACAGCCCGGTCAGGAGCGCGATCCCCGCCCCCGTCCCATCCCCCACCCGCCGCGAGGCCCAGAGGAAGGTCATCCCGGTGACCACCACGGAGGAGGCGAGCGGAATCACCTTGAGCCCCGCCCAGGTGGTGACCCCGAGCTTGATCAGGAGGGCGATCAGGAAAGGGAAGACCGGCGGGTACTTCGTGTGCGCGGGCCGACCGGGGTCCCACGTCTCCACGTACCCCTCCCCGCTGGCGAGCGCGTTGCCCAGCGCGACGTACCCCGTGTTGTCTCCTCCGGGGTGCGGGCTGGGGGTGAAGAGGGTCACCGCGAGCGCCGCCTGAATGGCGAGGAGCGCGGTGAGGAGGACGGCGCGGCGCGGGGAGAGGGGGAGGCGCATGTTCAGGCGGGCGGCGCGGCGACCGGGGGGGTGCGGAAGTCGGGGTGCGGGCGACCCGGGGCCGGAGTCCAGCTCCCGAGGATCGCCGGAGATTCGGCGCCGGTCGCCTCGGGGAGGTTGCCCGGGCGGCCGGTCAGGAAGGCCCAGCCGAGGAGGGCGAAGGCCACCGCCTCGCGGGCGGCCGGGTCGACGCCGAGGAGGGCCGGGTCGGCGGAGACCGGGATCGGGGCGACGGCTTCGTCGAGCACCCTCATCAGCTGGGGGTTCGCAGTCCCCCCACCGGCAACGAGGATCTCGTCGACCCCGAGAGGGACGATCCAGCGGCGGAGTCCCTCCGCGATCGACCGTGCGGTGAAGGCGGTCAGGGTGGCGAGGAGGTCCTCCCACCCCGACGAATCGTCGCCCGGGCGGAGCTCGCGCCGGGAGGCGAGGTCGTCGAGGAGTGCGGGGCCGAAGGTCTCCCGACCCGTGGAGCGCGGCGGGGGGCGATCGAACCAGGGGTGGCGCAGTAGCTCGGCGAGGAGCGCCTCGTCGACCCGTCCGCGGGCGGCGCGCCCTCCGTCGGCGTCCCACCGCTCCGCGCCGGCGGTCGCGGCCTCCGCCGCCAGATCGAGGAGGACGTTCCCCGGACCCAGGTCGAAGGCGAGCGCCTCCCCGTTCCCACCCGCCGGAACGCGCGTGACATTCGCCATCCCCCCGATGTTCACGATGGCGCGATCGCGCGAGGGGTGGGCGAAGAGGATCCGATCCGGCCACGCGACCAGCGGCGCCCCCTCCCCGCCCGCCGCGACGTCCGCACCGCGGAAGTCGGAGATGCAGGGAATCCCCGTTCGGGCCGCGAGCGTCGCCGGGTCGAGGAGCTGGAGCGTGGCCTCCGCCGGATGGTGCGCCACGGTCTGGCCGTGGCAGGCGACCGCGGCGACGGCTTCGGCCGGCACCCCGGCTCCCCTCAGCAGCGCCGTCGTGGCCTCGGCGAATCCGGCGGCGAGGTCGACGCGGAGCCGGGCGATCTCCGAGGCGGGTGCGCGGTCGGCTGCCGCCGCATGGATCCGTCTCCGCATCGGCTCCGGCCAGGGCGTCTCGAAGAAGGCCTCGACCCGAACGGTTGCCCCCACCCCGCCGGAGGGGCAGTCGCGACCGGCCTCCACGGCGACGAGCGCCGCATCGATCGCGTCGGCAGAGGTCCCCGACATCAACCCGACCAGACGCATCACGACGGGGGCGTCTCCCGGGCAGGGTCGAGGTCGGGAAGGACGCGGGCGAGCAGGCCCTCCGCCGCCTCGAGGCGGCGGGTCGCCTCCGCCCGGTCGATCCTCAGGTTCCCCATCACGATCGCCCGTTTGACCGAGCCCCCCGCGGCGTCGAGGAGCTCCGCGGCGCGACCCGAGTCCACGTCCAGCGTCTCCATCAGGATGCGCGTCCCGCGATCGTGCAGCTTCTCGCACGTCACCTGCAGGTCGACCATCAGGTTCCCGAAGACCTTGCCGCGTCGGATCATGGCCGTCGTGGTGATCGCGTTCAGGACGAGCTTCGTCGCCGTGCCGGCCTTCATCCGCGTCGAGCCGGTCACGACCTCCGGTCCGACGAGCGGGGCGATGACGACGTCGTGGGCCGCGCGGAGCTCGTCGGCGGGCGGGGTGCAGAGGAGGAAGCCGGTCCGGGCGCCCCGTTCCCTCGCCCGAGCCAGCGCCCCGTGCACGTAGGGCGTGGTGCCCGAGGTCGCGATTCCGAGCACGAAATCGTCCGCTCCGACCTCGCGCTGATCGATCGCGGAGGCCCCGTCGGCCGGGTGATCCTCCGCCCCCTCCTGCGCCCGGACGAGCGCCGCGTACCCGCCGGCGATGATCCCCTGCACCATCTCGGGGTCGGTGCCGTAGGTGGGGGGCATCTCCGCCGCGTCGAGGACGCCGAGTCGGCCCGAGGTCCCCGCCCCGACGTAGATCAGCCGCCCCCCGCGTGCGAAGGCGTCGACGACCAGGTCGGCAGCCCGTGCGATCGCCTCCCGCTCGGCCGCGACCGCCTCGGCGACCCGCCGGTCCTCCCGTTGGATCAGATCGACGACCTCCTGCGTCGACCGGGTGTCGATCCGGGCCGTGGCGGGGTTTCGCATCTCGGTGAGGCGTGTTTCGGTCATCCTCTGGGAGGCTGTAGCTTCACGGGTCGCCCGGGGGTGGGCCGCCGTCTGGCGAGAGGGTAACGCGCCCCTCCCGGCCCGCCAACTTCCCGGGTCCCCC
>JANQLR010000391.1 GCA_028280525.1 Longimicrobiales bacterium
CGATGGCCCGCGCCACCACGTCGCGGGGCGCGAGCGAGCCGAGGGTGTGGTCGCGCACGACCTCCACTCCGTCGAGACGACGCAGCACGCCGCCCTCGCCCCGGACCGCCTCCGAGATCAGGAAGGCCGGATCCTCGGTCGGGTAGAGGGCGGTCGGGTGAAACTGGATGAATTCCATGTTCGCGATCACGGCGCCGGCCCGGTGCGCCATCGCGACCCCGTCCCCGGTGGCGATCGCCGGGTTCGTCGTGTGTTCGTAGACCTGCCCGCACCCCCCGCTCGCCAGGAAGACGGCGTGGGCCGAGACCCGAACCCTCTCCCCCGAGTGCCGCCGCACCCCATGGATCCCGCGACAGACCCGCGCGGGCCCCTCCACCTCGGTCCAGAGGTCGACGACGAGGAGGTCCTCGACCAGGGTGACGTTCGGTGCCGCCTCGATCGCCGCGAGGAGCGCGGATTCGATCGCGCGGCCCGTGCGGTCGCCCGCGTGCACGATCCGGCGCCGGGAGTGACCCCCCTCGCGCCCGAGCGACCACCTGCCGTCGTCGCGGGCGAAGTCGGTGCCCCACGCCGCGAGCGCCTCGACGGCGGCGCGGCCCTCCCGGACCACCTCCTGCACGACACCCTTGTGGCAGAGCCCGGCGCCGGCGCGGAGGGTGTCGTGCAGGTGAAGCTCCGCGTGGTCGTCGTCGCCGACCACCGCCGCGATCCCTCCACGGGCGTAGTTCGTGTTCGACTGGGCGCGGTTCTTCTTGGTGACGATCAGGACCGAAGCGTGCTCGGCGGCGCGCAGGGCGAAGGTCAGCCCCGCGATGCCGGAACCGACGACCACCACATCCACCGTCGCCGAGAGCCGGGTCGCCGGCGAGGCGGGCGTCATCGCGCGCCCTCCGTCCGCGCCGTAGCGACCTCGAGCGCCCGCTCGAGGAGGGCGTCCCCCCCGGACTCGACCTCAACCCGCTGACGGAGGACACGCACGTCCGCCGCCCGCGCGGCGGTCAGCATGCGGAGCTTCACCGCATCCTTCTCGGTGACCACGACCGGCCCTCGCCACCCCTCCAGCGCCCGCTCGATGTCGTGGTCCGTGAAGTCGTGGTGGTCGGGGAAGGCGCGGAGTCCCTCGACCGTCGTACCCGTCGCCTCGACCGAGCGGACCACCTCCTCCGGCGCCGCCACCGCGGTCACCACGCGCGCGGCGCTCGACGGCCGCTCCGCCGGCCTCCCCTCGAGGGTCACCAGGTCGGCCCCCGCCAGGTGCATCCGCGCCGTGAGCGCCGAGGGGGCCAGCCGCTGGACTCGCTCCTCGATCGCCCGGGCGGCCTCCGGCGGAGCCGACTTCCGCGTCACGACCACCGCGTCGGCCCGGCGCAGCGCGCGACCGCCTTCCCGAAAGGGCCCGCGCGGGAGGAGCGCTCCAGGGAGCCCCTGCTCCGCCGACACGGCGACCAGATCGAAGTCCCGTCCGAGTCGGCGGTGCTGGAAGCCGTCGTCGAGGACCGCCACCTCCGCCCCGCGCCGCGCCGCCTCCCGCACGCCGGCGACCCGATCCGGGTCGGCGACCACGATCGCCTCGGGCGTCCACAGGCGGTGCAGTGCGATCTCGTCCGCGCCGTACCCCCGCGCAACGACGGCCACCCGCCGGCCCGAGGCCTCGAGGGCGCGGACGACCCAGCTCGCGATCGGGGTCTTTCCCGTCCCGCCCACCGAGAGATTCCCGACCGAGAGGACGGGGATCGGGGCCCGCTCGATCGGGGGCGACGCGGCCTCGTACTTCCGCGTCCGGAACGCCACGCCCACGCGGAAGGTCCACTCGAGGGGGAGGAGGCCGAGCCGAATCGCGGCACCGAGCGGCCCGTGCCCGCCGCGCCACAGCTCGCGGACCCACACCTCCCGGCCCCCCTTCACCGCTCCGTCGCCCCCTCGCCGCGGGCGAGCGTCTCGGCGACCTCCGTGAGACGGTCGAGCTCGGCACCCACTCGGTCGGCCCACCCCTCGAGCTCCTCCGCCGTCGCTTCGCGCGGGATCGTCATCGGCTCCCCGTAGGCGATGCCCAGACGGGAGAGCGGCTTCGGCACCTGGAAGCGGTCCCACGAGTCGAAGGCCCACGCCCCCTCCGACCCCATCCCGACCGGGAGGATCACCGCGCCCGTCAGCTGTGCCGCCACGAGAGCTCCGGGCTTCACGACCCGCGCCGGCCCGCGGGGCCCATCCGGGGTGATCGCGATGTCGCGCCCCTCGCGCACCGCGCGCACGAGTCCGCGCAGCCCCTTCGACCCCCCGCGCGTCGAGGAGCCCCGGGCGGTGGTGAAGCCGTAGCGGTGCAGGACCCGCGCGATGTACTCGCCGTCCGCGTGCTCGCTGACGAGGACGCAGACCCCCTCCTGCTGATGGTGGTAGACGAGGGGGAGAAGGTGGCCGTGCCAGAGGACGAAGAGGATCGGCTTCCCCGCCTCCCGGAGCTCCGCGACCCGTTCGTGGCCCTCCTTTCGGACCCGGGTCGTGGCGAAGAGCCCCCCGACCAGTCCGTGTCCCAGGACGCCGGCCATCCCGAACTTCCACCCGGTCCTCACCGGCGGGCCTCCGCGCCCTCGGCGCCGCCGAGCAGCTCCAGTGCGATCTCCGCCACCCGCCCCGACGCTCCGGCCCCGC
>JANQLR010000012.1 GCA_028280525.1 Longimicrobiales bacterium
GGGTGCTCGTCGATCGAAACACGACGCTCCTCGCGCTGGGCGCCCTCTTCACGGGGGTCGCCGCCGCCCGTTTCCTGAGCGACCGCGAGTGGCGCGCCCGACGCGAGCGCATCGCCGTGGAGCGTCAGGCGACCCGGGAGCGCGCCGAGAAGGCCCGAGGGTCGCGGATCCTGGAGCGGGACGAAGCCGCGGAGGAGCTCGAGCAGCTCCTCGCCCCGGTGATGGACGATGTCGACGCGGAACGGCTGTACGCCGAACTCCCTGCCGAACTCCTCCGCTTCCAGGAGTGGCTGCGAGACGACTGGGACCGTCGCGAGGAGATCGAGCGGCTGAGCCAGGAGCTGGGCCGGCTCGCGGCCGACGCGGCCGAGCTCGCCGCGCTCGAGGAGGGTCTCCCCACCGATCCGGAGGGGCTCGCGCACGACCTCCCCGAACTCCTCCGGGGTGCTCACGCCCGGCGAGAGGGGGCCTCGGCCGGAACGCGCGAGACGGCTCGCATTGCGGAGCGGTTGGGGGAGGCCCACGACGCGCGACGTCGCACGGTCGAACGGATCGAGCGGTTGCGGGCAACCCTCCGGGAGCTCGGCGGGGGCGACGAGGAGACGGGGCTCGAGGTCGCCATCACCCGGATCCGAGCCCGCGACCGAGCCCATCAGCTCGCCGACGAGCTGGAGCGCACTCACCCCGACCTCGAGGAGATCCGGCGGCGCATCGATCTCGCCGAGGCGGAGGGAGAGGACTGGGCGGTCGATCCGGACGCGGTCGCACGGCAGAAGGCGACGGAGGAGACGCTCTCCGACGAGATCGAGGAGTTGCAGGGGCGGGTTCGGGCGCTCGAGACGGAGGTCGATCACCTCTCCGATCGCGTCCTCGTCGACGACCTGGACGGGGAGCTCCGCGAGCTGGACGAAGAGCGCGAGCGCCGGGTACGACGCCGGGACCGCCTCTGGGTGCTCAGTCGACTCCTGCGCGACGCCGAGCGGATCCTGCGCGAAGAGAACCAGCCCGCCCTCCTGCGGCGTGCGGGGAGCTTCCTCGGCCGCCTGACCGAGGGCCGCTACGACCGGCTTCTGCTGGGTGGTGCCGACGGCCGGGCCTTCCGCGTGCGCGGGCCGGCGACCCCAGCGCCCCTCGAGGTCGAGGCACCTCTATCCACCGGGACGCGCGAGCAGATCTACCTCGCCCTTCGGCTCGCCATCCTCGACCACCTCGATCGGGCGGGCGAACGCCTCCCCCTCTTCCTCGACGAGCTGCTCGTGAACTGGGATGCGGACCGGCGCGAGGCCGGCCTCGACCTCCTCGCCGAGATCGCGCAGGACCGGCAGATCTTCTTCTTCACCTGCCACCCGGAGATGGCCCAGCGCCTCGTCGCCCGGGGGGCGCATCGGGTCCGGCTCGACGGGCCGTAGCGTCGTCCGCGGGATTCCAGCCGCCCCGCGGCGGTCACCCGAGCATCCCCGCGCAGGCTCCCCGACGCCGCTCGGCCGTGCGGGACCGACCCGCTCACCCTTCGACCGGCTTCCCCTCCGTCCGGATCTCCGCCGTCCAGCTCACCTCCACCGCGCCCTTCAGCGACTGCGCCGTCGGGCACTTGTCGACGTGTCGCGACAGCGCACGGTCGACGACCGCGCGGTCGGCGTCGCCCACGTCGATCGTGTACGCCACCTCGATGCGGGTGAGGACCGGGATCCGGTCGCGCATCTCGTTGACGCCCTTGGCCACCGCCACCATCCGGTCCGGCGGAATCGAAACCCCGCGCACCTCCAGTGCGCCGTTGAGAGTCCCGAGTAGTCAGGTGGCCGCCGCCGCGACCAGGAAGTCGACCGGAAGGGGGTGATCCGGCGCCTCGTCGAGGCCGAAGGCGGACTTGATCGGGCCGTGCACCCCCATCGTGACTGCGGTGCCGTCCGCGAGCGTCGCGCGGCGGGTGACGCCCTCGACCTTTCGGACGACGGCTTCGGCGATGTAGACGGGCTCGGACATGTCGGCAGGGGGGTTTGGGAGGCAGGACGACCCGAGTCTACGCCTCGTCGGCCTCCGCCGCCTCCCCGGGCGCCGCCCGGCCCTCGCCCGCCCCCGGCGTCTCCCCGGACCCCGGGTCGCCGTGACCGCCCACGCCGGTCGTCGGCTCGAAGCCGTGGCACATCCAGACGGGAAGGCGGGGGTACTTCGGGAGGGAGGCATCGATCTTCGAGCGCTCGCAGAGGTGGAAGGTGGAGCCCTTCCCGCTCTCGATCGTTCGGCGCCAGCGGCAGGCGCCGCACAGCCCGACTCCGAAGTCGACCCTCATCCGGCGGCCCCGCCATCGAGCCACCCGAGGACGGCGATCTGACGGCCTGCATCCCCACCGCGGTGCGAGAAGAGGTCGGCGTCGCCGGCGAGGGTGCAGTGCGTGGAGACGGAGATGTGCGACGCGGGCACGCCCGCCGCGATCGCCCGCCGCGCCAGCACCTCCCGAAGGTCGATCGGGGTGGGGCCGTCGGGGACCTCCTCCCCCAGCGCCTCGAAGACCTCTGGCCCCACCTCGTAGCGCTCCCCGCTGATCGAGGGGCCGAAGTGCACGACGAGCTCCTCCGGAGCGGTGCCGAAGGCGGAGACGAGTCGCTCGATCCCCCGCTCGAGGATCCCCGCCGCGCTGCTTCGCCACCCGGAGTGCAGGAGGCCCAGCCCTCCGGTGCGGAGGTCGACGAGGAAGACGGGAACGCAGTCGGCGATCGAGACGGTCAGGAGGAGCCCCGGCGTCCGCGTCAGGTGTCCGTCGGCCTCCCCGACCAGGTGGAGTCCCGGACCGGGATCGCGATGCAGCAGGACGGCGGCCTCGTGGACCTGCCGTGCGTGCACCACCCCGGCCACCCCCGGCTGGGCGGCGAGCGCCATCCAGCGGGGCAGGACCTCCCGCGTGGGCGCCGAGCCGAAGAGGGCGAAGTCGTGATCGCGCCGCGGGCCGGGCGTCGTCACCGCGGCCACCAGACGGGAGGCTCCGCGGGGGATCTCGCCGCCCGCCGCCCACCCGTCGCCGTCGAGCCGGAGCGCCGGTCCGGCGAACTCTCCGACGCCTTCCGTCCGTCGCCGGACGCCATCTCTTCCGGTCGCCGACCCGCTCACCAAACCTCCCTCTCCGTCCGAAAATCCATAGCTTTCCTCTGTTGTCGCGGCGGGGCGCCATGCGGCCTCCCGCCACCCCCGTGATCCGGACTCCGGGCCCCATGAGCGATCAGGCCTTCGACTACCAGAACGCCGCCTACGCACAGCTCCTGTACGAGGAGTACGCCAAGAACCCCGAAGCCGTGCCCGAGGAGTGGCGCAGCTTCTTCACCCGGGGCCCCGAGGCGACGAGCGCCTCCGGCCTCCTCGTTCCGGAGACGCTCGAAGGACCGACCCCGCCGCCGTCCGCAGGTGCCGCCCCGAGCGCGGCGCCCGCCGCCGCTGCGACGGCCCCACCGCTCGCCCAGCCCGACCCGGCCGGCCCGGCCGCGCAGGCCGCGACCCAGGCCGAACTCGACCGGCTCCGCTGGCTCGTGCCGATGGTCGCGCGCGCGACCTCGCTCGTGCAGGCGTACCGCGATCACGGGCACATGCTCGCCCAGATCGACCCGCTCGGGTCCGACGCACCCGGCCACCCGCAGCTCGACCCGTCCTTCTTCGGGATGCGGATGGACGAGCTCGACCGGATCCCCGCCTTCTTCATCATGGACGGGGCCGAGGAGGGCGAGACGGTCGCCGGGGCGCTCCTGCGGCTGCAGCACACCTACTCCCGCTGGATCGGCTACGAGTTCGAGCATCTCGAGGATCCGGCGAAGGTCCGGTGGCTCTGGGAGTACACCGAGAAGGGCATTCACGAGGGGAGCCTGACCGACGACGATCGTCGCTGGCTCTTCGAGCGGCTGACGTACGTCGAGGGGCTCGAGCAGTTCCTCCACCGCACCTACCTCGGACAGAAGCGCTTCAGCCTGGAGGGGAACGACCTGCTCGTCCCCATGCTCGACACCGTGCTGGAGGAGGCGGCGAAGACCGGCGGGAAGAAGGCCGTCATCGGGATGGCGCACCGCGGTCGCATCAACGTCCTCACCCACATCCTCGGAGTGTCGTACGAGGACCTGATCGCCGAGTTCGAGGGGGTCGGGAACGCCGAGGGTGCTCTCCACGTCCCCGGCTCGGGCGACGTGAAGTACCACCACGGCGCCGAGTCGACCTACCGCCTCCGGAATGGGGAGGAGATCGAGGTCGTCCTCGCCCCGAACCCGAGCCACCTCGAGTACGTGAACCCCGTCATCTCCGGGATGGCGCGGGCGTGGCAGTTCCAGGAGGGCGACGAGAACACGCAGGAGCTGGACGCCGTCGTCCCGATCATGATCCACGGGGACGCCGCCTTCGCCGCCGAGGGCGTGGTCGCCGAGACGCTCAACATGGCGCGCCTCGACGGCTACCACGTGGGCGGTGCGATCCACATCATCTGCAACAACCAGATCGGCTTCACCACGACGCCGGAAGAGGGTCGTTCGACCCGCTACTCCTCGGACCTCGCGAAGGGGTACGACTTCCCGATCATCCATGTGAACGCCGACCACCCCGAGGCGTGCATGGCGGCGGTGCGCCTCGCGATGGCGTACCGGGCCGAGTACCACGACGACATCGTCATCGACCTCATCGGCTACCGCCGGCACGGGCACAACGAGGGGGACGAGCCGGCGTACACCTCGCCCGAGCTCTACAAGAGGATCTCCGCGCACCCGACCGCGTGGACGCTCATGAAGGAGCGTCAGATCCGGAAGGGCCTCGCGACCGAGGAGACCGCGGACGCACTCTGGCAGCAGGCGATCGACCGATTCCGTGCCGCGCAGGACACCGTGAAGGCGCGTCCGCCGATCGATCCCGACGCGCCGGACGCGAAGGTCCACGAGGAGGTCGTCGACCCCGAGACCGCGGTCCCGCTCGAGACGCTGCAGCGGATCAACGCCGCGACGGTCAGCGTCCCCGAGGGCTTCACCATCCACCCCAAGCTCCTCCGGCAGCTCAAGCGGCGGATGGACGGCTTCGAGGTGGATACGAAGCTCGACTGGGCGTACGCGGAGGCGCTCGCCTTCGGCTCCCTCCTCGAGGAGGGCGTCGTCGTGCGGCTCACCGGTCAGGATGCACAGCGCGGGACCTTCTCCCACCGGCACCTCGTCCTGCACGACGCCGAGACCGGTCAGGTTCACACCCCGCTGTCGACCGTGGAGGGGGGCCGCCTCGAGGTCTTCAACTCGCCGCTCACCGAAGCCGCCGTCATGGGCTTCGAGTACGGCTACTCCGTCGCCTCGAAGCACGACCTCGTGCTCTGGGAGGGGCAGTTCGGTGACTTCGTGAATGTGGCGCAGGTCGCGATCGACCAGTTCATCGCGGCCGGGCTGCAGAAGTGGGGGCAGGTATCGAACCTCACCCTCCTCCTCCCCCACGGCTACGAGGGTCAGGGCCCCGAGCACTCGTCGGCGCGCCTGGGGCGCTTCCTGCAGCTCTGCGCCGAGGACAACATGCGGGTCGTCTACCCCTCGACCCCGGCGCAGTACTTCCACATGCTCCGCCGTCAGTCGCACGCCCGTCCCGAACGGGCCAAGATCGTCATGACGCCCAAGAGCCTGCTCCGGCTCCCCGCTGCGAGTTCGCTCGCCTCGGAGCTGGTGGAGGGCCGCTTCCACCCCGTGCTCGACGATCCCGACACCGCGGATCGCCGGGAGGAGATCACCCGCCTCGTCCTCTGTTCCGGGAAGGTCTACTACGACATCCAGGGGTCGAAGCGTCGCGACGAAGCCACGAGCGTGGCCGTGGGACGGATCGAGCAGCTCTATCCCTTCCCGAAGGCCGAGGTCGCCGAAGTCGTCGCGCGCTACCCCAACCTGCGCGAGGTCGTCTGGGCGCAGGAGGAGCCGCGCAACATGGGTGCGCTGACCTTCGTGGTGCCTAGGCTGAGAGGAGCGCTGCCGCGCGAGATCGCGCTGCGCCACGTGTCGCGCCCCGACCGGGCGAGCCCGGCGGAGGGGAAGCCGAGCGTGCACCTCGCGGCGCAGACGCGGGTGGTGGAGGGGGCGCTGGGGCTACGGTGAGGCGGGGCCGTCGCGGCACCCCGAGAGGGGGACCCGGCCGCGTCGCTCGCCACCGGTGGTGGGTGTGACCGCATCGTCCGACCTCCGACGACTGGACACGGACGGTCCGCCCGTCTTCTTCCCCGCGGGGGAGGAGGACTCGGCCCGAATCCTGGCTGCAGCGGCACGGCGGTCGGCCCGGGTCGTCGGAGAGCGTTGGGGTCTGTCGATCCCCAACGGGTGCCGGATGTACGTCCTGACCGACTGGGAGGGCTTCCTCGCCCACTCGACCCCACGAAGGGCGCGGCTCCTCCTTCGAATGGCTCGGCCCCTGTGGCGAGGCCGCGTGGAGAGGACGTTCGACCTCGCGGGTGGGTGGACGGTAGCCTGGAAGGGCCGCCCAGCCGTCGCGGTGAAGTCCGTCGATCAGCTGGCGAAGTCGCGCTCATCGATCGGTGAGCGACTCTTCGAGCCAGTCCCCGACCTGGCCGAGAAGGTGCTTCACCTCGCCTGCCACGAACTCACCCACGCCTGCACGGCGCACCTGCGTTTGCCAGCCTGGCTCAACGAAGGCGTCGCCATGCGTGCCGTCGACCATCTGGCCGGCAGCGAGACCATCCGCGCATCGACCCGATCGCTCGCCCACGCCGACCCCGGTGAAACCGACCGCCGTGCCTACCGAAGGGTGAGGCCCGAGGACCACGAGTCGCTGCTCCGACTCTACGCAACCGGGTACTGGGTCACACGCCGGCTGGACGAGCACGCCCCGGAACTCCTCGGGGAGCTGCTCGCCCGCCGGCCGCGACGCAGTGCGATCGCGCGAGCACTCCGGGCCGTCCGGCGGGACTGACGGGACCGGCCGGTTCCGGCCTCCCCCCGCTACCGCCCCGGCCGGAACTGCCGCGTCGGAAAGACCACCGGCGACTCGTGCCCGTCCGGCGAGACGGCCGCCACGCCGAAGAGGTAGTTGTCGATGACGATGTTCTCGAGGGTGTACTGGTCGACGTCCCCGACCCAGCGAGACCACTGCCACTGCGGCGAGGTCGTGTCGCGCCAGTAGACCTTGTACCCGGCGACGTTCGGCGACTCGACGCGATCCCAGGCGAGGGTCGTCGACGGCTGGACCGCCCCGGCGATCCGGACCTGCGGCGGGGGCGGCGGTGCCCAGGCGAGGGAGGCGAGGACGGCGGCGTTCGCCGCGGTCAGCTTCTTCGCGTAGTCGAAGTCGACGTTCTCGACGACGTCCCCGTAGGCGATCCCGTTCTCGGTGCGGATGTCCTGGTGCTGCCAGATGTAGTTCTCGTGCGTCTCCATGATTCGCACGCCCGGGAAGCCGGCGTTGTTGAAGGGGGTGTGGTGCCCCCCGCGGCCGAAGCGATCCAGGCGGTAGATCATGATCGCCCGAAGGTTCAGGAAGTACTCGTCGACGATCCGGTGCACGTAGCGCGCGATCTGACGCGAGGGGCCGTCCACCTCTCCGCCGAGCGTTCGGTAGCTCCAGCGATCGGGCTGGTAGTCGGGCACGGGGACCGCCTCCGAGAAGACGCGGAAGGTGGTGTTGTCGACCACGCCGTCGATGCCGCGGCTGTTGCCGATCATGTCGTTGTTCAGGACCGCCGTGATCTCCCACCCCTGGTTCGTGGCGCGCTGCGCGAGCCCGCGACCGCCGTGCAGCCCCTGCTCCTCCCCGGAGAGGCCGACGAAGGCGACGCTCGAGGAGAACGGCCCCATCTGCGTGAGGACGCGCGCCGCCTCGAGCGTTCCGGCCATCCCGGAGGCGTTGTCGTTCGCGCCCGGCGCGTCGGTCTCGGCGTCCATCGTATTCGAGGCGCGGGAGTCGATGTCCCCGCTCATGATGACGTACCGGTCCGGGTGGTCGGTGCCGCGGAGCACGGCGACCACGTTCACCACCCAGGTGTCCTCCGGCACCCGCCCACCGGCGAAGACTTCGGCCGCGTCGTAGAAGACCTCCAGGCATCCGCCACACTCCTCGGAGATCTTCTCGAACTCGTCGAAGATCCAGCGGCGCGCCGCCCCGATGCCTCGCGTCGTGGAGAGGGTGTCGGAGAAGGTGTTCCGTGTGCCGAAGTCGGCGAGGGTGCGGATGTCGGCCTCGATCCGGTCCGCCGACACGCCGTCGATGATCTCCAGGATCCGGGTGTCCGAGGCGGGGGGAGAGGTCGTCTGCGCCGCAGCGGGCGCGGAGAGGAGAAGTGCGGCCAGGAAGAGGGTGGCGACGAAGCGGAGGGTACTCACCAAGGGGACTCCTGAAGCGTGCGCGGGGCGCTCACCAGACGATGAGCAGCTTCCCGAAGTTGAGGTTGGACGACATGTGCTCGTGCGCCGCCCCGGCCTCCGAGGGAGAGAAGGTCCGGTCGATTACCGGGCGGAGCACACCCGAACGGACACCCGGGAGCGCCCGTTCGATGAAGGCGTTCGTCAGCATCTCCTTCTCCCGCCACGGTCGGGAACGCAGGACGGTACCGATGATCGTCCCGCGCTTCTGCATCAGAGCGCGGAGGTTGAAGGGCGCCTGCGCCCCTCC
>JANQLR010000025.1 GCA_028280525.1 Longimicrobiales bacterium
CGCTCGTGCCGGTGACCAGCGAGCCGGTCAGCGGGTCGGGCCGCGTGGCGAACTCGGAGGTCCCGAGGATCAGGAGCTGCGCGCCGAAGTCCCTCCCGAGCTCGACCGCCGCCTGTTCGTCGCCGTCGAGCGCGTCGCGGACGAGGTCCCGCTGCGCGGCCGTCTGCGCGAGCGCGGGGTCGACGAGGGGGAAGCCCGCCTCGCGAAGGAAGGAGG
Source organism: Longimicrobiales bacterium (assembly GCA_028280525.1). Classification (GTDB taxonomy): domain Bacteria; phylum Gemmatimonadota; class Gemmatimonadetes; order Longimicrobiales; family Gaopeijiaceae; genus Gaopeijia. The sequence continues at coordinate 217 of JANQLR010000025.1, forward strand.
AGAGCTCACGCGAGGCGATGTCCGCCCGCCCGTCCTCCGCGATGAAGACGAGGGTCCGCGGGAGTTCGCTCTCGAAGGTGATCTCCTGCGCCCGCAGCGCCCCCGGGAGGGCGAGCCCACCGGCCACCACGAGTGCGATGGGGAGGACGGTCGGGAGGGCGAGCCTCCGCACGGGGAGGGGGCGGCGCATCGTGACGGGAGTGCTCATCGGTCCTCTCCTGCGCTCCGCAGTCGGTCGAGTGCGCGCCGGGCGTCCCGGTGCGTGGGGTGAATCTCGAGCGCCGCCTGGTACCGCTCGATCGCGGCCTCGATGTCGCCCTTGTCCTCGTAGTCGACGCCGCGGGAGAACTCGATCGTCGCCATCGCCGGGATCTCCTCGAGCGCCTCGCGCTCCGACGGCGTCACCAGCTCGAGGCTCTCGGTGAAGGCGTCGCCGGCCCGCACCAGCATGTCGAGGAGCTCCTCGGGCGGATCACTCAGCTTCAGCACCGGCTCCACCTCTCCGGTCTCCACGTCCACCATCCGCAGATCGAGGCGCAGCGTCGGGCCGACCAGCGTCGCACCGCCCCACACCATGTAACCCGCGCCGAGGAGCTGCCCGATCTCGATGGCGGTGTCGTCGTCGACCATCCCGGAGACGGCGAGCGCCTGCTCCTCGATCAGCTTCCGGAGCTCCTGCCGCTCGACCATGCGCAGGCCGGGGCGCCCCTGCATCTCGGTGATCAGCATGACCGAGACGGCCTTCCCGAGCGCGGCCGAACTCGCGGCGTCCTCTCCCAGGATCATCCCGGTGAGGTCCATGACCGCCACGGTGGGGAGATCCTCGGAATCGGACTGAGCGGCACTCGGAAGGGACACGAGTACCGCTGCGGCAACCCCGAACAGGGCGCCGAACCTTCGATGAGTTCGCACGCGCGAACCTCCATGAAATGAAGCGGGGAGGCCAAATTTTTCTTTTGCCGCGACCTCCTGCACCCACCTAAATTACGGGTTCCTCTGAACGGGTGCCAAAGGTTTCTTCCATGCTTCTCCCCCCCCGATCGACCCGTCTGCTCCTCGTCGTGTGCCTTCTTCTCGTCGGCGGGTGCGCGAAGAGGATCCCCGACGCGGAGCCCTCCGACATCCCGCAGCTGGAGAGCGCCCTCACCGCGGACCCCTCGGACGTGCGCTCCGCGACCCGCCTCGGGATCGCCTACTACAAGGCCGATCGGTTCGAGGAGTCCCGGGACGTTCTGGCCCAGGTCACGGAGACCGAGGAGGCGCGGGGCGCAGCGTGGCTCTACCTGGGGCTCGCGAACGAGGGGCTCGAGGAGTGGGCCGCTGCGCGGTCCTCCTATCAGCAGTACCTGTCCACCGGTCGGTCGGGGCCGCTCCTGGACGACATCCGCTCCCGTCTGCAGCTGATCGTCCGTCAGGAGCTGCAGGCGGCGGCCCGCGCGGCGATCGAGGCGGAGAACGAGCTGGCCACCGCCGAGCCCGCGCCCCGGTCGATCGGGGTCCTCCCCTTCCGCCTGATCGGCGATCGCCCGGAGCTCGAGCCGCTGACGCTCGCGCTGGCGGACATGATGATCACGGACCTCTCGGTCACGAACGCGCTGACCGTGCTCGAGCGGACCCGGATCCAGGCGCTCCTGGACGAGATCGCGCTGACGGAGGCGGGGCTCGCGGACGAGGCGACCGGCGCACGAGCCGGACGCCTGCTCCAGGCCGAGCACATCGTTCAGGGCGCGCTGACGACGACCGGGACCGACGGCATTCGCCTCGACGGGAACGTCCTGAACACCGTGCGCGGCGCGGCCGCCGGGGAGATCGCCGACGAGGAGCAGCTCGAGGCGATCTTCGACCTCGAGAAGGCGGCGGTCTTCCAGATCCTCGACGTCCTCGGGGTGGAGCTCACACCCGCCGAGCGGCAGGCGATCGACGAGAACCGCTCGGACAACCTCTTCGCCTTCCTCGCCTACGGAGAGGGGCTGCAGGCGCTCGACCGCGGCGACTACGACGCGGCGAACGCCGCCTTCGGGCAGGCGATCGAGCTCGACCCCGGGTTCGCGGCGGCGCAGACGCAGAACGCGGAGGCGGCCGACCTGCAGGACGCCGCCCAGACCTCGACCAGCCAGATCGCCTCACAGGCCTCGACCGAGCTGGCCGGAGGGCCGGTCGGAGCGCCGCCGGAGTCGGCGGTGGCGACGGGTGTCGGCTCGACGCTGACCAACGTCACGCAGGGGGTGAACCCCAACCCGACGGGAGGCCAGATCGACCTCGGGACCACGACCAACGACGGGGGCGGCAACACGCAGGTCGGGAACGACCGGCAGCCGGTCCAGGAGGCGGGCGGAAACGAAGGGCGTCCGGAGCCCGCGACGGCGCGGGTCCGCATCACGATTCCGCGGCCGGGAGGCGGACGGTGACCCGCTCCGTGCGGACCGGGGTCGTCGTCTTCGCCCTCACCCTGCTCGCTCCCGCCTCGCTCTTTGGGCAGCAGCGTCAGTCGCTGGCGGTCGAGAGCCACTTCCTCGGCTACACCTTCGACGACGGCGTGGGGGCCGAGGTCGCGAACATCGTCCTCTTCCCCGTGGCGTACCGACTTCAGGCGACCGATGCAGTGGCCGTCGACGTCTACTCCGCCGTCGGAAGGGGCCAGGTCGAGCAGGACGGGACGGTCTTCGAACTCGCCGGGCTCGTCGACTCGCGCGTCCGCGTCTCCTACCGCGCCAGCGAATGGGCCAACCTCACCGTCGCCCTCAACCTCCCGAGCGGTAATTCCTCGCACGACTCCGAAGAGGGTGTCGTGGCCTCCGTGCTCTCCTCGGACCTGCTCGGCTTCCGCGAGACGACCTTCGGGATCGGCCTCGGGATGACGACCGGGATCGCGACGGCGACGCGGGTCGGGGAGTGGGGCCTGGGGCTGGGAGCGTCGTACCGCATGCAGGGAGAGTTCGAGCCGGTGGCGGACTCGGCCATCGGGTACCAGCCGGGGAACGAGATGCGGATCCGCGCGGGCGTGGATCGCGCCGTGGGCGAGTCGGGCACCCTCTCCGCGGGGGTGACGTGGCAGAACTTCTCCGACGATCAGGTCGACGGGCGGAACCTCTTCCAGGCCGGTGCCCGCGTCTCGGCCGATCTGGCCTACGCCTTCCGCGCGGGCTCGACCACCTGGTCGATGTACGCCGCGAACGTCTGGAGGGAGAACGGCGACCTCTTCCTGGATCTCATCGACGGGAACGGTGCCGTCGTCGGGGACACCATCCTGACCACCGCCTCCCAGAATCTGGCGATCGCCCGGGTGCAGGGTTCGGTCCCGGTCGGCTCCCGCTACCGCGTGCGGCCGACCGTCGATCTGCGCGTGCAGGATCGCGAGGAGGTCGACGGCAATGCGGCGGGCTCCGGGTGGATGCTCGGCGCGGGACTCGACTTCCCCGTGCGGGTCTTCGGCTTCTACGACGTCTTCCCGGCCGTACAGTACCTGACCGGGCGGATCGACGGCGCCGATGGAGTGCGGCGCGGGGTCCGAGGATTCAGCGGTACATTGACGGTACGATGGACCTTCTGAATTAGCGCGCGTCACGCGCTACATTCCGCGGTGTCCGACCCATTGCGGGTCGGGCACCGTTTTCGCATTTCAGCCCTTCTCCGAACACCAGAACACGCAGCGACTCCATGCGCATCGCCATAAATACGGGGGGCGGCGACGCCCCCGGGCTCAACGCCGTCATTCGTGCCGTCGTCCTCGCCGCCGAGCGGAAAGGGTGGGAGGTCGTCGGCATTCGACGGGGATACGAGGGGATCCTCAACGACGACCCCGACGGACTGATCCCGCTCGACCGACAGGCCGTTCGCGGCATCACCCATCTGGGCGGCACGATCCTCGGGACGACGAACCGTGGAAACCCCCTCGACTTCCCGGTCGTCCAGCCCGACGGGTCCGTCGAGAAGATCGACCGGGGCGACGAACTCGTGCAGCGCTTTCGGGACGAGGGGATCGACGCCCTGATCGCGGTCGGCGGCGACGGGTCGCTCCGGATCGCGGCAGAGCTCGAGCGCCGCGGCCTGCGCGTGATCGGCGTGCCGAAGACGATCGACAACGACCTCGCCTCGACCGTGGTGACCTTCGGCTTCCACACGGCGGTGCAGGTCGCCACCGACGCCCTCGGTCGGCTCCACTCCACGGCCGAATCCCACCGGCGCGTGATGGTCGTCGAGCTGATGGGACGAGACGCCGGGTGGATCGCCCTCTTCGCCGGGGTGGCCGCGACGGCGGACGTGATCCTCATCCCCGAGATCCCGTACTCCCTCGAGAAGGTGTGCGAGAAGATCGAGAGCCGGTACGATGGGGAGAACGGCTTCGCGATCGTGGTCGTGGCGGAGGGTGCCAAGGAGCAGAACCACGACGCGGTCTTCCTGGAGAAGGAGCCGGTCGACGGGATGCCGCGCTACGGCGGGATCGCCGAACGGCTGGCGCACGAGATCCGCGAGCGAACCGGAAAGGAGACGCGCGCCCTCGTCCTGGGGCATCTGCAGCGGGGCGGGGAGCCGGTCGCCTACGACAAGGCGCTCGCCCTCCGCTTCGGGGCCGCCGCGGTCGGTCTGATCGACCAGGGGGTGTCCGGGTGCATGGTCGCGCTCGACCCACCGGACGTGGTACCGGTCCCCCTCGAGGAGGCGGTCGCCGAGATGAAGTTCGTCGAGCCCGAGGGGGAGATGGTCAACACCGCGCGCTCGATGGGGATCTCCTTCGGGGATTGACGCAGGACCGACGGGATGGCGCAGAGCCGTCTCGGTAACACTCAGCTGTGAGAAGGGGCAGACGATGCGGACGATGATCGAGACGGTTCGGGGCAGAGGTGTTCGGGGATGGTTCGGTGGTGGGATCGCGCTGGCTCTGCTGGCGGCCCCGACGCTCGCCGCGCAACAGACCGCGGACTTCGTGCCGGAGGCGGCCCGCGGTCAGGACTTCGAGCTTTCGATCCGCAACATCATGCGCGGGCCGGAGCACGTCGGGTCCGCGCCGTCGGGGATGCGCTTCAGCGACGACGGCGACTGGATCTACTTCTCCTGGAAGCCGGGCGGAGAGGAGTGGGACGCCCCGAGCCGCCGCTACCGGGTGCGATCGTCGGGCGGTGAGCCCGAGCTCGTGGAGGACACCGACGACCTTTCGATCGTCTGGACGACCACCCCCGGCGACATCTCGTTCGACGGCCGCCGGAAGTTGATCACGGCGGACGGCGACCTCTGGGAGGTCGACCTGCGCAGCGGAGCGGGCACCCGTCTGACCGAGACGCAGCAGAACGAGAACTCGGCCCGCTACACCCCCTCGGGCGGGATCCTGTATCGGAGCGGCTCCAACCTCTTCCTGATGGAGTCGGGTCGGATTCGGCAGCTGACCGACATCCGCAGCGGGGACGCCCCACGCCCCGACGCCGAGCCGGACGACTTCGACCGCTTCCTGCAGGAGCAGCAGATCGAGCTCTTCGAGCACATCCGGCGTCAGGTGGAGCGGGAGGAGGAGGAGCGCGCCGAGGAGGAGGCCGAGGCCGCCGAGGTGGCGGACCCGCTCTACGTCCCGCAGGGCGAGAACGTCGCCTTCCTCGACGCCTCGCCGGACGGACGTCACGTCCTGGTCGCGAGCTTCGTCCCGGCGCGCGGCACCCGCCGCACCATGGTTCCCGACTGGGTCACCCCGAGCGGATTCACCGAGGAGCTGACCGTCCGCACCAAGGTCGGCGACGACCCGTCCACCCAGAAGCTCCGGCTGTACCACCCGGAGACGGGGAACGTCATCGAGATGGGCGGGACCCCGGACGACTACGAGGGCGAGTCGACCTTCTCGGTCCAACCCCGCGGGTGGAATGAGGCGGGCACCCACGCCCTGATGCGCGCCCGCTCCGACGACGACACCGAGTGGGTGCTCTACGCCGTCGACGGAGCGACCGGCGAACGAACCCTCCTCGATCGGCTGTACGACGAGGCGTGGGTCGCGGGGCCGTGCGGATTCTGCCACGGCTGGCTCCCCGAGTCGAACACCGTCTACTACGTCAGCGAGGAGTCGGGGTACGCCCACGTCTACCTCGTCGAGGCCGACGGGACCGGGAAGCGCGCCCTGACCTCCGGCGAGTGGGAGGTCCTCCAGCTCCAGCTGCGGGAGGACGAGGAGCGCTTCTTCATCCGCACGAACGAGGGATCGCCGCACAACCAGCACATCGGCTTCCTCTCCTTCGACGGCGAACTCGAGTATCTGACGGAGGGCGAGGGCCGCTACTCCGCGACGCTCTCCCGCGACGGGGAGCGGATCGCGATCACGCACGACGTCGCCAACCGGCCGGCGGAGCTCTACGTGGCGGAGACCGACGACGTGGAGGACCGCGTCCAGGTGACCGACACTCCCACCGAAGAATGGAAGAGCTTCGGGTGGCTCCAGCCGGAGATCGTTCGCTTCGCGGCGGACGACGGCGCGATGGTCCCCGCGCGCATCTACCGCCCCGAGCAGGTCGGCGGGACGTCGAACGGGGCGGCGGTCATCTTCGTGCACGGCGCCGGCTACCTGCAGAACGTGCACAACTGGTGGAGCAGCTACTACCGCGAGTACATGTTCCACCACCTGCTCGCGGCGCAGGGCTACACCGTCCTCGACATCGACTATCGCGCCTCGGCGGGGTACGGATCTGCGTGGCGGACCGGCATCTACCGCTTCATGGGCGGGAAGGACCTCAGCGACCAGGTGGACGGCGCCGAGTGGCTCGTCGCCAACGAGGGGATCGACCCCGAGCGCATCGGGATCTACGGCGGGTCCTACGGCGGCTTCATCACGCTGATGGCGCTCTTCACCGCCGAGGACACCTTCAAGTCCGGCGCGGCGCTCCGCTCGGTGACCGACTGGCCGCACTACAACGACGGCTACACCTCGAACATCCTCAACGACCCCGCCGAGGACCCCGAGGCGCACCGTCGCTCCTCTCCGATCTATCACGCGGAGAACTTCCGCGACGATCAGCACCTCGTGATGCTGCACGGCCTGGTCGACACCAACGTGCAGCCGTCGGACGTGATCCGGCTCGCGCAGCGGCTGATCGAGCTCGGGAAGGAGAACTGGGAGCTCGCGGTCTACCCGGTCGAGGGGCACGGCTTCGTCGAGCCGACCTCGTGGACGGACGAGTACCGTCGCATCTTCGAGCTCTTCGAGCGTACCATCTCGCGCCCCGGGTGCACCGAGGGCGGCGCGATGTGCGAGGTACCGGGACGCTAGAGGTCAGGAGAGCGGGCGATGATCCAGCACGACATGGGGCAGCACGGCATGGGGATGGACGCCGCGCAGATGATGGCGGGCGGGAGCGGGACCTACTTCGGTCACTGGGGCCCGGGGCTCGGGATCTTCGCCCTCGCCCTCTTCTGGCTCTGGTTCGACCGCGGCGCCGTTCGTAGAGGTGCGGATCAGCCCATCCAGACCGGGTGGCTGGTACCGCTCGCCAAGATCGGCATCTCGAGCTTCGGGCTGTACATGGAGCTCCCCGGGCGCACCTGGTACCCTATGGACTTCATGATGGGGTGGCAGCACATGACCGTGCACGCCGCGATCATCGGGTCGGGAGTGGTCGACATCCTGCACATGCGGGGGCGCCTCCCCGCCAGGACGACCTACATGGGGATCGCGGTCATGCTCTTCGCCGGGACGGCGATCTTCCTGGGGCACCACAACCACGATGGGATGTCCGACACCGCCCACTTCCTCCTCGCGGTGACCTTCGGCGTGGCGGGTGTGCTGACGCTCGTGGAGGGCTGGAATCCCGGGCTCCCCGTACGCTCGATCCGACGCATCGCCGTCGCGACCGTGGGCGTGTGGCTCATCGTGATCGCCTGGATCATCTTCCGGTCCGGGTGGGACCCCGAGAGCCCGTTGAGCGAGGGGTGGGTGTGGACGCTCTACGCCTGGAGCTGGATGGGGACCGCCGCCCTCTTCACCGGCCTGGACATCGTTCGGTCGGGCGGGGCCACCGGGCGGTCCAGCGATGCCGAGGTGGCGCCCGCCGACTTCGAACCCGCCGCCCGGTAGCGTCGAGGTGCGCCCCGACGCCGCCGACCGAGGAGACCCTCCGGGAGGGGACGGGGCGGGTGTGGCCGTCGCCGGGCCGGCGGGGCCCGTCACCGAGGGCGAGCGCATCGCCTCCCTCGACCTCCTGCGCGGAGTCGCGGTGCTCGGGATCCTGACGATGAACATCCAGTCGTTCTCGATGCCGGGGGCGGCGTACGCGAACCCGACCGTGTGGGGCTCGCTCGAGGGCGCACGGGGGGTGATCTGGGGACTGACCCATCTCCTTGCCGACATGAAGTTCATGGCCATCTTCTCGATCCTCTTCGGGGCCGGGATGGTGCTCATGTCGGAGCGGCGCGAGGCCCGTGGCGAGGGAGTGTGGGGACTCCACCTGCGCCGGATGTTCTGGCTCCTCGTCTTCGGGCTTGCCCACGCGCACCTCCTCTGGTACGGCGACATCCTCGTGTGGTACGCGATGGCCGGCGCGGTTCTCTTCGGCTTCCGTCGCCGTCGACCCCGGTCCCTGATCGCCTTCGCGGTCACCTTCTGGCTCATCGGGAGCTTCGTCCTCGCATCGGCCGGCATCTCCTTCGCGGGGTGGCCCGAGGAGGTCCGGGCGGAGCTGGTCGCCGACCTCGATCCTCCGCAGGAGGCGCTGGACGCCGAGGTCGCGGCGTACACCGGGAGCTTCGGGGCGCAGATGGCGGAGCGGAGCCCGGCCGCTCTCGAGATGGAGACCGGCACCTTCCTGATCTGGGCCTTCTGGCGCGTCGGCGGCCTCATGCTCTTCGGGATGGCGCTCTTCAAGCTCGGTGTGCTGAGCGCCGTGCGATCCGACACCGTCTACCGCCGCATGGTGGCGGTCGGGGCGGGAATCGGGCTGCCGATCGTCGGGCTCGGGATCTACCGGAACGCCTCCACCGGGTGGGAGGCGCCCCACTTCTTCTTCCTCGGATCGCTCCCGAACTACTGGGGGAGTCTCGCGGTCGCCCTCGGGTGGATCGGGGTGGTGATGCTGGTTGCGCGGTCCGGGGCCCTCCCAGGATTGCGGAGTCGACTGGCCGCCGTCGGCCGGATGGCCTTCACCAACTACATCGCGCAGTCGCTGATCTGTACCTGGATCTTCTACGGCTACGGGCTCGGGCTCTTCGGACGGGTCGACCGGATCGGTCAGACCGCGATCGTCCTCGGGGTGTGGGCACTCCTTCTGGTCGTGTCGCCGCTCTGGCTAGCGCGCTTCAGCTTCGGGCCGCTGGAGTGGCTCTGGCGGAGCCTCGTGTACCTGAAGGTGCAGCCGATGCGGCGGGAGGGCGCGTAGCGGGGAGGTCCGCGGACTGCGCAGTGTCCAACGTCAGCGCTCCCGGGCCACCCCCCGGCTCAGCTGCCGCTGGAAGGGCACCGGGAGAGATCTGCGGACACTCGACTGCACGTCTCCTCCGAGTTCGAGCGACTTGGTTCTTCCTATGCGGGTACGTCGTGGTTCGACGATCATTTCATCCAACCTCCCCAGCCGTGGCCCGCGGGATCGCACGGGAGATTCCGGCGTACCAGCTCGCCGGACCGGAGCACGCGAGCGGAGGGGACGAAGGTGCGGACCACACCGAGCAGGACCCGGAGAGTACGGACCGCGAGCGTGGCCCTGGCCGGCCTCCTCGCGAGCGCGGTTGCCGACGCCGCGTCGGCCCAGCCCTATACCGAGGACCGCACCCGCCACCGCTTCGCTCAGCTCCTGTACGGGCTCGATCTGATGGGGTTCTCCGGGAGCGGCGAGACCTTCTCCCGACCGGAGGCGGTGGGTGGACCCGCCCGCATCTCCGCGCCGTCCAGCCTCCACCCGCGGCTGAACATCGCCGGCACGCACTTCTGGGGTCACACCAACCTCTACATCTCGATTCCGGTCGGGAATCTGCTCGACGGCGGACTCGACGGCGGCGGTGATCTGGAGTTCAACCCGGGGGTCGAGACGGGATTGCGGATCTACCCCTGGCGAATCGAGCAGGGGAAGCTGCGACCCTTCGTGGGCGCCGCGTACGCGCAGAGCGACGTCCGCCAGACGACGGCGCTCGGAACCGGGGCCGAGGTCCAGAAGTCGCGCATTCCTCTTCAGCTGGGCCTCACCCTTCAGCGCGGGTCCACCCTCTTCGAACTCGGGGTCGGCCGCTTCCTCGGCAACGAACTGGACTACTGGGTCGACCGGACGCGGACCGCGCCGATCTCACTCCCGCGAGACTACCTGTGGATCGGCGTGAACCGGCAGGTGGAGAGTACCGCGGGGCTGGAAGGAGACTGGGAGAGCGGGCGGACGGAGGATCGCACGCGGCGAGCCGCAGAGGCCGGAGCGCTGAGCGGATGGTCGATCGCGGCGGGTCCCTCGGCCGCCTTCGTTCTGGGCTCCTCGCCACGGAATGCCGACCGGTTCCCCTCCATCGGCGAGCACCGCACCGTGGGGCTCTTCCCCGATCTCGGCGTCGGCTACTACCACTTCCCGTGGGACGCCCACGTCAACCTCGCCTTCCGCTCCAACCGCTCCGAGCGTTCGGCGTACGGGATCGAGCAGTCGGTCGGTCGGCGCTCGCTGGCGCTGGAGGCCTTCAAGTTCCTCTTCGACTACCACGGCTTCGTCCCCTTCGTCGGGCCGGTGCTGAGTCGCGAGTGGCTCGACGTCGAGGAGCGGATCGACGGTTCCGAGGTCTACGCGGGCGAAGAGTCGCGCTGGCGCGCGGGGGTCGTCTTCGGATGGGACATTCGGCCGGACGACCTCCGGGGCCTCATCCTCCGAACCAACCTGCGGTACACCCCGGTCGGGAGGGTCGGCTCCGGTGGGGGCGTCGCCTTCGACCAGCTGGAGTTCAACTTCATCCAGGTGGTCTTCTACCCGGGGCGCACGGGCCGCATCCGGCGTGCGCTCGAGGACTCCGCTCGGGCGCGCTGACGCCCGCCGTCGACTCGCGAGTACGGCTATGCCGCGGCACCACCACCCCTGCGGCATGCGGCTATACCGCCGCGCAGTTACCCCGCAAGCTTAAGTCTTCTTCAGGTGCGGTCGATACGTCCCTAAGTCACGTCACGTTCACGAGGCTGGAGGGATCGGTGGCCATGGGCCCGAGAAGCCGCACCGAGGTCACCGGGCATGGTACGGGACCCATCGAGACGATCCATCTCGGCGAGTATGCCGTGCGCGATGGCGACGCGGAGATCCGAACCCTCCTCGGCTCCTGCGTCTGCGTCTGTCTCTGGGATCCGGTGACCCGCCTCGGTGGCGCAAATCACTTCCAGCTCCCGGAAGCCTCTTCAACTCGACATCCCGCCCGGTTCGGGATTCACGCCATGGAACTCCTGATCAACCAGATGATGTCGATGGGTGCGGATCGACGACGCTTCCGGGCCCTGGCCTTCGGGGGCGCGGCGATCTCCGAGTCGCTGGGAAGCCACGGCGTGGGCGACCGGAACGTTCGCTTCGCGACGGACTTCCTCTCCACCGAGGGGATCCCTCTGGTCGGCGGCGACCTCGGCGGAACCGCGGCTCGCCGCGTCTACTTTCGCGTGAGTTCGGGGGTGGGCCGGGTCCGGCGCCTGCCCGCCTCGACGGCCCCGGCCGTCGAGCCCACACCCCCGACGCGCCCGACGCGCCCGGGCCATCCGGCACCTCGTACCGACACCTCGGTGGCAGGCGATGT
>JANQLR010000086.1 GCA_028280525.1 Longimicrobiales bacterium
GAGCAGTGGAGGCCACTCCCGTACCGCCCGCGCCGCCACCCTGAAGGCGGTCGAACCCCGGTGCGCCTCTCGAGCGATCGTCGCCAGATCGTGCAGGACCGGCGAAGGCGCGGCGGCGAAGGCCCTGTGGAGGTTCAGCGCCCGCCCCCCCGAGGTCAGGGACCAGATCGTACTCCGGTTGTCGCGCAGACGGACCCGGTCCAGCTCGGCGGCACCCGCTCGGCGCAACTCCTCCAGAAGCTCCGCTTCCGATCGAGGCGATTCGGCCGTCGGTACAGTCAAGACACTGGCAGTTATGGAGTTACGGAATCAGGTCACGTCCGCGCGACCTCGCGCGCTCCGGGTCGGATGCCCTCCGTCCACAGGACGGCCGCCCCCGGGAATCTGTGCGCGCGTGGGCGAAGGACAAGACACCCATATCTCGTGCCCAGGCGACGGCGTGCCACGACATGTCGTAGCAGACATGCGTCGAAAATCATTGCGAAGAGTCGTTTGGCCCGGGAGTATTTCGTCGTTCACATCGTCGCGGGCGTCACGTGCCTCGTGTTCGTTCAACGGAATCATCGGAGGAAACTGGACATGGCCGCTGCCAAGAAGGCGACCAGGAAGCCGGCTGCGAAGGCCGGCGCGAAGAAGGCGGCCAAGAAGGCCACCGCGAAGAAGACGGCCGCGAAGAAGACGGTGAAGAAGGCCGCGGCGAAGAAGGCTACGAAGAAGGCCGCGGCCAAGAAGACGGTGAAGAAGGCGGCGGCGAAGAAGGCCACCAAGAAGGCCGCGGCCAAGAAGACGGTGAAGAAGGCGGCCGCGAAGAAGGCCACCAAGAAGGCCGCAGCCAAAAAGACCACGAAGAAGGCCGCAGCCAAGAAGACGGTGAAGAAGGCGGCGGCGAAGAAGGCTACGAAGAAGGCCGCGGCCAAGAAGACGGTGAAGAAGGCCGCGGCGAAGAAGACCACGAAGAAGGCCGCAGCCAAGAAGACGGTGAAGAAGGCGGCCGCGAAGAAGGCTACGAAGAAGGCCGCAGCCAAGAAGACGGTGAAGAAGGCGGCCGCGAAGAAGACCACAAAGAAGGCCGCAGCCAAGAAGACGGTGAAGAAGGCGGCGGCCAAGAAGACCACGAAGAAGGCGGCCGCGAAGAAGACGGTGAAGAAGGCCGCGGCGAAGAAGGCCACCAAGAAGGCGGCCGCGAAGAAAGCCACCAAGAAGGCCGCAGCCAAGAAGACGGTGAAGAAGGCGGCGGCCAAGAAGACCACGAAGAAGGCGGCCGCGAAGAAGGCTACCAAGAAGGCCGCGGCCAAGAAGACCACCAAGAAGGCGGCCGCGAAGAAGGCCACCAAGAAGGCCGCGGCCAGGAAGACCGCCAAGAAGGCGGCGGCGAAGAAGACTACGAAGAAGCCCGCGGCCAAGAAGACCACGAAGAAGGCCGCCGCGAAGAAGGCCACCAAGAAGCCCGCGGCCAAAAAGACCACGAAGAAGGCGGCCGCGAAGAAGGCCACCAAGAAGCCCGCAGCCAAGAAGACTACGAAGAAGCCCGCAGCCAAGAAGACCACGAAGAAGGCGGCCGCGAAGAAGGCCACCAAGAAGGCGGCAGCCAAGAAGACCGCGAAGAAGGCCACCAGGAAGAAGCGGTAGCCCCCAGCTCCGTATCCTGCGGCACCGCTACACGGGGTCGGTCTTCCTCAGGGAAGGCCGGCCCCTTCGCGTCCCCCTTCGTACGCTCGCCGGGCGGCGGCAAGGACCAACTCCGGGCCGGCGTCGTGGCTCACGAGAGCGTGCTCCAGATCGTCGCTCGCCCATCCGACGACCGTGGGTCCGTCCCCCTCCCGCGGCTCCATGAACTCGGGGCTCCGCTCGCCGCCGTGGGAGACGTGGACGTAGTGGGCGACCGTGCCCCCCTCGATCTCGTACGTCAGCATCGCCGCCCGCCGGCCACGCAGGATGCAGATCTCCGCGGCGACGAGACGGAGGAAGGGCATCTCGGATGCGGTGAAAGAGACTCCGAGTTCACGTGCCACGAAGCTCGCACCGTCCGCTCGCTGGCTGGGCGCCTCGAGCGTCGGCAGCGGCGCTCGCCGAAGCTGGTCCTCCACGTACGGCTCGGGGGTGGGCCCCTCGGGGGCCATCGCGACGAGCGCCACCGCGACGGCCATCATCACGGCGGGGACGCTGCCCCGCCGAAGCCAACGAATGCGCTGATCGTGATGGTCCTGCGCCTCGATGGTGTCCAGGACTCGTGCGTGGAGCGACGCTGGCGCCCGCTTCGATCGCGCGGGCTCCACTGCGACGCCCCGCTCTCGCAGCACCGCGGCACAGCGTGGACACGACGCCACGTGCGCGTGCGCCTCGGCCAGGCGATCGGCGCACAGCCTGGGCCCCGCCTCCTTCTCGATCTCGTCGAGCGCCTCTTCGCACGTCATCGGACTCCGATTTCTTCCTCTTGGACCAGGGTTCTCGCCTTCCCGGGCTGAATACGCGAGAGGTCCGGAGAGTTCGCGACGATCGAGGTGGTATGTGCGCCCACGATGACGGGCTTACCTTTCCTCGTACCTGTGGGCACCTGTTCGGACGTTCGGGGATTCCCATAGACCGGCACGCCGCAACGCTCCACCGATTCGCCTCATGGTCCGTCTTCTCAGCGCCATCATGTTCACCGACATGGTCGGGTACACTGCGCTGATGCAGCAGGACGAGGCTCGAGCCAAGGCGCAGCGCGACCGGCAGCGGCGCGTTCTGGAGAGCCGCATCGAGGAGCACGGCGGACGGATCCTCCAGTTCTACGGGGACGGCACCCTCTCGGTCTTCCAGAGCGCGGTGCAGGCGGTTCGCGCGGCGATGGCGGTCCAGACCGACCTCGGCGCCGAACCCCGCGTCCCGCTGCGCATCGGAATCCACACGGGCGACATCGTCCACGACGACGAGGGCGTCTTCGGCGACGGCGTGAACGTCGCCGCCCGGGTGCAGTCTCTCGCGACCCCCGGCTCGATCCTGGTGTCCGACAAGCTCTTCGACGAGGTGAAGAACCAGTCGGACATCCAGGTCGTCTCGCTCGGACAGTTCGATCTGAAGAACGTCACGCGACACATCGGCGTCTACGCGATCACGAATGACGGGCTGACCCGTCCGCACGAGACCGAGCTCGCGGACGCGCGGGCGATGGACCCGAAGAGCGTCGCGGTCCTCCCCTTCGTGAACATGAGCTCCGACGCGGAGAACGAGTTCTTCGCCGACGGCATCAGCGAGGAGATCATCAACGCGCTCACGCGGGTGGAGGGGCTACAGGTCACCGCCCGCACCTCGTCCTTCGCCTTCAAGGGCAAGAACGACGACATCCGGGAGATCGCCAACCGACTGGCGGTGAAGACGGTGCTGGAGGGGAGCGTGCGGCGCGCGGGGAACCGTGTACGGATCGCGGCACAGCTGATCAACGCGGAGGACGGGTACCATCTGTTCTCGGACGTCTACGATCGGCCGCTCGACGATATCTTCGCCACGCAGGACGAGATCGCGCGCACGATCGTCGAGCAGCTGCAGCAGCACCTGGACCCGGAGCAGCACGCCGCGTCGCCGGTCGCGACACCGGCCGCCGAGCCGCTGACCGAGCGCCCCCACACGCGTCCGTTGACCGAGATCGGGAGCCCGATCCGACCGCACACGCACGACACCGAGGCGTACACGGAGTACCTGAAGGGCCGCTTCCACTGGAACAAGTGGAATCTGAAGGACGCCCAGAAGGCGATCGTGCACCTGGAGCGCTCCGCCGAGCTCGACCCGAGCTGCTCCCTCCCCTTCTCGGCCCTCGCCATGGTCTACTGCTTCCTGGCGAGCATCGGTCAGCTACCCGCCGACGACGCCTATCCCCGCGCCGCGGCGTACGCACGAGAGGCACTCGCCCTCGAGGGGGAGGGCGGCGAGGGCCACCTCGCGCTCGGCGTGGTGAAGGTCTTCTACGATTGGGACTTCACGGGGGCGGAGGAGGCCTTCCGCCGCGCCCTGGACGTCATGCCGGGATCGGCCGACGCGCATCACCTGTACGGGATGTTCCTGAAGGCGGTCGGACGCCACGACGAGTCGGTCGAACACCTGAGGACGGCCGGGCGAATCGACCCGCTCTCCCTCCCACTGAATCAGGCGCTCGTCATCGCGCTCTTCGCCGGGGATCGAGTCGACGAGGCGGAGGCGATCCTCCACCGATCGATGGAGCTCAACCCCGACTTCCGGGCGACCGTCGAGGCGGACGCGTGGCTGCGCGTGCGTCGGGGAGATCTGGAGGGAGCCGCGGAGCGGTTCGAGCGGATGACCGAGCTGACCGGGGACCCGCGGCTCGGTGCGGCGCAGCGGGGCTTCGTCTACGGGCGACTGGGCCGGACCGAGGACGCGCTCGCCATGCTCGGGCTCCTCCGGGAGCGGGAGAAGGCCGAGCCCGGGCAGAACCTCCGGATGGACTACGCCCTCCTCTACTGGGGGCTGGGAGACCTCGACGAGACGTTCCGGCACCTCAACGCCGCCGTCGACGAACGGATCGGTATCGTCATCTATCTGAAGACCAGCCCGAACTGGAAGCCCCTCCAATCGGACCCGCGCTTTGCCGAGGTCGTGGCGCGAATCGGACTGCCGGAGACGGCACCGGTCTGATGCGCCGCGCCCTCGCCCGGAGTCTGCTCGGGTGGGCGGTCCTCCTGCTTCTCGCGCCACCAGTCCACGGTCAGCCGTCCCTCTCGGCCCTCGACGATCGACCGGATCTGCAGGTCCGGCTCCCCGGCGAACTCCGCGAGATCAGCGGGCTCGCCTGGCACCCGGCCGGCTATCTCCTCGCTCACGACGACGAACGGGGGATCGTCTATTCCCTCGATCCCGACGATCCGTCCGAGATCGTGGGGCGCGCCACGCTGCCTCGCCCCGAACGCGTCGGGGACTACGAAGGGATCGCCGTCCTGGACGCGGAGCGGATCGCCCTGGTGACGAGCGCGGGCCGGATCGTCACCGTGGACCCGAACACGGGCGAGGGGGAGGCGTGGGACACCGGCCTGGCACGGATCTGCGAGGTGGAGGGGCTCGCCGTCGACCCTCCGACGAACGACCTGCTGATCCTCTGCAAGACGGTCTACGACCGCGAGGACCGGAACGCTCTCCTCATCTTCCGGGCCTCCTCGATCGACCCGGATGCGGCCCCGACGCTGCATCGGATCGTTCCGCCCCGTACGTTGCGGGACGCCGACCTCCCCCGGCCCTTCCTGGGCTCGGGACTGGAGGTCGTCGGGGACGAACTGTTCGTGCTCTCCGCCCGACGACGGCGCCTCCTTCGACTGAACGCCGAGGGAGCGATCGTCGAGGTCGGCGAGCTCTCGAAGCGACGACACGCCCAGGCCGAGGGAATCACGGTGGATCCATCTGGACATCTCTGGATCGCGGACGAGGGCGGGGAGGGCCGAGCCCGGCTCGCCCGCTACACCCTCTCCTCCGGCTCATCCCGATGATCCCTCCCCCCCTCGACCGTCTCTCGATCCGTCGGCTCCTGACCCTCGTCTGCCTTGGGGTCGTCGGGAGCGCCGCACCGGTTGCCGCTCAGCTCCAGCAGCCCGAGGATCTGGTCCCCGGGGATACGATCATGGCGACGCCGATCGGTCGATATCCGGCCGGGGCGCTTCATCGCTGGGTCCTGGGGAATGGCCACCGCGAGCTGTGGGAGCTCCCGGTCCCGGCGCCCGTCCTCGACTTCGAGACCTTCGCCGGCGGGTTGGTGCCGATCCGCGTGGGCGGGGGACAGCAGACGCGTTCGCTCCGTCTGCAGGGCGCCGACGGCGTCGTCTACAACTTCCGCTCCATCGACAAGGATGCGAGCCGGACCCTCGACCCCGAGCTCCGGACCAGCCTCGCGGCGGACATCCTGCAGGATCAGATCGCCTCGCTCTTTCCGTTGAGCTCGATGGTCGTGGCGCCGCTCCTCGATGCCGCGGGTGTCTTCCACCCGGGGCCCGAACTCGTCGTCCTCCCGGGTCCGGAAGCGCTGGGGGAGGAGTACCGGAGCTTCGCCGGCCTCCTGGGGTGGCTCGAAGTCCGGCCGGACGAGGGGCTCGACGACACCGCCGGCTTCGAGGGCTCGCGCCGGGTGATCTCCACGCCCCGCCTCTTCGAGCGGATCGAAGAGGGGTCGGACGATCTGGTCGACCAGGAGGAGTTCCTCCGCGCCCGCCTCCTCGATTTCCTGGTCGGCGACTGGGACCGGCACCCGGATCAGTGGCGCTGGGCCGGCTTCGACGGGTCGGTCGGCGAACGCGACGTCAACCTCTTCCGACCCATCCCGCGAGATCGCGACTGGGCGCTGGCCCGGCTCGACGGTGCCTTCACCACCTTCTCGCAGATCCCGTGGCCACAGTACATGGGGTTCGCCAACGAGGTCCCGTCGGCCTTCCGGATCTCGTGGAATGGGCGAGGGCTGGACCGGCGCTACCTGAACGCCCTCTCCCGGGACGATGTCCAGCGCGTCGCCCGCGAGGTCCAGGCCGCGCTGACCGACGAGGTGCTCGAAGACGCCGTCGGGCGCCTGCCGGAGAACTACCGCGCCGAGGTCGGCGAGCGCCTCCTGGCGAGCCTGCGGACCCGCCGCGACGGACTGGCCCGCCTCGCCGACGAGTTCTACCGCCTCCTCGCCGGGTGGCCGGACATCGACCTGACGGACGAGGACGAGTCGGTCGACGTGGAACGGCTTTCGGATGGCCGGCTTCGCGTCGCCGCCTTCGACCTCAGGGACGGCGAACGACGCGCCCTCCCCTGGTATGAGCGGACCTTCGAGCCGGAGTTCACCCGGGAGGTGCGCCTCTACCTGCGCGGGGGCGACGACGACATCCGCGTCTTCGGCGACGGCCCGTCCACGATTCGCGTGCGGATCGTCGGGGGTGGGGGCGACGACCGCATCGAGGACCTCACCGGGCGCGGCAAGGTCGACGTCTACGATCACCGCGGCGACAACGAGGTGACCGGATCGGCGGGGACCCACTACGACCCGTCCGACTACGACGCACCGGAGGATGCGGAGGCCGAGCAGCACGGCGCCCGTTCCCGTGACTGGGGCCGCCGCTGGATTCCGCTACCGCAGCTCTCCTACTCCCCGGAAGAGGGGCTGATCGTGGGCGGCGGCGCGCAGCGCACGGGGTACGGCTTCCGGAGCTTCCCGTGGGCGAACCGACTCGATGCGACCGCCGCAATCGCGCTCGGAACCGGTCGTGCCCTCCTCTCGGTCCGGTACGACTTCGGCCTCTTCGGCGGTGCGCTGCGGAACCGCTCCGGAGTGACCGTCTCCCAGGCGGGTGCGCGCCGGTTCTACGGGTTTGGGAACGGCACGGGGGAGATCGACGACGATCTGGCGGACGCCGGGCGCACCGAGGTCGAGATCGCCTCGCTCTTCACGCTCCAGCCGGCCGACGGAGTCGGCGTGAGCTTCGGACCGGTCTTCGAAGCGATCCGACCCTTCGACGACGACCCTGCGCTCATTGTCGATCTGGCGCCGTACGGCTTCGACGAGTTCGAGCAGGTCGCCGTGACGGCGCGCCTGGCGGTCGGCGAAACGACCTCGTGGATCCAGCGCCGGTCCGGCTTCAGTGGGGAGCTCGAGACGCGCGTCTACCCGGAGCTCCTCGACGTGCGGAGTACCTTCAGCTCCGTCGAGGCTCACCTCCGCGGCTTCATCCCGCTCGACGGGGGGCCGCCACGCCCGGGCGGGGAGGAGGAGGGTGAGCACGGCGAGGCGGCCCCAGGACGGCCCGACCCCGGGTTCCAGCCGACGCTCGCACTGCGCGGGGGGACGCGCGTCCTCTTCGGGGACTACCCCTTCCACTCCGCCGCGTACCTCGGCGGCCGCATGACGCAGCGAGCCCTCCCACTCGATCGTCTGGCGGGTGACGCGATGGTGTACGGGAGTGCCGAGCTGCGCGGGCGACTCGGTCGGCTCTTCTTTCTTCTCCCGGCGGACTGGGGCATGATCGGACTCGTAGACGTCGGGCGCGTCTTCACGGACCGCGACGACGCCATCGAATCCTCCGAGTGGCACGCCGCGGTCGGCGGCGGTCTGTGGATGCAGTGGGTCGACTTCGCGTCGACCTCGTTCACGGTCGCGCGAGGCGACGAGGGCACGCGGGCTCACTTCTCGATCGGGATGCCGTTCTGATGAAGGAACTCCTCCTGCTGCGACACGCGAAGTCGAACTGGGACGACCCCTCCCTCACGGACCACGAGCGCCCGCTCGCACCTCGCGGGCGCCGCGCGGCGCCGGCAATGGCGCAGCGCATGATGTCCGAAGGGATCGTGCCCGATCTGGTGCTCTGCTCCACCGCGCGCCGCACCCGGGAGACGTGGGCGCTCGCGGACGGCCACTTCGACGCGGCCCGCATCCGCCCGGTCGTCGAGTACCACGAGGACCTCTACCTGAGCTCTCCGCGGACGATGATGCACCGCGCGCGGCAGAGTGGAGGGATCGCCGAGCGCGTCCTGATCGTGGCGCACAACCCGGGGACCCATGAGCTGGCGTGCATGCTCGCGGGCTCCGGGGACGACCTCCTTCACGATCGGATGGCGCGGAAGTTCCCGACCGGTTCCCTCGCCCGCCTCCGCCTGCCGATCGACCGGTGGGAGGCGCTGGCCCCGGGAATCGGCGAGCTCGTCGACTTCATCCGTCCCAAGGACCTCGACCGCGCGGATGAGCTCCGACTCTGACGACTCCTCCGTAGAGGAGCCGGCTCTCCCCTGGATCGACCGGGAGCTGAGCTGGCTCTCCTTCAACGCTCGGGTCCTCCAGGAGGCGGCCGACCCCCGCGTCCCCCTCTTCGAGCGCTTCGCCTTCCTCTCGATCTTCTCGTCGAACCTCGACGAGTTCTTCCGGGTGCGCGTCGCCTCGCTGCGTACCCTCCTCCGCCTGAAGAAGAGGAAGGTGAAGGGGCTCGGCATTCGCCCGAACCGACTGCTGAAGGAGATCCACGCCACCGTCGTGCGGCAGCAGGACGAGTTCGGTCGCCTCTTCCGCGAGGTCCTCATCCCCGAGCTCGGGGCCGAGGGGATCCACTTCGTCGCCGACCCCGGGGAGCACCCCGAGGTCGCGGCGGTCGCGCGCCGCTGGTTCCTGGACGAGGTCGAGCCGCTGCTGGAGCGGATCGAGGTCCCGGACGAGGGAGATCCGGACCGCCCCTTCCTGGCCGACCGGACGGTCTACCTGGCGGTCGAGCTGGAGCGGCCGGGTCCCCCGGAGCTCACCGACCCACCCCCGTACTACGTCCTGCTGCGGATCCCCTCGCCCCCGCTCCCACGCTTCCTCCCCGTCGAGCTCGCCGAGGGCGGGCACGGCGTCGTCTTCGTGGACGACGTCATCCGGATGCACCTGCCCGAGCTCTTCCCCGACTGCGAGATCGGAGGGGCCTGGGCGGTGAAGCTCTCGCGCGACGCCGACCTCGGACTCGAAGACGAGTTCGGGGTCGAGCTGGTCGAGGCGATTCGGCGCGGGCTGGAGAAGCGCCCGAGCGGCGTCCCCAGCCGCTTCCTCTACGACATGCACGCGCCCTACGCCCTCGTCACGATGCTGCGCGACCGGCTCGGGCTGGAGGAGGAGGACCTGGTGGTCGGGGGCCGCTACCACAATCTGCACGACCTCCGGAGCCTGCCCCGCTTCGACCGGGACGACCTCCTCTGGGAGCCGTGGCCCCCGCACCCCCACCCGCGACTCGAGGCGGCGGAGTCGATCCTGGGGGCGATCCGCGAGCGCGACCACCTCGTCCACCTGCCCTACCAGTCCTTCGACTACGGGGTGCGCTTCCTCCGCGAGGCGGCGGTGGACCCGCACGTCACCGCGCTCCGAATGACCGTCTACCGCGTGGCACCCGAGTCGGCCGTCCTGGGCGCGATGGTGGAGGCTGCCGAACGCGGGAAGGAGGTCCAGGTCTTCTTCGAGGTCCAGGCGCGCTTCGACGAGCGCTCGAATCTCGACTGGGCGCGGAGGCTGGAGGCGGCGGGTGCCCAGGTGAACTACTCGATCCCGGGGCTCAAGGTGCACGCCAAGGTGGCGCTCGTGGAGCGGCGGGAGGGGGATCGGCTCCGGCGCTACGCATGGCTCGGGACGGGCAACTTCAACGAAATCACCTCCCGCTTCTACACCGACTTCGCCCTCTTCACCGCACACGAGGGGATCGGCGAGGACCTCTCCCGCCTCTTCCGGCACCTCGCAGGAGAGCTGCCCGAGGCCTCGTACGGCCACCTCTGGGTCGCCCCGCACGCCCTTCGACCGATGCTGCTCCACCGGGTGGAGGCGGAGGTCGAAGCGGCGCGGCGCGGGGAGCCCTCCGGCATCGACCTCAAGCTCAACTCCCTTCAGGACATGGAGATGGCGGAGGCGCTCATGCGAGCCTCGGTCGCCGGGGTGCCGATCCGTGGAATCATCCGGGGGATCTGCTGCCTCGCTCCGGGGGTGGAGGGCGCCACGGAGACGATCGACTTCCGCTCCATCGTGGATCGGTACCTGGAGCACTCCCGCATCTACCGCTTCCACGCCGGCGGCCGCGACGAGATCTGGCTCTCCTCCGCGGACTGGATGACGCGCAACCTCTCCCGGCGGATCGAGGTCGCCTTCCCGATCCTCGATCCGGAGATCCAGCAGGAGCTCCGCGAGGTCTTCGAGCTCCAGTGGTCCGACACCGCACGCGCCCGCCGGATCGACATCGAGGGGCGGAACGCGTACGCTACGGGAGTCACGGGCGCCCCCCCGATTCGAGCGCAGGAGGCGCACTACCTGCGTCTCGCGCCCGGCTCCGGCACGCCCCCGCCCCCGACCTCTCCCGAACTCGACTCATGAGCGACGACGCCGCCAGCTCCATCTCCGAGGCCCCCGCCCCGGTCGACTCCGTCGACGGAGAGGGTGTGGCAGCGGGCGGGGCCGTCGACTCGGTGGCGGTCGCCCTGCAGCAGGTCGAGCTCCTCCAGGAGGAGCTGCGGAAGGAGCGGAGGAAGCGGAAGAAGGCGCAGGCGAAGTCGGCCCCCGGGCTCGGTACCAGCCGGGGCGTCGAGACGATGTTCCGGACCTCGTACCGGACCCACATCGACCTCAGTCACCTCGCCGACAACAAGGCGAACATCATGATCTCGATCAACGGGATCATCATCTCCATCCTCCTCGCGTCGATCTCGCCCAAGATCGACGCGAACCCCTGGCTCCTCCTCCCGACCAGCATCCTCCTCCTCGGCTGCCTCGTCTCGATGATCTACGCGATCCTGGCCGCGCGGCCCCGCGTCAGCTCGCACGAGATCTCGCTGGAGGACGTCACGGAGGACCGGGCGAACATCCTCTTCTTCGGGAACTTCGTCTCCCTGCCCGAGGACGACTTCGTGGAGGGAATGAAGGGGCTGATCCTGAACACCGATCAGCTCTACGTGAACATGACCCGGGACATCTACTCCCTCGGTCAGGTCCTCTCGCGGAAGTTCCGGCTCCTGCGCCATGCCTACAACATCTTCATGGTCGGGCTCGTGGCGGGCGTGGTGACCTTCATCGGGGTCTTCGTCAACGTCGTACTGACCCAGGGTGGGGCGCAGACGCTGATCCCCTGAGGTCGCCCTGGCGGTTCTCATCCCCCGTCGCCGGCGCGAGGAGCTCCGACCGAACCCTGCATTAGAAATGTGCCGGGGATCGGAGGGTGAGTATTGAAGGGAACCCGGGCCACCGGCGATGGTATTTGTTGGACTGTTCCGGGGGTGTCCGGAACTCGACCCTTCGTACGACAGGCCGCGGCGTTTCTGCACCCCGCGGTTTCCGGATATGACGACGAACGCCGCGCATACGGACGACCACGGCCACCAGGACGGTCCGCCGCCCCTTCGCCGTTTCTATCAGCTCCTCCTTCCGGAGCGTCAGGACATCCTGACGGTGCTGATCTTCGCGGTGCTGACGGGGATCCTGTACCTCGCGACCCCGCTCGCCGTCGACGCCCTCGTCAACAACCTGGCCTTCGGGGCGGCCGAGGGGGTCTACGTTCAGGCGCTCCTCGTCCTCTCCTTCGCCCTCTTCGGCTTCCTCTGCCTGATGGGGTTGGTCCGCGGGGCGCAGTACTACGTCACCGAGATCATCCAGCGCCGGATCTTCGTGCGGCTGACGGCCGACCTCGCCTATCGGCTCCCGCGCGTGCGCATGGACGCGCTCGATCAGAAGCTCGGGCCGGACCTGGTGAACCGCTTCTTCGACGTGGTCACCGTCCAGAAGTCGAGCTCGATGATCCTGCTCGACTCGGTGAACCTGGCGATGGGGACCTTCGTCAGCCTCCTCATCCTCGGGTTCTATCACCCCTTCCTGCTGCTCTTCGACCTCCTCCTGATCGTCTACCTGGTCTTCGTCCTCCTGGTGGTGGGACGGGGAGCGATCACCACGGCGGTGGAGGAGTCGTACGCCAAGCACCGCGTCGCGGCATGGCTCGAGCAGGTCGCTCTCTTCCCGTACCTCTTCAAGTCGGAGGGTGCGGGGAGCGTCTCCGTCGACAGGGCCAACGACCTCGCGGAGGGGTACCTCGAGGCGCGGATCGCGCACTGGCGCGTCCTCTTCCGGCAGATCATCGGCTTCCTGATCCTCCAGGCGGTCGCCTCCGCCGCGCTCCTCGGGCTGGGCGGTTTCCTGGTGCTGGAGGGCGAGCTGACCCTCGGACAGCTCGTGGCCGCCGAGCTCATCGTCTCCGCGATCGTGGCGAACCTCGCGTCGCTGGGGAAGCACGCGGAGTCCTTCTACGACGCGCTCGCTGCGGTCGACAAGATCGGCTACGTCGTCGACCTCCCGGTCGAGCGCGAGGACGGGGAGGTCCCCCGCGGCAAGCTGGACCCCAAGGGCGCGCAGCTCGAGGTGCGCGACCTCACCTTCGGCTACGACCGTCTCGGAACGGTCTTCCAGGACGTGTCGTTCGAGCTGCAGCCGGGCGACCGGGTGGCGCTCACCGGCGCCGCCGGATCGGGAACTTCGACCCTGCTCGACGTCATCTCGGGGATGCGGGAGATCCAGGCCGGATCCATCCGCGTCGACGGACTCGACCTTCGCGACTGGAACCTGGACCGCCTCCGGGACGACGTCACCCTGGTGCGGGGCCACGACCTCGTGCAGGGGACCATCGAGGAGAACGTCCTCTTCGGTCGGAGCAACTTCTCGCGCCAGGACGTGCGGGAGGCGCTGCGGTCGGTCGGGATTCTCGACCAGGTGCTCCGGATGCCGCAGGGCATCGATACCCCGTTGAAGATGATGGGGCGGCGCCTCTCCTACTCGCAGCGGACGCGGCTCGTCATCGCGCGCGCGATCCTCGACAAGCCGCGCCTCCTTCTGCTCGATCAGTCGCTCGAGAACCTCGGGCCGAAGGTCTTCAAGGAGATCACCGACTTCGTCTTCGACGAGCGCCGCCCGTGGACGATCGTCATCGTCTCCGCCGATGATCAGATCATGGACATGTGCCACCGTCGCATCGACATGTCCGAGTTCACACTTCCGCAGAACGGAGGTGGCCGATGAGTCCGTGGAAGCAGTCTCCGGGGATGACCCGGGAGGAGCGGGAGAGACTCCCGCACGACGCGCTCGCCATGCTCGATCACCGGGCGGACTTCGGTGCGCTCCAGACCGCGCGTTCTCCGACCGCCTTCGATCGCTTCGCCCGGGCCGCCGGCCTCGCGTTCATCCTGTGGATCGTCGCCGTCCTCTTCCTTCCCTGGCAGCAGTTCGTGTCCGGGAAGGGGCAGGTCGTTGCGCTCGATCCGCTGGAGCGACCGCTCCTGATCGAGGCGCCGCTCTCCGGCCGAATCGAGGTCTCGAACGTCCTCGAAGGCCAGAGGGTGAGCGCCGGGGACGTCCTCTTCGTCATGACGGACAACGACCCGAACCTGCGCATCAACCTCGAGACCGAGCGGGCCGCCGCCGAGAGCAAGCTGGAGGCGTCGATCGGGAAGCTGGAGGAGGCGTTGGAGGAGCTGCGGGAGAAGGAGATTGCGCTCCCCGAGGCGATCCGTGCCGCCGATCAGAAGATCCTCGCCGCCGAGAGCAAGGAACGGACGGCGCGCCTGCAGTTCAATCGCGTCGAGCGCCTCTTCCGGAGCGAGATCGGCGGGCTCGAGTCCGAGCGGAGCTTCGAGCTCGCCACCCTCGGCATCGAGACGGCGGAGGCGGAGCTGACCGAGGCCCGCGCCGACCGGGTCAAGGTCGAGGCGGACGGGAACGCCGGACTGGCCCTCTCTCGTGGAAAGGTCGAGGAGGCCCGGGGTGACTCGGCGACCGCTGCCAAGGAGGTCGCCGCAGCGACCTCGAAGGTCAACGAGGCGGCCACCCTCGAGGTGGTCGCGCCGCGCGACGGCGTCGTCCAGCGCCTCACCGCCTCGGAGGGGACCTTCCTCAGCTCCGGGACCGCGCTGGCCATGCTCGTGCCGGAGACGACCGAGCGCCGAGTCGAGATGTGGATGGACGGGAACGACATCCCGCTCGTCCAGCCCCGTCAGATCCTCGAAGACGGGACCGTGGTGGAGGGCAGCTCGGTGCGGCTGCAGTTCGAGGGGTGGCCGGTCGTGCAGTTCATCGGCTGGCCGTCGGTCGCCCGCGGGACCTTCGGGGGAGAGGTCGTTCTGATCGATCCCACCGACGACGGTACCGGACGCTTCCGGGTACTCATCGCGCCGCGTCCCGATGTGCTGGACGACGGCGAGACCGTGCCGTGGCCCGGTCCGCGCTTCCTGCGCCAGGGCGCCAAGACGAACGGATGGGTCCTCCTCAACCGCGTCCCGCTCTGGTTCGAGATCTGGCGTCAGCTCAACGGCTTCCCGCCGACGCTCACCCAGCCCCCGGCCGGGACCGGAGTCGGGATGACCGGGACCGGGACGGCCTCGAAGTGATCCCGGTCCAGAGGGGGATCCGGCGCGCGGCGTCCGGACTCCTCGCCGCGGCACTCGCCGTCGCGGGAGGGGTCGGGCCGCTGCATGGCCAGACGGAGCCCGCCGACACGGTCCCGGTCCTGACCGAGGGGCCGCTCGGCTTCGAGGAGGTCCTTGCCTCGATCGAGTCGCGCTACCCGCCGTACCTGATCGCGCTCATCGAGCGGGACCTGGCGGAGGGCAGGCTGGGGCAGGTCCGCGGCGCCTTCGACCTGGAGCTCAGCGGAAAGGTCAAGGACGTGCCGAACGGCTACTACGAGTACTCCACCGTCGAGGCCGGGCTCGAGCAGTTCCTCGGACTCTGGGGGAGCACGATCTTCGGCGGGTACCGGCTGACGGAGGGCGAAGAGCTCCCCGACTACTACCCCGAGCGCACGCAGGAGGACGGGGAGTTCGCGCTCGAGTTTCGCCTGCCGATCCTCAAGGGCGGTGCGATCGACGCGCCTCGCGCAGCGATCGATCAGGCCTTCATCGATGCGCGCGCCGTCGACCCCTTCCTCGCCCGGCTTCGCCTCGACTTCCTGCGCGCCGCCGGTCTGGCGTGGGCCAAGTGGGTCGCCGCCGGCCTCGAACTCGCCATCGCACAGGCCTCCCTCGACCTCGCCGTCGAGCGGACCGCCGCGCTCGAGGAGCAGGTCGACGCCGGGTCGCAGCCCGAGATCCTCCTCGTCGACAACGAAGGGCTCGTCGTCGCGCGTCAGATCGACGTCTTCGACGCGACGCAGAAGCTCCAGTCGGCGGCGATCTCGCTCTCCCTCTTCTACCGGAACGAGATCGGCGATCCGATCATCCCCGGTCCCGAGCGACTGCCCGAGCTCCTCCCGATCGTGGAGCCCCCGGTCGAGCTGACGGAGAACCCCAACCTCATCCTGCGCGCGCTCGACCAGCGTCCCGAGCTCGTCCGGCTCGGCTTCGACGTCGACCGAGCCCGCGTCGACGTTCGGCTCGCGCGCAACCAGCTCCTGCCGACGCTCGACCTCGCCGCGGGTGTCTCGCAGAACGTGGGCGACAGCCTCTACTTCGACCGGACGCGAACGGAGCTCCAGTTCGGCCTCCAGTTCAAGTTCCCGCTGCAGAACCGCGCCGCCCGCGGAAAGCTCATGCAGGCGGAGGCGAAGGAGGCCCAGGCCATGACCAAGCTCGTCTTCGCGCGGGACAAGGTCGCCGCCGAGGTCGACAAGGCGATCGCCATGATCACCGCCGCGGAGCGGAACGCCGGGCTCGCCCGGCGCGCGGTCGAGCTCGCCCGCACCCTCCTCGAGGCCGAGAACCTCCGCTTCCAGGAGGGCGCGTCCGACTTCCTCGACCTGCAGATCCGGGAGCAGAAGGCCTTCGACGCGCAGCGGAAGGCGGTGAAGGCGGACCTCGACCTCCTCAACTCGTGGGTCGACCTGCAGATCGCGCTCGGGGAGCGGCCGATCATCCGCTGACCGGATCCGCCCGCCTCGCGGGTGCGAACGACCGGAGCGGCGGAGGGGCGGGATTCGGCACGGGACGGGGTAGGGACTCCGGCAGGTGAGGCTGTCGCCGCTCCCTCCGACGGGTGAAGATTCCCGGGCGCACGTCCTGTGGGGACCGGCAAGTCGGAGGGAGCCGCGTGATTCGGGAGGTCGACGACTACTTCGCGAAGGGATGCGGTCGGTGTGAGCGGTTTGCCACCGACGACTGCTCGACCCGTCGCTGGATCGACGGCCTCGAGCGCCTCCGCACGATCTGTCTGGACCTCGGCCTCGTCGAGACGGCCAAGTGGGGACACCCCTGCTACACGCACCGAGACCGGAACGTCGTCATCTTCGGGGCCGTTCGCGGGGACTTCCGCCTCAGCTTCTTCGACGCCGCGCTCCTGGCGGATCCCGAGGGCGCGCTCGAGAAGCAGGGGCCCAACACGCGCCACGCCGACATGATCCGCTTCACGGACTGCGCGCAGGTGGACGAGAAGGAGTCGACGATCCGCGCGTACGTTCGGGAGCTGATGGACCATGTGGATGCGGGTCGACGCCCCGCTCGCGAGGCGGTCGAACTCGAGTTGCCCGCCGAGCTGGTCGAGGCCCTCGACGCCGACCCGGAGCTCGCCGAGGCGTTCCACGCCCTCACGCCCGGGCGGCAGAGGAGCTACGTCATCCACCTCGGCTCGGCCAAGAAGTCGGCCACGCGGATCGCGCGGATCGCGAAGGTCCGGAGCCGGATCCTCGCCGGGAAGGGTGCGCTGGAGCGGTAGCGGGGTATGGTCGCCCGTCCCAGCCGGAGCGAGGCACGGACGCGAAATCGAGTCGACTCGCGCGGCGGGCCGGCGGCCGGCAGGCAGGCCACGGGGAGCCCCCCTACCGCGATGCCTCCCGACCGAGGCAACTGACCAGCCAGTCGGTGAGGACGCCGAGCGCGCCGGAACTCACCCGCTTCGACGGCAGGGAGCGATGGCCCGAGGGCCACCCCTCCGAGTCGTCCAGGAGAAGGTGGTTGACGCCCGGAAGCATGGCCAGGGTCACGCGGCGGTTGCCCGCCTCCTCGATGGCGTGTGCGAGTACGCCCGCCTGTTCCGGTGTGACCTGACGGTCGGTCTCACCCTGGACGACCAGCACCGGGGAGCGAAGGCCGCGGGCGGCGGGAATCGGATCGTACTCCATCAGGAATCGCAGATTCGGGTCCCGAGCCGCCCGCGCCGAGTCGGCCCTCCGGCTCCCCTGCAGCGCCGCCCTCCGCTCCTCCTCCGACGTCACGTACGCCGGGTTCAGGCTCGCAACGCGCTGCGCCTCGAGCGCGCGGTGGCCCACGTACGCGGGAGTCGCGATCAGCACGACGGCGGCGAGGTCGGGTTCTTCCTCCGCGACGAGCGTGGCGACAATTCCGCCCTGACTCATGCCGACCAGCCCCAGCCGCTCCCGGTCGATGTCGGGTCGTGCTCGAAGGTGCGCCAGCGCCGCCCGGATGTCCGCCACCTCGTCCACGAAGGTGGCGTCGGTCGGACCGGGATCGGAGCCGTTGACGCCCCGGTCGTCCAGCCGAAGGACCGCGATGCCGGCGCGGGTCAGCGTATCGGCGATGTCCCGGAAGCCCCGGTATCCTCCGACCCCGGGGAGGCGCAGATCGCGATCGGTACGCCCCGACCCGGAGATCGTCACCACTGCTGGAGATCCGGGTCGCGGTCGACTCGGCAGGGTCAGCGTACCCGTGAGCGAGATGCCCTCGGGCGTCTCGACGGTGACCTCCTCGGCAGTGTAGGGAGCACCCGGGGGGGCGCCGTAGTCGATCGCTTCGATCGGGAGCGGTCGGAAGGCGCTCTCCCGGGTGACCCGACGACGACCGCTGGGGAAGTCGATGCCCTCGAGCAGCCCGTCCGGGCCGAGCGATGCGGTGAGGACGGCCTCCGCCAGTCGCACCTCCGCCGTCGTGTCCCCGGCCCACTCGACGACCGCCTCCGCAACCTGGCCGTTGGCGACGTTGAAGACCGGGATCGTATCCACCCGGTGGCCGAGTGCGCGGGATCGAAGAAGGGCCTGCTCGATGAGGGCGTTCGACGGGAAGACCCAGGGAAGAGCGCCGTCCTGCGCGGCGACCGCCAGGTCGCGAGTCCGGTCTCCGCGAATGCTCACTCGAGCGGAGTCGCCATCGAAGTGCACCGAGATCACCTGCGTCGGCTCGGGAGCGGCCGGATCCCGGTAGAACCGGTTCGTGATCGATTTCGCGACGGCATCGGGCGTGAGGTCGACATCGAAGTGAAAGCGAACGCCCTGTTCTCGGACCAGCATGTCCACGCTGAGCCGGTCGCTCGTCCGAACGACCTGTTCGATGGCGAGGGTGTCTCCGCCCGATGTCATGGTCAGCGTGTACGCCTGAGGGGCCGGCTGCGCCGCCAGTCCGCCAGCCACGAGGACGGTCGTCGCGGCGAGGACCGCGGGTTTCATCGATCTTCCTCGCGAGGCAGCACATCCGCCGGGTCGGCCATCGCCTCGGGGGCCGAGGGGTCCGACGGCTGCCCGAGGGACGCGGCGGCCAGACCCGCCAGGCCCGCGGCGCCCCCGATGTTCAGGGAATCGGCCAGCCCCGACGGGACCACCATCAGGGACCCGCGCTTCACCATCCCCTCGTAGAGCATGTTCATCGCTCTCAGGTTCAGCGCCACGGGGGAGGACTCGTAGCGCTTCGCCGCTTCAACGAACTTGGCCGCGATCTGCGTCTCGGCGGTGCCGAGCAGGATGCGCGCCTGTCGCTCCCGCTCCGCCTGCGCTTGGCGGGACATCGCGTTCTCCAGCTCCGCGGGGATGACCACGTCTCGGATCTCCACCGACTGCACCGTGATGCCCCAGTCGTGCATCTTGGTGTCGAGGAGCTCCTGAAGCTGCGCGCCCATCTCCTGCCGCGACTGGATCATCTCGGCGAGATCGTGCTTTCCGATCGCGTCTCGCAGCGCCGACTGGGCAGAGAGGATCACCGCGTCGTAGTACTCCTGGACCTCCAGCGCCGCCTTCTCGGAATCCCAGACGTGCCAGAAGGCGATCGCGTCCACGTTCACCGGCACCGTATCGAGCGTCAGGCACGACTCGGCCGAGAAATCAGTGGCACGGATGCGCAGATCGACGTGATACGCCACCCGGTCGATGACCGGGAAGATCAGGAAGAGCCCCGGCCCTCGAAGACCGCGGAAGTTGCCGAAACGCAGTACGACGGCCCGTTCCCACTGATCCGCCTCCTTGATCCCCATCAGCGCGGCCAGAGCGCATACCGCTGTGCCGACGGCGACGGTCGCCGCCAAGGGGGGACCGGTCTCGGAGCCTAGCGCGAACCAGCTCGCGATCGCTCCGAAGGCCGCCACGAGCACCGCGCCGAAGACGGCGGTCAGCGGGTAGCGGGTATCGTTCGGCGCGGAACTGCGGCGCGCGTGTCTGGCTCTGCTCATTCCTCTTCCTCCCTGGGGACTGCCGACCCGAAGCCGCCCTTCGCGACGGACTCGGTGCCGCGAACGGCCCGAGGTCGGCTCGACGGATCGGCGGCGCGCGCGATCTCTCGTATCGTTCCTACCAGTTCTTCGCCGGAGAAGCCCAGTCTCAGTGCCCTCAGGACGACCTGACCGCAGAAGTCCTCGAGCTGTCTCTGCCGCTCGTTCTCGTCCTTCCGCGGCGTCAGTGCGGCAATGAAGGTCCCGGCGCCGCGCCTCGTCTCCACCGCCCCCATCGCCTCCAGATCGCGGTAGGCCCGACCCACCGTGTTCGGATTGATCTGGAGGGCCACCGCCAGGCTGCGGACCGTCGGTAGCCGATCCCCGACGCGAACGCTGCCGTCGGCGACTCCCAGCAGGACCCGGTCGATGACCTGCCGGTAGTACGGCACGCCGCTCGCCGCGTCGATCGGGGCCTCGAAGAGATCCATCCTAGAGGGGCTGCAGATCGTTCATTGTACCTATGTACTATGTCATTAGTACAAATGGTGCAAGTGAGCGAATCGCTCGACCAGGATCTTCGCCGCCTGCTCTCGGACGGGGCAGCCAGCTCAGGCGGAGCATCCAGAACACCGGACGGCGGCGCCGAAGCGCCGAGGGCATCACCTCTCGCCTCGAAGCGCCAGTGCGGGTGAGGTCCTCGACGCCCGTACGGCGGGCACGACACTCGCGCCGACGGCTGTGAGCAACAGCACCGCGGGCGCCCCGGACAGTGTGGCCAGGTCC
>JANQLR010000160.1 GCA_028280525.1 Longimicrobiales bacterium
TCAGTGGTCCCCTACTCCCCCCGTCGGCGCCGGGCACGCCGATGCCGGTCCGTCCGGGAGCGGCGGAACGGCGAGACGCCCCGGGGGAGCCCTCGTTGCAACCCGTGGACGGCGACGCTCTTGCGGCCCCCGGAAACCTCGTGCACCGTCGGGAGGCAGGCAGCGTCCTTACCCGCGATCCGTCTCCGTCTCCTCCGTCCGCGCCACGCGCAGCCCCGCCGCCATGAGTCGACCCTCCCCCACGGGATCCCCGAGTCCGCCACCGTCGGGCACCTATCTCCTCTCCCCTGGACCCGGGATCCGCGCGACACTCCACGTGAACCCGGCCGCGACCGTGCGGGTCGTCCACGCCGACGGCTCCAAAGGCAAGCCGGGACAGAAGGTGAGCGTGGGAAGCCTCCTCGGCGCGACCGGAGCCGCACTCCAGATCGAGGTGGAGAGCGAGAACGGCTACGCGGACGGCCAGATCACCATCGAGTACGACACCTCGAAGAGCGCCTGGTGCTCGATCGACTTCCTGCTGGGTCACACGACTCCGTGGGACGTGCCGACGTCGAGCGGACAGGCGACCAGCATCCTTCACTACGACTCGACCACGCCCACGAATGTGGCGATCTCCGTGCCCGCTCCGGGCGGAGGAGGATCGGGAGTCGCGGAGTCGTGCCAGCCGCTGAACCCCGAGATGGTCTTCGTGGTCGACTACGACGAGGCGACCGGGAACGTGTTCGTGCGGGGCAACTGTCCTCTCGCTCCGCCCAAGGAGGCCTGGGGCACTCAGCACATCGACTTCCAGGCCGTTCACGACATCCTGTCGACCCGCTTCGAGGAGGCCACCGGAGGGGCGTTCCACGATTTGGGCGCCTACGTATTCAACGATGTGAATCTGCAGGGATGGGTCTCGGAGAAGCTCTACCTGGATTGGGAACTCGCGTCGATCGGAGGCCAGCACCTCGAGGTGCTGGCCAATCAAGCGTGGTATCCCACCCGGGCGGAGGATCCGTACCGGGATCCGAAGACGGGCATGCTCTGCCGGATGGTGAGCTACCCCGTCAACCCGGACGCGGTGGCCGGGAGTCCATTGGATGCCTTCGACCAGGGGTGCGCCCAGCACCTCAGTACGTGGATGTCGACCCCGCCCGGCCCGACGGGTCTCCCCAACGTGTACTACGTCCACTGCGCCAGCGGTCATGACCGGACCGGCATCGTCTCGTCGTCCTACCTTCTGAGCCACTACCCGAGCTGGTCGCTCGACGAGGCCTTCATCCGCGGAACCACG
Organism: Longimicrobiales bacterium; assembly: GCA_028280525.1. Taxonomy (GTDB): domain Bacteria; phylum Gemmatimonadota; class Gemmatimonadetes; order Longimicrobiales; family Gaopeijiaceae; genus Gaopeijia. The sequence goes on from JANQLR010000160.1 coordinate 1,277, forward strand.
GTCCACCTGCTCGGCTCGGGAAGCGGTCAGCTGCAACCCGTCTGCTCGGTGATCGACGGCGCGGACAAAGGGAAGACGAGTACGAGGTTCTCCCGCGTGATGATGATTGCGGAGGTCTACAACCAGACGGTGGAGAACATCTACAACACCGTCCGGGGGACGACGGCGACACCCTCGACTCTGGGGGCGCAGGCCACCGCCACGAACCCGGCGTGGGTCTACTCGGGCTTCCCGTGGTCGACGTGAGGGTCCGGTACCCGAGAACGACGTGGCCGTCGCGGTGAAGGAGTGCCGGCGCCGTCCCGACCGCTCCGAACGCGACTCCGGATCGGCGCATCGTTCCCCGCTCGCCCGCCGACCCTTCGCGACGCCGGACGCGGGTGATGGCGGCGGAGCGGAGGGGTTTGGCGGACCGCTGCAGATGACCAAGAGGAACGACCGGCGATCGGGGGAGAAACGGAAGCGGAAGGAGCGGGAGCGGGAACGTGCAGGGAAGGCCTCGCGGGCATCTCGGAGCCCGCTGCGCGACCGTCTCCTCTTTCGGATGCGCCGAGTCGGCCGGCGACTCCACGTCGTCCGGGGCCGCGGCAATGCAGCTCCCCGCGTACGCGCGGCGGCGGCGGTCCGCACCGACCTGACGCACGGGCAGATGGCGGAGATCGCACTCGACCTGTCGCGGCAGGGCGCTGACGGCGCCGAGGCCGTTCGACGAGGGCTCGGTGCTGCGGCGTCGATGACCCCGGTCGAGCTCAGAGACGGGCAGGAGAGACGCCTCCCCCTCGGACCGGGCGATCCGGACGCGCAGGGTCTGGTCCACCTCTCCCGCGCCTTTCAGGCTCAGAACAGCCGTCGCCGACTCGCGGAGCAGGCCGCGGACCGGCGCTTCCGGCAGGCCACCACCGCCGCGATCCTGGCGAACGCGGAACCCGAGGAGCTCCCTCGTCTCGTTCCGGATCCCTCCCCCGGCGAGGGCGGCTTCGCGGCAAGGAGCACCCCGCTGCCCGACGTGCACCCGCAGGTGGGCTCGCTCACCTACCCGAACACGAAGGCCGTTCACATTCAGTTCCAGAGCCTGGGCGAACGGGTGCAGGCGCGGCGCGGAGTTCCGCCGGACGCCGGCGGTGACCCGACACTCCTCTCGCGCAGGGAGCTGGCGGACTACCGACGCCACAGCTCCCGCGCGCTCCTGGAGACGATTCGGGAGATGGAGGGGATGGATGACGACCAGCACCGCCGCATCGTGCGAAGCCTCGGGCTCCGACAGCGCAGGCGGCGGTCGGAGCCGCGGGACTACGATGCGACGCTGCGGAAGCTGGACCGGCACTTCGAGGCGAACGACGGGGACGCACCCTCGATGGACCGCCTCCACGCCAATCGTGAGCGTTGGGGCCGGACCGCGCCGAACCCCACCCTGGGCCAGTTGCGCAGCCTCGACGGTGGCCGACTGACGCGGGAGAGACTCGAGGCCTTCGACCGGCAGGCGGGCGCGGCGGGTCGGCGGAGGCGCCGCCCCATGGACGACGACGGATCCGAGTCCGATGTGGACAGCGACGACACGGTGAGCGTCGACTCCGACGAGCCCGAAGACCTGCTGGATCCGGACGCGCCCGCGGACGAACAGTGGGGCCTGATGAACAACTACCGAATCGCCGCCGCCCTCTCCGCGAAGCACTTCGAGGTGCGTCGTGCGCTGGACTCGATTGAACGGATGGCGCAGGAGTCCGGCCAGGGCGAGTCCTACCCGGCCGGTCGACGGCTTCGCGGGACGAGAAGGCTGCCCCCCGGGGGAGGAATGCCGGCGCAGGCCGGCGGCGGGATGCGCGAGCGCCGGGTGGCGGATGACGGCAACTGCCTCTTTCGCGCCGTCTCGGTCGCCCATTCCGGATCCGAGGACGGGCATGTGGCGCTTCGAGGACGCGTTGCTTCGGAGATGCGGGATGACCCCGAGCTGGCGCACGCGGTCCATGGACGCCGGGACGACAATCGGCTTCGCGACATGCATCTGACCTCGGGCCCGGTGGTCTGGGGAGGGGACCCGGAGATCATGTACCTCTCCCACCTCCTGGGCCGCCCGATCCACGTCCACGACCCCGGCGGGGGAGCCCCCTTCGTCTTCCGCGGCCTCCACCTGTTCGGGCACCCCGCGCCAACCGGCGCGCCGCTCCACATCGTGCGACGAGGGGCGCACTTCAACGCACTTCGGTGACCGGAGTGGGCTGCCGCCCGAGCGGCGAGGCTCCCTCCCCTACTCCCGCCGAAGCGCCTCCATCGGCTTCAGCCCCGCGGCTCGACGCGCCGGCAGGTAGTTCGCGATGGCCGCGACGCCCACGAGAAGGAGGGTGACCCCGGCGTAGACGATGGGCTCGGTCGGCTCCACCCCTACCAGGACTCCGGACACGAGGCGGGCGCCGGCCCACGCGAAGCCGAGCCCGACGACCGTCCCCAGGAGCACCAGCGTCATCCCCTGGCGGACGACCTGACGGAGGACTGCCTCGCGCCGGGCCCCGATCGCCATCCGGATGCTGATCTCCCGGCGTCGCCGGCCCACCGAGAAGGAGATCATCCCGTAGAGCCCCGCGATCGCGAGGAGGAGGGCGACTCCGGAGAAGGCGGCGGTGAGCCACGACGACGCCCGGCGGGTCCAGAGCGCTTCATCGAGCTCGTCGTTCATCGCCATCACCCCGAAGACCGGCAGCTCCGAGTCCATCTCGGCGGTCAGCGTCCTCACCTGCGTGAGGATGGGGCCGCTCTCCCCCCGGACGCGCAGCGCGACCTGGAAGTCGCCGAGCACGAACTGCCGGAGCGGCTGGTAGACCCCCGGGCGCATCTCGGTCGTGACGCCGTAGTGCTTCACGTCGCGCGTGACCCCGACGACGACGAGCCACGCGGGGTCGTCCGGCATCTGCGTGCCGGAGACGATCCGCGCTCCGACCGGGTCGGCGAGGTGGCTCAGGTGTGTGCGGACGAAGGTCTCGTTGACGACCACGGCCCTCGACGCCCGGTCGCGACCGTGGAAGTCGTCGAAGGGCCCGCCCGCGACGAACTCCACGCCGGCGGTCTCGAAGTAGCTCGGGCTGACCACCCGGTTCAGAACGACCGGGTTCGACTCGTCGGCCCCGCGGGAAGGCGCGCCGTCGACGAGGAAGAACCACCCCCAGTGTCCGGAGAGGGGGAGAGCCGAGGTCACCGCGGCGGATTCGATGCCGGGTACCGCCTCGAGCCGGTCGAGATAGGCCTCGACGAAGGAGAGGCGGGCCGCGTCGTCGTACCTCGCGTCGGGGAGGGAGAGCTGGTATCCGATCAGCCCCTCCGACTCGAACCCCGGGTCGATCTCCGACAGTCGGCGGGCGTCCAGCACGATGAGTCCCCCGACGACGAGGAGCGTCATCGCGAGCGCGATCTCGCCGGAGACCAGCGCGGACAGGACGCGCCGTCGACCTCGGGACGCCGTCGTCCGGGAGGGCCCGCTCCCCGCCCTCCCCGAGGCCTGCAGAGCGGGCACGAGCCCGAAGAGCACCACTGCAGCGGCGGTGATGGCGACGGTGAAGGCCAGGAAGCGCACGTCCAGATCGAAGGTGACCCAGCGGGGGAGACCCTCCGAGAGACGCGTCAGCACCGCCCCCGAACCCCACGCACCCAGGACGAGGCCGACCCCCGCGCCAACCGAAGCCAGGAGGGCGCTCTCGGTGAGCAGCTGACGGACGATGCGCGACCGGGGTGCGCCCAGCGCTCGCCGAACCGCGATCTCCTCGGTCCGACCGATCGAGCGGGCCGATACGAGCCCCGCGATGTTCGCGCAGGCGATCAGGAGGACGGTGGCCACCGCGCCCAGGAGGAGCCCTGCTCCGAGCCGGTACTCTCCCAGGAAGCGCTCCCGCAGGGTGGTCACGACGGGCGCGGTGATTTCGTTGACCTCGAACTCGTCGACCATGCCCCGATGGATCGCCAGGAGCTCCTCCCGGGCCTGCTCGATCGTGACCCCTTCGGCGAGGCGACCGACCCCGCCCGCGCTCCATCCGGTGAAGTTGGCCAGATCGCCGCGGAGGGGCAGCCACAGGTCGGTCTCCCCCGCAAAGCGCGCCTCGGGCGGAAGCACCCCGATCACCTCGATCGGCCGTCCCGCGATCGTGAAGGTTCGGCCGAGGACCGACGGGTCCGAGGCGAACTGCTGCTCCCAGAACCCGAAGGTGAGGAGCGCGACTCCCGGCCCGTCCGGTCGGTCCTCATCCGCACCGAAGAACCGGCCGAGCACCGGCGCCATCCGGAAGACCTCCGCGGCGTCGTGGGTCGTCCGCAGGTAGGAGAGGTGAAGGGGCTCGCCGTCGATCATCGCGTTGTCGCCCCCGAAGCTGACGATCGTCATCGCCTCGAAGGTGCGGCTCTCCGCCCGCCACCGATCGAAATCGCGGTACGCGATCCCCAGGATCTCCAGATCCCACTCGGGGGCCGTCTCGTTCAGGTCGACCAGCCGCTCCGATTCCTCGAAGGGCAGCGGCCGGAGGAAGAGCCCGTTGACGATGCGGAAGACCGCGGCATTCCCCCCGATGCCCACCGCCATCAGGAAGACGATCGTCAGCGCGTAGAGCGGCTGCCGAACCAGCTGGCGTGCCGCATACCTCACATCTCCCCACAGGGCACCCATCCCCCCTCCCTTCGTTCGGGTCGCCACCGACCCCATCCTCTCGCGCGTGGCTCCCAGCCACGCCCACATCGCACCCCGCAGCGCATCCCAGGCGGCGCCGGCGCGGAACCCCACCCCCAGCGCCCCCCTCTCCGCGACCCGATCGCGGCACATCGCCTCGAAGAGACGCTCCATCTCGGCCCTCCGACGCTCCCGAACCGACGGCGGGTAGAGCGCAAACAGCGCGCGGTACCACCACGGAGGCCGACGTCGCGGCATGGCTATCCCTCCACGACTCCCGCCTGCCGCGCCCAGCGCGCCAGCGCCTCCGCCTCCTCCTTCAGTCGCGTCCGACCGGCGTCGGTGAGCGCGTAGTACTGCCGCCGCTCGTCCTCCGGCTCGTCCGCAGGCGCTTCGGCCGCACGAATCAGCCCGCCCTCCTCGAGCTTCGCGAGCGATCGGTAGAGCATCGCCGGCCACAGACGCAGCTGGTCATCCGTCTGTTCGAGCACGGCGCGCTGGATCGCGTACCCGTGCAGGTCGCGGGCGGAGAGCGCGAGGAGGATCTGGAAGTACTGCGTCTTGAGCGGCCGAGGAATCACCCGAGCTCCACAATGATACCAAACGAGATCGATATCGAATGGTAGCATGAGTCTGGACGGGACGGCAATGGGGGGCCACCCACCGGATCTCGGCCTCACCGACTCCCCGGATCGCCCATCGCGAAGAGGTTGCCGCCGGAAACGCGGGCGTTGAGGATCACCGACGGCGCTCCTATGCTGGGACTCTCCACATCGATGACCCCCAGTCAGGACCGGATTCATGCGCCGTTCTGCCTCCCACCGCGGCCCGCTCACCGCCGTGGCCGCACTCGCCCTCCTGACGGCTCCGTCGGGGGCCCGGGCACAGGATACCGAAGCGGTCTATCGAACCCCTCCGCCCGAGCTGGCGCAGCTGGTGGACGCTCCGTCCGCGCCCGGTGTCAGCCTCTCGCCGGACCGGAACACCCTCCTCATCATGAAGCGGCCCGGGGCGCCCTCCATCGCCGAGGTCAGCGCCCCCGAGCTTCGGCTGGCCGGCCTGCGCATCAATCCCCGGAACAACGGGCCCAGCCGCGGGCGACCCTATGACGGGCTCTCCTTCCAGAGTCTCGACGGCGATGAGCGACCGGTGGCCGGACTCCCCGCCGACGCACGGATCACGACCGTGCGCTGGGCCGCCGACGGCCGTCACGTCGCCTTCGCGCACCAGGGCGATGCACGGGTCGAGCTCTGGGTCGCCGAGGTCGAGGGTGCCCGTGCCTGGCGGGTGACGGACAGCCCCCTGAACGACGCCTACTACGGTGCCGCCTTCAGCTGGCTCTCGAACGACGAGCTCCTCGCCCGCACCATCCCCGTCGGTCGGGGCGCCGCACCGACCGAGCCGATGGTTCCCTCGGGTCCCGTGATCCAGGAGTCCACCGGAGAGGCGGCGCCGAACCGGACGTACCAGGACCTGCTGCAGAACCCCCACGACGAGGCCGTCTTCGAGCACTACGCCACCTCCCAGGTGATGCGCATCGCGCTGGACGGGACCACCGTCGCCATGGGAGAGCCGGCCCTCATCCGGGGCGTATCGGCCTCGCCCGACGGACGCTTCGCGCTCGTGCAGACGACGCATCGCCCCTACTCCTACCTCGTCCCCGCCTCCCGCTTCCCGAACCGAATGGAGGTCTGGGACATGAGCGGGAACGTCGTGCACGAAGTGGCGGACCTTCCTCTGCAGGAGAACGTGCCCACCGGCTTCGGCTCGGTGCCCACCGGGGTGCGGTCCGTCTCCTGGCGCGCGGATGCTCCCGCGACGCTGGCGTGGACCGAGGCCCTCGACGGCGGGGACGCCGGAGTCGAGACCGACGAGCGGGATCGCGTCTACGCCCTGGCCGCGCCCTTCACCGGCGAGCCCGTGACGCTGGCGACGCTGCCCCTCCGGTTCGGTGGGGTGATGTGGTCGGAGGACGGCTTCGCGATCGTGGCGGAGAACTGGTTCGCCACGCGCCAGATGCGCTTCTACGAGATCGATCCGGACGACCCGGGAGAGCAGCGCGTCGTCTTCGACTTCTCCATGGAGGACCGCTACTCCAATCCGGGCTTCCCCGTGATGACCACATCGGAGTGGGGCACCTCCGTGCTCCGAACCGCCGACGACGGTCGCAGCCTCTTCCTGACCGGTCAGGGTGCGTCGCCGGAGGGGAACCGTCCCTTCCTCCGGAAAATGGACCTCGCGACCGGGGAGACCGAGGAGCTCTTCCGCTCCGAGGCCCCCTACTACGAGATCCCCTACAACCTCCTGGACGACGACGGGACGATGCTCCTCACCCGCCGGGAGACGAACACCGAACCGCCCAACTTCTTCGTGCGGGACCTGGACGACGGGAGCGCCACCGCAGTCACGAGCTTCCCCCACCCCTACCCGGACCTCGCCGGGATCCAGACGGAGACCATCCAGTACGAGCGGGCCGACGGAATCCCGCTCTCGGCCAAGCTCTACCTCCCCGCCGGCTACGACGCCGAGCGCGACGGACCGCTGCCCGCCTTCGTCTGGGCCTACCCGACCGAGTACAAGAGCGCCGACGCCGCCGGTCAGCGCAGCGACTCACCCCACCAGTTCAAGAGCGTCAGCTACTGGGGTGCCATCCCCTACGTGGTGCGGGGCTACGCGGTGCTCGACAACGCTTCGATGCCCGTCGTGGGTGAGGGCGAGGAAGAGCCCAACGACTCCTTCCGCGAGCAGCTGGTGGCGAATGCCCAGGCGGCCATCGACGAGGGCGTTCGCCGCGGGGTGGTGGACCCGAACCGGGTCGCCATCGGCGGCCACTCGTACGGGGCCTTCATGACCGCCAACCTCCTGGCCCACTCCGACCTCTTCCGGGCGGGGATCTCCAGGAGCGGTGCGTACAACCGGACCTTCACCCCGTTCGGCTTCCAGCGCGAGGAGCGCACCTTCTGGGAGGCTCCGGAGGTCTACTTCGGGATGAGCCCCTTCATGCACGCGGACAAGGTGGACGAGCCCATCCTCCTCATCCACGGGGAGGCGGACAACAACTCCGGCACCTTCCCCATCCAGAGCATCCGCTTCTACAACGCGATCAAGGGGCTCGGCGGGACCGCACGTCTCGTCATGTTCCCGGCGGAGAGCCACGGATACGCCGCGCGTGAGTCGCTCCTGCACATGCTGTGGGAGACGGACCGCTGGCTCGACCGGTACGTGAAGAACGCCGGGGAGCGGCAGAAGGTCATCAGCCCGCAGCAGTAGTCGGGCCGAGAAGAGCGGAGACGCCCGGGTGCCGCGAGAGCGGTGCCCGGGTCGTCTGCTACCTCCCCCGCAGCCGTCGCTCCGCGAAGACCGCCGCGCCCAGCGTCCCCGCGTGGTCCCCCAGGACCCCCGGTACGATACGAACTCGATCCGCGTCCGCCTGCTGCAGGAAGCCCTTTCGCGCCTCCCGGGCGATCGGGTCCACGAAGCGGGCTCCCAGACGCTCGACCAGCCCCCCTCCGAAGACGATCGCCTCCGGGTCGACCGCGTTGACCAGATTCGCGACCAGGACGGCGAGGTGGCGCTGCGCCTCGTTCACGACCTCCCGGATCAGGGGGTCGCCGCGATCGAGGGCGGCCTCGATGACGGAGCTGGACATCCGCTTCTTGCCGCGGCTGACCATGATCTCGGGGACCGCGCTCGTCCGTCCCTCCGCCATCCGCTCGCGCAGGATCGCCTCCATCGCCGTGCGGCTGGCGTACGCCTCGAAGCACCCCTGGCGACCGCATCCACAGCGCCGCCCTCCCGGTACGGCGACCAGGTGACCGAACTCTCCCGCCGCGCCGCGTGCGCCTCTTGGGAAAACTTCACATCTTTTGCAGACATGTCCTCTTAACTCCTTAGACGTTGCCT
>JANQLR010000161.1 GCA_028280525.1 Longimicrobiales bacterium
AATCGAACCCACGTTATCAGCTTGGGAAGCTGAAGTTCTACCATTGAACTACACCGCTCGCGGGCCATCCTCGGCTGGTTTCCGTCCCGGACGATCATGTCGCCGCGCGAGATGTCGAGCTCGTCCGCGGTCGTGACCACGACCGAGTCGCCGGCTCGACCCTCCTCGACCTCGCGCCGGTCCTCGTAGACCGCCTCCACGGTGGTTCGTCGGCCCGAGGGGAGGACGGTGACGGCGTCTCCCGGTCGGACCGCGCCCGAGGCGATCCGCCCCGCGTAGCCGCGGAAGTCCTGGTCGGGCCGCAGAACGTACTGCACCGGGAAGCGCAGATCGCGGAGATTCGTCCGCCCCAGGACCGGGACCGTCTCCAGGTGGTGAAGGAGCGGGCTCCCCTCGTACCACGGCATGTGGGCCGAACCGTCGACGACGTTGTCGCCGAGGAGCGCGCTCATCGGGATGAAGGAGAGGTCGGCGATCCCCAGCTTCTCCGCGAAGTCGGTGAAGTCGGCCGAGATCGTCCGGAAGACCTCCTCGCTCCAGTCGACCAGGTCCATCTTGTTGACCGCGACGACGACGTGCGGGATGCGCAGGAGCGAGGCGATGAAGGCGTGCCGGCGCGACTGCGTCAGCAGGCCGTTTCGCGCATCGACCAGGACGATGGCCAGATCCGCGGTCGAGGCGCCCGTGACCATGTTGCGCGTGTACTGCACGTGGCCCGGGGTGTCGGCGATGATGAACTTCCGCCGCGGCGTCGCGAAGTACCGGTAGGCGACGTCGATCGTGATCTTCTGCTCCCGCTCCGCCCGAAGCCCGTCGGTCAGGAGCGACAGGTCGATCTCCGTCTCGCCCCGGCGACGGCTGGCGTCCTCCACCTGTTCGAGCTGGTCCTCGAAGATCGACTTCGAGTCGAAGAGGAGTCGCCCGATGAGGGTGCTCTTGCCGTCGTCGACCGATCCCGCCGTGGTGAAGCGGAGCAGATCCGGCTCCCGCGTGGCCATCAGAAGTACCCCTGCTTCTTCCGGTCTTCCATCGCGGCCTCGGAGCGCCTGTCGTCGCTCCGACCGCCCCGCTCCGTCGTCCGGATCGCGGCGACCTCGGCGATGATCTCCCCCAGGTCCGAGGCGACCGACTCCGTGGCGCCGGTGCAGGTCGCGTCTCCGATCGTCCGGAAGCGGACGGTCAACTCCTCCCAGCTCTCGCCGGGGAGGAGCCGGTTGAACTCCGATTCGGCCAGGAGCACCCCCTCCCGCCGGACGACTCTGCGCCGGTGCGAGAAGTAGAGGCTCGGCATCGGCACCTGCTCCCGCTCGATGTAGCGCCAGACGTCGAGCTCGGTCCAGTTGGAGAGGGGGAAGGCGCGGAAGTGCTCCCCCGGGTTCCGACGCCCGTTGAAGAGATTCCACAGCTCGGGCCGCTGGTTCTTCGGGTCCCACTCGCCGAAGCGATTGCGGTGGCTGAAGAAGCGCTCCTTGGCCCGCGCCTTCTCCTCGTCGCGACGACCGCCCCCCAGCGCGCAGTCGGCGCCCAGCTCGGCGATCGTGTCGAGGAGGGTGACCGTCTGCAGGCCGTTCCGGCTCGGATTCGGACCCTCCTCCTCCTTCACCCGCCCCGCATCGATCGACGCCTGCACCGAGCCGACGTGGAGCGTCGCGCCGTACTCCTCCACCAGGCGGTCCCGGAACTCGATCGTCTCCGGGAAGTTGTGCCCCGTGTCGATGTGCACGAGCGGGAAGGGCGAGCGGGCCGGCCAGAAGGCCTTCCGGGCCAGCCAGGCCATCAGGATCGAGTCCTTCCCCCCCGAGAAGAGGAGGATCGGACGCTCGAACTGGGCCGCCACCTCGCGAAGGACGAAGATGGACTCTGCCTCGAGCTGCTTAAGGCTGTCGCGCATGGACTTCGGTACGGGATTCCCGGTCGGGACAGGTCGCGGAAGCTAACCACCGCGCTCCCCGCCGCAAACGCTCAGACGCCCACCGGGTTGCGGCCGATCGAGTGATACTCGAACCCCATCGCCGCCATCCTCTCCGGCGCATAGAGGTTCCGCCCGTCGAAGATGATCGGGGCACGCAGCCGGTCGCGCAGCTGATCGAAGTTCGGGCGACGGTATGGGAGCCACTCCGTGTGGATGATCAGCGCCTCGGCGCCGTCCAGGGTGTCGTAGTTCACGTCGCGCAGCTCGATGCTGTCCCCCAGGATCCGACGCGCCTCATCGCCCGCCTCCGGGTCGTGGGCCACGACCTTCGCGCCCCGCTCCAGGAGCCCCGCGATCGTGACCAGCGAGGGGGCCTCGCGCATGTCGTCGGTGTTCGGCTTGAAGGCCAGCCCCCAGACCGCGAAGGCCCTGCCCGACAGATCCTCCCCGAAGCGCGCGACGACGCGGTCCAGGAGGGTGCGCTTCTGCACCTCGTTCACCGACTCCACCGCCTCCAGGATCTCCGCCGGCACGCCGAGCTCGCGCGAGGTCCGGATCAGCGCCTTCACGTCCTTCGGGAAGCAGGAGCCGCCGTAGCCGACGCCCGGGAAGAGGAAGGAGGACCCGATGCGGGAATCCGAGCCGACGCCCTTCCGCACCATGTCCACGTCCGCGCCCGTCGCCTCGCAGAGGCGCGAGATCATGTTCATGAAGGAGATGCGGGTCGCGAGCATCGAATTCGCCGCGTACTTCGTGATCTCCGCCGAGGGGACGTCCATCACCAGGAGGGAGTTCCCCGTGCGCAGGAAGGGCTCGTAGAGCTCCCGCAGCGCGGCTTCCGCGACCGGATGATCCACCCCCACCACCACGCGGTCGGGCTTCATGAAGTCGTCGACCGCGGCGCCCTCCTTCAGGAACTCCGGGTTCGAGCAGACGTGGACCCGGTGCTCCGTCTCCGCCTCGATCGCCTCCCGGACCTTCCGGGCCGTCCCGACCGGCACGGTGGACTTCGTGATGACGACCTTCTCGCCGTCCATCGCCTGCCCGATCGCGCGGGCAACGCCGAGCACGTGCTTCAGATCGGCTGACCCGTCCTCGTCCGGGGGGGTGCCCACGGCGATGAAGACGACGCTCGCCGCGCGGACCGCCTCCGCGGTGTCCGTCGTGAAGGAGAGGCGCTTCTCGTCGACGTTGCGCTTGACGATCTCCTCCAGCCCCGGCTCGTAGATCGGGATGATCCCGTCCCAGAGCTTCCGGACCTTCTCCTCGTCAATGTCGACGCAGACCACGTCGTGGCCCGTCTCCGCGAGACAGGCTCCGGCGACGAGTCCGACGTATCCGGTTCCGATGACGGCGACGTTCACAGGGGGCTCCGGCGGGGGTTCGTTACAGAGGATACGGGAATGTCACAGGCGCGGAGGCCCGCACAACCGCCTCACCCCCGCCCGTGACACTTCTTATACTTCTTCCCGCTCCCGCACGGGCACGGATCATTCCGCCCCGGCTCGTCGGCGGCCACCGCGGGCGCCTTCGCCGCCGCCCCGGCCTCGCCCCGATTGGTCTGCAGCTTCGAGACGTCGGGCGACGCCCCGAGCGCGGTAGCCGCGGCCCCGGCCGCCTCCTCCGCTCGAGCCCGCGTCGCGATCCCCGTCGCGTCGACCTTGGGTGCCGCGCGGCGCACCGGCCCCCGGGCACCACCGCCTGATCCCGACGTCGCCGACCCCGGCTCCGCCGGCCCCGACAGCGTCATCCGCCCCTGCGGCCGCATCTGCGGCGGCGCGCCGATCTGCGCCCGGAAGAAGTTCTGCGCGACCGTCGAGCGCAGGTCGGCGAGGAGGTCGACGAACATGTCGTACGCCTCCTTCTTGTACTCGACCAGCGGGTCCTTCTGCCCCCATCCGCGGAAGCCGATCGAGGCCTTGAGGCTGTCCAGATCGTACAGGTGGTCCTTCCACTTGTTGTCGATCACGGAGAGCATGACGAAGCCCTGCACCCGCTCCGAAAGCTCCCCGAAGGAGTCGAGCTTCCGGTGGAAGGCGGCGCGCGTGGCCTCCAGACACCACTCCTCGACCTCGTGCCGCTCGTGGGTGTGGTCGGGGTCGTCCTCGTCGGGGAGCTCCTCGACGGGGACGAAGAAGTCCATGAGCATGCGCTGCTTGAGGCCGGCCAGCTCCCACTCGGACTCCTCGACCTCCTCGGAGCAGTACTCGTCGATGCGAGCCCGCACGGCGTGCTCCATCATCTCCCAGAGGTCGCCCTTGAGGTCTTCTCCGCCCTCCAGAGCGCCCAGACGCAGGTCGTAGACGACCTCGCGCTGCTGGTTCATGACGTCGTCGTAGTCGAGGAGGCGCTTCCGCGACTCGAAGTTGTTCCCCTCGACGCGCTTCTGCGCCCGCTCGATCGACTTGGTCACCAGGCCGTGCGTGATGACCTCGCCCTCCTCGGCGCCCATCCGCTCCATCGCACCGGCGATCCGCTCGGAGCCGAAGAGGCGCATCAGGGAGTCTTCCAAGGAGAGGAAGAACTGCGAGGCCCCGGGATCCCCCTGACGACCCGCGCGACCGCGGAGCTGTCGATCGATCCGGCGGGACTCGTGCCGCTCCGACCCGATGATGTGCAGCCCGCCGTCCTCGACCACGTGGTCGTCGTCCCGGCTCTCGATCTTCGCGTCGTATCGGGTCGGGTCGACCGGGAGGCACTCCTCCAGCTCGAGGCCCTTCGACCGGATCCAACCGATCGTGCGGGCGTCGGTGACGCCCTCGCCGAGTTTGATGTCGGTTCCGCGACCGGCCATGTTCGTGGCAATCGTGACCGCGCCGGGGCGGCCCGCATCGGCCACGATCTCCGACTCGCGCTGGTGCTGCTTGGCGTGCAGAACGTTGTGCGGGATGCCGCGGCGCTTGAGCATCCGCGACATCGTCTCGGAGACCTCGACGTTCGTCGTTCCGACCAGGACCGGAAGCTCCATCCGGTTGAGACGCTCGACCTCGTCGAGGATCGCGTTGTACTTCTCGCGCGTGGTCTTGAAGATCAGGTCGTCGCGGTCGTCCCGAACCACCGGCCGGTTCGTCGGGATGACCATGACGTCCAGATTGTAGATCTGGTGGAACTCGTTCTCTTCCGTCTCCGCCGTCCCGGTCATCCCGGACAGCTTGTCGTACATGCGGAAGTAGTTCTGGATGGTGATGGTGGCCATGGTCTGGGTCTCGCCCTTCACCTCGAGACCCTCCTTCGCCTCCACCGCCTGGTGCAGCCCGTCGCTCCACCGGCGCCCGGCCATCTGACGCCCGGTGAACTCGTCGACGATGACGATCTGCCCGCCCTCGCCGATGATGTAGCGCTCGTCCTTGTGGAAGAGGGTGTGCGCCTTCAGGAGCTGGTGGATGACGTGCAGCTTCTGATTCTTGGCCGCGTACCCGGCCTCCAGCTCCTGCAGCCGCTCCCGCTTCTCGTCGACGCTGAGCGAGGGGTCGTGCTCCACCCGACCGATCTCCTCGGAGAGGTCGGGAACGACGAAGGCCTCGGGGTCGTTCGGCGACATCTCGTCGAGCCCCCGGTCGGAGAGGTGCACGTTGTGCCCCTTCTCGTCCATCGCGAAGTAGAGGAGCTCGTCGACCTCGTGCAGGCGCTTCTCGCGCATGAAGTCGGCCTCGGTCTTCTGCACCAGGATCTGCGTGCTCGGATCCTCGGCGAAGAGCTTCAGGAGCTGTCGGTGGCGCGGGGCGCCGCGCTTCACGGCGAGGAGCTTCTCCCCCGCCTCGAACTCCTCCCCGGCCTCCAGGTGCTTCTCCGCCTCGGCGACGAGCCCGTTCGTCAGCTGGAGCTGCTTCTTGTAGAGGCTGGCGACGAGCGGGTTGAACTGCTTGAAGGGCCCCGAGGTGTCCCGACCGACCGGACCGGAGATGATGAGCGGCGTGCGCGCCTCGTCGATCAGGATCGAGTCGACCTCGTCGATGATCGCGTAAGCGTGCTCCCGCTGCACCCGCTGCTCGAGCTGGTGCACCATGTTGTCCCGCAGGTAGTCGAAGCCGAACTCGTTGTTCGTGCCGTAGGTGATGTCGGCCAGGTACGCCGCGCGCCGCTCCGGGGAGCCCGGCTGGTGCCGGTCGATCACGTCGACGGTGAGCCCGTGCCACGCGTAGATCGCCCCCATCCACTCGGCGTCCCGCTGGGCCAGATAGGAGTTCACCGTGACGACGTGCACGCCGCGGCCGGCGAGGGCATTCAGGTAGACCGGCATCGTGGCGGAGAGCGTCTTCCCCTCCCCCGTCTGCATCTCTGCGACCTTCCCGCGGTGGAGCGAGATTCCGCCGATCAGCTGGACATCGTACGGGATCATGTTCCAGACGGCGGACGTCCCGGCGAAGTGGACCTCGGTGCCGACCAGCCGTCGGCAGGTCTCCTTCACGACGGCGAAGGCCTCCGGGAGGATCCCTTCGAGCGTCGCCTCGAGGGTCTCGATCAGCTCCTCCTCGAGCTCTCCGAGCGTCACGGAGAGCTGCTCGCGATGCGACGGGTCCTCCGAGGAGCGTTTCTCGGAACGGACCTCCTCGATCCGCGCCTTCACGTCCGCCGAGGCGTCGGCGATCCGCTCGCGGAACTCGGCGGTCTTCCCGCGGAGCTCGTCGTCGGAGAGCCCCTCGTAGGAGGCGTAGCGCTCGTTGATCTCGTCGATCAGCGGCTGGAGCTTCTTCGCCTCGCGGGCATGCCGGTCCCCGAGGATCTTCTTCATGATGTTGTTGAACATCGGCCTGGCCTCACGCCGTGGTGCTCGATTCGTCTTCCGGCCCCCGGCGGCGGGTCGACTACACCCGGCCGGCGGCGTACAGCTGTTCGTTCGCGATGATCTCGCGGACCCCGCGCGGGACAAGATAGCGCAGCGATTCGCCCCGCCCGACCCGCTCGCGAACCTCCGTCGAGGAGAGGTCGAGGCGCCGTACCGCAACCACCGTCGGGACGACCGCCCGGTCCGGATAGTCCTCCGGCGCCTCACCGTTCCGCGCAAAGACCGCGATCCGGGCCACGCGCGCGAGCTCCCGCGGGTCCTTCCAGTCCCGGAAGGAGCGCCACTGGTCGACCCCCATGAGGACCGTCAGACGGCTCCCCGGATACGCCTCGCGGAGCTGTTGGACCGTGTCGATCGTATAGGACGGCTCGGGCCGATCCAGCTCCAGACGGGACGCCTCGAAGGTCGGATCCCCCTCGATCGCCGCCTCCACCATCGCCAGCCGATGCTCCGCCGAGGCGGATCCCCCGTCGGTCTTGAAGGGGGAACGTCGGGCCGGGATAAAGAGGACGCGGTCGAGAGAGAGGGCCTCGCGAACGTCCTGTGCCACCATTAGGTGACCCAGGTGCGGGGGGTCGAAGGTCCCCCCGAAGATCCCGATGTCCACGGTTCAGTTCGGCAATCCGCCGGCCGTCGTCTCGCCCCCGCCCCCATTCGACGGTCGCGCCCCGCTCTCCTCCTCGCCCTCGCCGATCGCCTGCGCTTCCGGCGAGTCCGGGTACTCCGTGAGCAGCCGGTTCCGGGCGGAGGCGATCTCGTCCTCATACCCGATCGAGGTGTACGCGTCGATGATCCCGACGAGCGACTTCGGCGCCCACGTCGTCTCCGGGTAGTCCTCCAGGACCCACTCGAAATAGATGACCGCCGAGAAGTCGAGTCCGCGCTTCAGGTAGTACTTCCCCTCATCCCAAATCTTCTGAGCGAGCTTCTCGCGCATCTGGAGCGCGACGCGCTCCGCCTCGGCGCCGAACTCGGTCCCCCGGTAGTCACGGGCGACGTTCGAGCAGACGGTGACCGCCTGCTCGGTGAAGGTCTGGTCCCGCTGAGAGTGGGGAGAGAGCGCCTCGTTCGACTTGCAGACGCCGAGCGCGGCCTCGGGCGCTCGCGGATGTGCCGGGTAATCGCCCAGGAAGCGGGTGTACTCGGCCGCCGAGGAGATGTAGCGGCCCGCCCGGAACTCCGACTCCGCGTAGAGGAACGCGACCTCCGCGATCTGGGCGTAGCCCGGGAAGGTCAGCAGGATCCGGTCGAAGGCCTCCGAGGCGTCCGACCAGTCCTCGTTCTCATACTTGTCCTGACCCAGACGATAGATCGCCTCCGCGTCCATCCCCTCGAA
>JANQLR010000164.1 GCA_028280525.1 Longimicrobiales bacterium
CTCGTCGTGCACCGCGCCGAGATGGGCCAGGGAGTCCGGACGGCGTGCGCGATGCTCCTGGCCGAGGAGCTGGAGGTCGGGCTCGATCAGGTCGAGATCGAGCAGGCCGATGGAGATCGTCGCTTCGGCAATCAGAACACCGACGGGTCGCGCAGCATCCGCAACCACTACCTCTCCCTGCGGCGGGCCGGCGCGGCGGCGCGCGAGATGCTGATCGCCGCGGCTGCCGACGGCTGGGGCGTCCCTGCTCGGGAGTGCGAGGCCTCCCGGGGCGAGGTGTCGCACGCCGGGACCGGCCGGTCGGCGTCGTACGGCGTGCTCGTGGAGGTCGCGCGGACGCTCGATCCCCCCGAGGACCCGCCGCTGAAGCCCGACGCGGAGTTCGACCTGATCGGGACCCCGACGGCGGGACTCGACATCGAGGACATCGTCACCGGACGGGCGGTCTACGGCGCGGACGTCGTCGTCGACGGGATGGTCTACGCCTCCGTCGAACGCAGCCCCACGCGTGGTGGGCGCCCGGTCTCGTGGAATCGAGAGGCGGCGCTCGCCGTGCCCGGCGTCCTGGACGTCTTCGAGAACCCCGCCGACCCGCGGCGCCTCTACGACCACGGCATCGTCGTCCTCGCCGAGCACACCGGGGCGGCGATCGCCGGGCGCCGGGTGCTACAGGCGGAGTGGGATCCGGGCCGAACCGATCTGGAGGAGAGCGAGGCCTTCGCACGGGAACTCGAGCGTCAGCTCGGCGAGCCGGGGCGCTCCGTCCGGTCGGACGGCGACGCCGAGGCGGCGCTGCGCGGGGCGGAGCGAACGATCGACCGGACCTTCCACGGCCCCTACCTGGCGCACTCGCCGATGGAGCCGATGGCGGTCGTCGCGGATGTCTCCGCGAACCGCTGCGAGGTGTGGGCGCCGAGTCAGGCTCCCCAGTGGGCCCGCTCGGAGGCCGCCCGCGTCTCCGGGGTGCCGGAGGAGGCGACCACGGTGCACGTCACCCTCCTCGGCGGCGGTTTCGGTCGGAAGTCGAAGCCCGACTTCGTGGCCGAGGCGGTCGCGATCGGGCGCGCGGCGGGCAGGCCGGTGAAGGTGCAGTGGACGCGCGAGGACGAGATCCGGCACGGGTGGTACCGCGCACAGAACTGCCAGCGCTTCACCGCCGGGATCGACGGACGGGGCAACGTGGTCGCGTGGCGCCATCGCACGACCTTCCCGTCGATCGGCTCGACCCTCGACCCGAACAGCCTCGACCCCGCAGGCTTCGAGCTGGCACAGGGGGCGACGAACCTCCCGTACCGGATCCCGAACGTCGCGGTCGAGGCGGGTCGGGCCGAGTCGCAGATGCGGATCGGGTGGCTTCGCTCCGTCTGCAACACCTTCCACGCCCGCGGCGTCGGCTGCTTCATGGACGAGCTCGCGGAGGAGCTGGGGCGCGACCCCCGCGATTTCCTCCTCGAGATGCTCGGCGCCCCCCGGCGGCTCGACAACTCCCGCTATCCCTTCGACACCGGGCGACTGAGCGCGGTCATCGAGCGGGTCACGGAGGAGGCCGGGTGGGGTGGGACGCGCCCCGCCGGGCAGGCGCTCGGGCTGGCCGCGCATCACTCCTTCTTCAGCTACGTGGCTACGGTGGCGCGGGTGAGCGTGGAGGGTGGTCGACCGCGCATCCACGAGGTGCACTCCGCGATCGACTGCGGGCGGATCGTGAACCCCGACACCGTTCGGGCGCAGGTCGAGGGGGCGGTAGCCTTTGCCGCAACGTACACGCTGCACGGCGCGATCACCGTTCGCGACGGCGTCGTCCAGCAGAGCAACTTCGACGGCTACCCCCTCCTGCGGATGTCGGAGGCGCCGCGGGTGCGGGTCTACCTGATCGACAGCTCGGAGCCCCCGACCGGGGTCGGGGAGCCGGGGGTTCCGCCCGTGCCACCCGCGATCCTGAATGGGCTGGCTCGCGTCACCGGACGGCGCTTCTACTCGCTCCCCCTCCCGCAGCGGCTGACCGAGTGAGCGAGATGGTCGACCGGCCCAACCCGGGGGTCGTCCCCCGTTGAGCGATCGCCCCGAGCGCCGCTAGACTCTCCGCCATGCGCTCGTTCCACCGCCGACCTGCCGCCCTCGGACTGCTCCTGCTCCTGCAGGTCTTCGTCCTCTCGGGCTACATCCATGCGTGCTGCCTGAGCGGTGGGCACATGGGACACGGGGGCGGTGAGCACGGCGGACACGGAGTGGACGCGGCGGTTCCGATGGAGATGGAGGGCGCCGCGCACGCGTCGTCCCCGCACGCCGATGGGCACGCTGCGGACCACGTGGGCCACGACGCCCACAGTGCCCACGGCGGCCACGGCGATGCCCACGCGGGTCACTCGGAGGCGGCCTCGGCGCCCGCCGGCGACACCGGCCACGACCACTCGGCGCCCGCCGACCCGTGCGGGAACTGCGGCGACGCCTGCGACTTCTGCTGCCAGACGGCGAGCGGGAGTGCCCTCGCGGGCACGGTCGGCTCCGACGCTCTGCAGTCGAATCCCGACCTGACCCTTCGGTCGATCCGGTCCGTCCGGGTCGAACTCCCGGCCGCTCCGGCCTTCTTCCTCCCCTTCGCGAACGGGCCTCCCGCGGTCGTCTGACCGACCCGAGTCCCACGACGACGTCCTCTCGCTCCGGCGGCGCCCACCCGGCGACCGCCCGAGGTGTCGTCCCTCCGTTCCGTCGTGTCCCCCCGGCCCGTCGACCGTGCCGGCATGGACCTTCGGGCGGGGATCTGATCGATCATTCGCGAATTCCGGTGGAGGAATCCCCATGCCGTACCGTTTCAGCCGTACCCTGACGTCTCTCGCCGCCGTGGCCGCCCTCACCGTCGTTGCCGCCTGTGGGGACGACGACATGACCGAGCC
>JANQLR010000220.1 GCA_028280525.1 Longimicrobiales bacterium
GACAGCGCGATCGAACTCCGGGCCGGGGGCAGGGTGCGGTCGAGGTGGACCGGAGCCCCGCGTGGCATTCGTCTCACCGACCTCGGGGTCGCGCCGGTCGAACTCCGGTGGGATGCCCTCGGGGTGGGCGTCGTCGCGTCGCGGAGCTTCGGGGTGGCGCGGGGGCGGATCGAGCGTGGCCTGGTTCTCTCCTCGACCGGACGGGTTCGTCGTCGATGAGGGATCGCCGCAGAGAGGAGAGACTCCCGATGGGCGCCGGCTCCACGCGCGAGCGCCCCCGATCCGGCTTCGTCCTGCTCGAGGTCGTCGTCGCGCTCGTCCTCCTTTCGATCGCCGGCCTCGCCACCGCGGGGATGGTGCACACGGCGTCGCGCCGGGTGGCGCGGACGGCGGAGCGGGAGGCCGGCGCGACCGCCGCGATCCGGCTGGCCGACTCCCTGCGGGCCCATGGAGGTGCTGGTGCCACCGGGCGGCGGAAGCTGCCGTGGGGCACGCTCGAGTGGGGTCCGGCCGGCGACGGCCGTTGGACGGTCGAGGCGCGGGGGAGGGAGCGGCCGGGAGGGCCGTCGGGTGGTGCGCTTCTCATCGTGCTCGAGCTCGCTTCCGCTCGGTCCAACGGGGGCGGCGGGAGGTGAGGAGGAGGGATCGAAGCGGGGCCTCCCTCCTCGAGCTCACGGTCGCGCTCCTCCTGACCGCCCTCCTCCTCGCCGGGGTGGCGCGGGCACTGATCCCTCTTCAGCGGCGCGTCCGGGCCACCTCGACGGCGATGGCACGGGCCGAGGTCACCCGGGTGCTGGCGGACCGCGTCGGCCGTGCGGCCCGCACGGGCGGTGTGGCCGGGGAGGTCCTCACCCCCGACGGAGGCCTCCCGATCCGCTCCTGGAGGGGACGCGCGAGGTGGTGCGGCAACGGTTGGATCGAGGTCGGGGTGCGGGCGCCGGCGCCGGGGCGCGACTCGGTGCTCTGGGTAGACGGGTTCGGGAGGGAGCGATGGGGTCTGCTCGATGATCGCGCGCCCGACGGCTGCGATGGCGAGGGGAGATCGCTGAGGCTCGAGATCGACGGCGTGGAGATCGAGCCGCGCGGAGGCGTCGTTCGCTGGTATGAGCGGGGCCGGATCCGCGTGGACGACGCGGTGCGCTACGGGCGGGAGGGCCGTCCGGCCCAGCCGTTGACGGCGGCGGTCCTGAGCCGGTCGAGCGGGTTCGTTCGCGAGGGCGGCCGTGTGCGGGCGCGACTCCGCTGGGCGGAGCGCGGCCGCATCCCTCCCTCCGAGATGGTCTGGTGGCCCCGGTGATGAAGCAGCAGGATGGCCGCACGGGGGTCGCCCTCCCCGCCGCACTCCTCCTCCTCGTGGCGCTGACCCTCCTCGGGCACACCCTCGGCCTCCTCGCGGAGCTGGAGGCCCGAATCGTGGCGGCGGATCTTCAGCGGGTGCAGGAGGACTTCGCCTCCAGGGCGCGCCTGATCCGGGCGGTCGAAGGACTGCGGGCGGGGACGGGCCTCGACCTCGTCGCTCGAGTTCCGGAGGCTGCGGGGGGCGAGGAGAGCTCGGGGCGGGACGAGGCCGTGCGGGTGGACTCGGTGGGTCCGGGGGTGCTCCTCCTCTCGACCGGGGCGCCTGCGCGCGGGTGGAGCGTCATCGTGGCGCGTCCGACCCCGGCCTCCCTCCTACTGGAGGTGGGCGCCGCGGTCGGAACGGGCCTTCCGCCTTCGGCACTCGTTCGGGCAAGAATCGACCGGGTCCCCGAGAACTGCGGTCTTCCGCGGTTGCCGATCACGGGTCCGTGGAGCGGCGCGGCAGCGACCTGGGGCGGCCTGCCCCTCGAGGCCTGGCTCGACGAGCTGCCG
>JANQLR010000227.1 GCA_028280525.1 Longimicrobiales bacterium
ACGTGCTCTACATCGGGATGTTCGTGTACAAGGGCGTCTACCTGACGGCAGGCCCCTACATCGTCTTCCTCGGTCCGGCGCTGCTCCGCCTCCCGCCAGCTGCGTCTCCACTCCATCAGGCCGGCGGTCGCGAGGCCCAGGAAGACGATGTAGAGGCCTGCCGTCAGGTAGACGCCCTTGTACACGAACATCCCGATGTAGAGCACGTCGGCGAAGATCCAGAGCGTCCAGTTCTCCAGCACCTTGCGGGCGAGGAGGAAGTTGGCGGTCAACGACGTCACCGACAGGAAGGAGTCGAGCCAGGGGAGGTCGGCGTCGGTCCAGCGGGAGAGGGTGAGGCCGAGGAGGACGGTCGCGACGGCGATCATCGCCACGGTCGCTGCCCACCCGCGCGGGCGCAGCCGGGTGACCGGCGGCTCGGCGTGGTCCCGGCCGCCCCGGAGCCAGAACCACCACCCGTAGGCCCCCTGCACGAAGAAGACGACCTGCAGCCCCATGTCGGCGTAAAGTCGGATCTCGCGGAAGATCCACGCGTACGCCGTCACCCCGATCAGCGTGAGCGGCCATCCCCACGGGTGCTGCCGCACCTGCAGGGTGACCGCGACGATGCTGAAGAGGACGGCGACGGCCTCGAGGGGGAGGAGCGGCGACATCGGGAGGGCGGGGGTTCGGGGCGGCGGGGCGCGCGAGGATACCCCTTCGGCGGCGCGGGATCCACCCCGCGGGGACCGATCGCCCGCGCGGGCTTCACGGGCGGGGGCCGTGGGGCGAGAATCGGGGGGCCGTCCTCTCCCTCCAGCCTCCCGACCGATGACCCGCCTCCTCCGAGCCCATCGCCGCCGCGCTCCTCTCGCGATCCTGGCCAGCCTGGCCGTCTTCGGGTGCGGCGGGAGCTCCGGTCCGGCGGCCCCCGCCCCCGATCCCAACCCGATGGATCCGCCGCCCGACGTCCCGGTGGCGGTCCCGTCGCGCGGCACGGCGGCCACCTTCGACGTCGCGACCTGGAACATCGAGTGGTTCGGCGACGCCGGTCGCGGGCCCTCCGACGACCTCACCCAGCTGCGCCGCGTCCGCGACGTGGTGCTCGGCGCGGAGATCGACCTGTGGGGGCTGCAGGAGATGGTGGACGGGACCGACTTCACCGCTCTCCTCGCCGAGCTGCCGGGGTACGACGGCTTCCTCGCCGACGCCCCGATCGTGCAGGGGGGCGCGGCCTCCTATTCGGACTTCAACGGGAACGAGCAGAAGGTCGGGCTCCTCTGGCGGACCGAGGCCGTCGAGGTCCTCTCGGCCGACATCATCCTTCAGGAGAACGACTACGAGTTCGCGGGCCGGCCCCCGCTTCGCGTCCGGGTGCGGACGAGCGTCGACGGGGTGCAGGAGGAGTTCGTGGTCCTGGTGATGCACGCCAAGGCGAGCACCGACCGGGAGTCGTGGGAGCGCCGGTTGGGGGGGAGCGCCGCCCTCAAGACCTTCCTCGACGCGAACCATGCCGACGATCGGGTGCTCGTGATCGGCGACTTCAACGACGACCTCGACGAGTCGATCCGCGACGGCGCGCAGACGCCGTACGCCAACTTCCTCGAGGATGCCGCGGGGTGGAGCTTCATCACTCGGCCGCTCACCGACGCGGGGGAGACGTCGACGATCGGCTACGACGACGTGATCGACCACATCCTCGGGTCGAACGAGG
>JANQLR010000243.1 GCA_028280525.1 Longimicrobiales bacterium
ACGGGCTGCGCGGCCTCCCGGTCGCCGAGATGGAGGCGAACCTCGACACGATCGTCGTTCGCACCCGCCGTCGCTGGCCCCGCGCGCGCGTCGCGCTCACCGCGATGGAGGCGCCGACGAACCTCGGGCGCGCCTACACCGACGACTTCCGCGACGCCTACCGGAGGGTCGCCGAGCGGCACGGCGCCCTCCTCCTCCCCTTCCTCCTCGACGGGGTCGCGGGTGAACCGGCGCTGAACCAGGACGACGGCATCCACCCGACCCCCGAGGGCCACCGCATCATGGTCGACAACGTCTGGGCGGAGCTCCGTCCCCTCCTCGAGGAGCTCTCGCGGTGAACTTCCCCCCCTGGGTCATCAGCATCGCCTCGCTCCTGCTTCTCCTCCTGATCGGGATCGGCTTCGCCCTGCCGGGCCGCTGGGAGGTCTCCCGTTCGGTCCTGACCGAGGCGGCCCCGGAGGTGGTGTGGTCCCGGGTGTCGGATCTGCGGGCGTGGGACGGCTGGGCACCGCTCGGCGGTGTCGAGTCCGAGTTCTCCGACCCGTCGTACGGCTTCGGAGCGACCCGGTCCTGGGACTCCGAGGACTGGGGCGCCGGAACGGTACGGATCACGACCTTCGAAGCGCCGTCGAGCCTCCGCTACGAGGTCGAGGTCCAGGATGGGTCGATCCGGACCGAGGGGCACCTGGAGATCGAACCGGCGGCCTCCGGGACGACGATCCGGTGGACCGAGGTCGGGGACTTCGGGTGGAACCCCTTCCTCGCCTTCATTGCGCTCGGGATGGAGCGCACGCAGGGCGCGGTGCTGGAGGAGGGGCTGCGGTCGCTGAAGGAGCTCGCGGAGGGTGCGGAAGCCGCCCCGGCCATCCGGGGCGAGGGTGCGGCGTCGGACTCGACCTCCTCGGCGGAGGGGACCGAGTCGGACTCGACCGATCCCGCAGTCGGGGCCGGCGCCGACCGATGAGCCGGTGGATCGCCCTCCTCCGGGGCGTGAACGTCGGCGGTCGCAACCGCCTGCCGATGGCCCAGCTGCGGGAGGTCCTCCACGGAGGCCGGGCTCGCCGACGTCCAGACGTACATCCAGAGTGGAAACTGCGTCTTCGACGCGGAGGCCGGGGGGGATGCCGAGAGCCTCTCGGACACGATCGGCGCGGCCATCGAGGGGCGATTCGGGTTCCGCCCCGGGGTGCTCACCCTCGCGGCGGAGGAGTTCGACGGGATCCTCGGCGCAAACCCCTTCGCCGAAGGCGAGGTCGACCCCGCGAAGCTGCACCTCTACCTCTGCGCCGAACACCCGACCGACCCCGATCTGGACCGCCTCGACGCGCTCCGTCGGGAGAGCGAACGGTACCGCCTGACCGACCGGACCCTCTACCTGCACGCCCCCGAGGGGATCGGCCGCTCGAAGCTGGCCGCGGCGGTGGAGCGGGCGCTCGGGGTCGTGACGACCGCCCGGAACCTGCGCACCGCCCGGGCGATCGCGGAGCTGGCGGGGACGAGCTGAGCGGCCTCTACACCCGCTGCTTGTAGTAGTCGATCAGATCCTGATTCGTCGGCATCCGGTTCATCACGTTGAGCAGCTCGGACATGGCGTCCGCGGCCCCGATGTCCGACAGCTGGCGACGGAGCGCCCGCGAGAGGTCGAGCGCGTCGTCCGAGAGGAGGAGCTCCTCCTTCCGGGTGGCCGTCGCGTTCAGGTCGATTGCCGGATAGATCCGCCGGTCGGCGAGGTCCCGAGCGAGGACGAGCTCGCTGTTTCCGGTTCCCTTGAACTCCTCGAAGATCACCTGGTCCATCCGTGATCCGGTGTCGACGAGCGCGGTCGCGATGATGGTGAGCGATCCCCCGCCCTGGTCCGGCGCGATCTTCCGGGCCGAGCCGAGGAAGCGCTTCGGCTTCTCGAGCGAGCCGGCGTCGAGACCGCCGGAGAGCGTCCGGCCCGAGCCCTCCTCGACGGTGTTGTAGGCGCGCGCCATGCGGGTGATCGAGTCGAGGATGATGACCACGTCCTCGCCCATCTCCACCCGGCGACGCGCCCGCTCCAGCGTGATCTCGGCGACCTGGCAGTGGCGCTCCGCCGTCCGGTCGAAGGTCGAGGCGATCACCTCGCCCATCCCGATCATCTCCATCTCGGTCACCTCCTCCGGACGCTCGTCCACGAGGAGGATGTAGAGGGTGCACTCGGGGTTGTTCGAGACGATGCCCTCGGCGATCGACTGCATGACCGTCGTCTTCCCCGCCTTGGCCGGCGCCACGATCATCGCGCGCTGCCCCTTCCCGAGCGGGCTGAAGAGGTCGATCACGCGGTTCGTGTAGTCCGGGCGGCCCGCGATGGTCCGGCCGCATTCGAGGACGAGCTGCTCGTCCGGATGCATCGCCGAGAGCCGGTTGAAGTCGGGGCGATTCTTCGCCTCCTCCGGCCGGCGTCCGTTCACCCAGCGCAGGTGCGTCAGGGGCGGACTCTTCCCGCTCCGCGGCCGACGGCCCACGTCGCCCCAGAGCTCGTCACCCGTTCGCAGCCCGAACTTGTTGATCACCCGGGCCCCGACGTAGATGTCCTCCTTGCTCGGGATGTAGCCGGCATCCCTGCGCCGGATGAAGCCGGAGCCTCCTCCCAGCACCTCCAGAATACCCAGAGAATCGGTCGATTCCGGGGAGGCGGGCTCGCGTACTTCGGTTTCCGGTGCCGAGTCCTGAGGCGTCTCGGTCGTGGTCTCTACGTCGTCCATTGGGCTGTCGTCGAATGACACGAGGTCACGTGCCGGTATTCGAATACCGCTGCACACGTGACGTGGCTGTGGCCCGAGGGCCGGGCGAGGTGCGGCCCGCTTCCCAAATGCGGCAGCGGAACGGACCCCGGATGGATCGCGGGGGGCGACTCTGGTCCTGCTCGAGTCGAACGCCGATCTTGGCGTCGTGAACCTGAACCCGCGATCCCGCCCCGGAAGGAGCGGCGACGCGCCGGAGGGCGCGCGGGTTCGAGAGGAAATGTCCCATGAAGCCGCGCACCGTGCAAGGGAGCGGTTCGAATCGATGCGTTCTTCCCCCGATCCCGACGACCCCGGGCGCCCCCCGACCGGCTCCTCCGAGCAGATCGCGAGGCTCCTCCTCGTTGCGACGCCCTTCCTTCTGGCCTCCGCGATCGTCCTGGCGATCCGTCTTCTCGGGTAGACTCCCCTGTCCCACCGGGAGGTCGCGCCGGGGCCGCCTCCATCCCCTTCCATGCTCTCCGTCATCCATAAGGCCTTTTGTGGCAACACCTTGGCGCGAATCGCCCAAAGCGGCACGGGAGATGCTCCAGAGACGGTCGGATTGTCGTGCTGTTTCGTACCGGGGGCACCCGGCACTGGAGGGATAGGGTCATGAAGCGCAGGCATCGTTGGGCTGGCGGGTTGGCACTCGCTCTCGCGCTCGGCGCCGCACCCACGTCGACTGCACCGGTGGCGGCCCAGGGGGTCGCCGTCTCGGTCGGCGCGGGGATCGGCGGCCTCGGATTCGGCGTCACGGTGGCCGCGGGTCACTCGCCCTTCGCCCTCGTCCCCGCAGGGCTCGGCTTCGGCGGGTTCGGGACCTTCGGCGGGTTCGGCTTCGGCGCCAGCGCATGGGACTACGGCATCTACTCCGGCCATCGCCTCGGCTGGAATCCGTGGGGGTGGGACCGCTTCGGCTTCGTCGACCCCTTCTTCTTCGGCGGATGGGGCGATCCGTGGCGCTTCAACCGGTGGAACCGGTTCGGCTGGGGTGGATTCGGGTGCGACCCCTTCTTCGGCAGCTGGGGGTGCGGCTTCGGCGGGTTCGGCTTCGGAGCGGGCTTCGGCTTCGGCGGCGGGAACGTCTTCGTCTCGAACATCATCCTCGACCCGTGGCGGGATCCCTGGGGGCCCTTCTGGAGCAATCCGTGGTACTTCGACCCCTGGCTCGCGCCCGGCGCAGGCTTCGGGTTCGGCGGCTTCTCGCCCTTCTGGGGCGGTGGCGTCGCGGTCCGTGGACCGGTCGTCGCCGTAGCGCCCGGGATCGGATTCGGCGGGCGAGGGATCGCGAGTCGTGGCGGCTACCGGGGGGTCGGCTTCAAGGAGCCCGCCGGGACCGCGCGTGGGGCGCAGCCCCGTGTGGCGACCCCGCGCGGAGCCATCGGTGGCGGGCGCGTCGCGACGGGCCGGGGGGCGATCACCTCCGCACCCGGGACGACGGTCCGCTCCACGCCGACGCTGCGGCGGAGCGATGCGGTGCGTGGGGGCGCGGGCGGCATTCGCTCCGGGACCGCGCGGACCACGAC
>JANQLR010000024.1 GCA_028280525.1 Longimicrobiales bacterium
AAGCCTGGATGCGGGAGTAGGAGCGGGGGTCCCGAGCCGAGTGAGGCGCTATGCAAATAGCGTCGCAGCGAGCGAGCGGCCCCCGCGACGACCTCCCGCACCAGGATCCGCGTCCGCGCCTACCGCGGCGCACCCTCCGGGGCGTATACGTCTCCCTCAAGATCCTCCAACCGCTGCAGCATGAAGGCCCGGGCGTCCTGGACGGCCTGGTTGTAGACCTGGGGACCGAGGGTCTCGAGGAAGAAGTCGAGTAGCGACTGGGCTCGGAAGGAGCTCAGTTCTTCGTCGAACTCCTCGAGGAAGAAGCTGCAAATACGTTCGAGGAGGGCGTCGCGGCGCTCGTCGGCGAGGTGGATCGGCACGATGCGGCTACCGGGTCCCGATGTGTGTGTGCGTCTGCACCTGCTGGTTTCGAGGTGCGAGGCCCACCTTCTTCTTCAGCGCGAGGGTGAACCTCGCCTTGAGCTTCTCCATCGTGCTCTTCTCCTTGTACATCCCCTTGTCCTGGCGGATGGGGAAGAGGACGTATCGACTCTTGTCGATGAAGCGCTGGGCCTCCTTGATCAGGGGATCCAGGTGCTTTCGCTTGTTCTGCTCGGCATTCGACATCCAGTCGACATCGTGCATGATGTCGCTGGAGAGGACGTTGAGCACGCTGCTGGTCGTGTTGTTGGCCAGGTAGTAGCAGCCCAGGAGGGGGCAGACGGTGAAGAGATGGTCCCCGAGGGTATCTTCGGGACTGCTCGAGAGCAGCGCATTGATCTTCTTGTATTCCTTATACTTGAAGCCGAAGATCGCGATCTTCTGACAGAGCTTCGCCAACGAGGCGCCCGCGGAGACCGCCGGTCCGGTACCAGCGCCGAGGTCTGCGAAGAGGCCGGCGGTCGAGACTGCGAACTGGGTCCCCTCGATCGTGGCGAGGGTGGCGTACTCCCCGGAGCTTTCGCGAAGGAGCTTCCGGACCGCCTCGGCGGCCGAGCGGGCATCGCCCGGCAGGACCCCGACCATGTGCTTGTTGACCTTCATGGACTTGTGGAAGTCCTGAGCCGCCTTGCCGGCGTGATATGCGGCCTTCGAACCGCTCTTCACCTGCTGGACGATCGGAAGGGCCGACGAGATGAAGTCGGTAAGGATCTCGACTCCCCCGAGATCGATGATGATCTCCGGTAGATCTGCGACGTCGAACAGCTCGACCAGGAGGCGGAGGACCTTGTCGAAGCCGGGGACGTTCCAGAAGCGTGAGAGGTCGATCCCGGGGATCTCGATCGCCTTGAGGTCGATCGTCGGCATCTCGGGCATCCGCAGACGCGGGATGTTCACGTCCGGGACGTTGATGTTCGGGAGGGTGACCTCCCACTCGAAGCTGAAGAACTCCGGGAAGAGACCCTTGATTCCGCAGAAGTCGGGCAGGTCCGGGATCTTGAGGATCCGACCGACGTCCCAGACGATCGCGGGGAGGTCGAGGTCCGGGAACTCGAGCGCAATCTGGGCGATCAGGACGCGGAGATTCACGTCCGGGAGATCGGGCAGGCGCCCGAGCTTGATGTTCGGGATGGAGATTCCGGGGAGGGAAAAGCCGGGGATGTCCCCGATCCGGGTGTCCGGGATGATGTTGACGTCCCAGAGGATCCCGGAGAAGTCGAAGTCCGGCAGATCGATGTCGAACCGGATCTTCCTGAAGAAGAGGCCGAAGTTCGGGCCCGGAATGCCGACCTCGATGTCCGGGAGGTCGATCCCGCGGATCTTGTCGATCGCCTTCTTGGCCTTCTTGGCCTCGTCCTTCAGCTTCTTCGCATCGTCCTTCCAGGACTTCACCTTCAGCTGGGTGCCGGAGAACATCTGGGCGAGCGCCCGCTTCCGCTCCAGGCGGATCTCCATGAGGGCGGCCTGATACTTCAGTTCTTCTTCGAAGGTCGGCATGTCCGGGCTCGGTCAGTGCGTGGAAGCTGCTTCTGAGATACGTCGGCGGCGACCGTGAGGCGAGGGAGTGCGAGGTAACTGTTTGGCGTCAGCCCCCGGGGTCGACGTCTCGGAGTCGGTCGAGTAGGCTCCGGCCATCCTTCCCGTCCGCACCGTCTCCGGGTTCGGCCGCGCCGGCGGGACCACCGGACCCGTCGCGGGCGGTCTCGTCCGGGGATCCGGTTCCGGTGTCGGGGCTCTCCGATCGGGCGTCTCCCGACCTCGCAGGGTCGCTCGGGGCCTCGCCACCGTCGGAGCTGCCGTCCGCTGGATCGCTCGGGGCCCCGCCGGCGCCCTCGCGCGGGGTAGCCTTGGGTCCGTTGCCGGGTTCATCGCGCGCGGCCTCGGCCGAGCGGTCGTTGGATTCGTAGCCGGTCTGCTCCGCGGTCGCGGCATTCTCCGTGCCCGGGTCGGATCCGGGACCGTCTGCGTCGGCGTCGGGCTCGTCCGCCTCGGCTCCCGGCTCGGAGACTTCGTCGTCGCCTGCCTCGCTGTCTTCGGTCGCCGCGGACTCGTCCTCCTTCGCGGTCTCGGTGTCACCGTCGTCCGCGTCGTCGCTTCCCTCAGCCTGGCCGCCCTCCGCGGTTCCGGGCTCTTCCTCCTCGTCGGTCCCGGCGTCGTGTGAGTCCGCGTCGTCGCTTCCCTCTGCGCCGTCTCCGTCCTGGCCCTCGCCGTCCCCCGCCTCGTCGTCCTCGGTCGCCGCGGACTCGTCGTCCTCGTCGGTTCCGGGGTCGCCGTTGTCTGCGCCGTCGCCGTCGCCGTCGCCCGCCTCGTCGTCCTCGGTCGCCGCGGACTGTTCGTCCTCATCGGCTTCGGCGTCGCCTTCGTCCGCGCCCTCGCCGTCCCCCGCCTCGTCGCCCTCGGCCGCTGCGGACTCGTCGCCCTCACCGGCCTCGGCGTCGCCTTCGTTGGCGCCGTCGCCGTCCCCCGCCTCGTTGTCCTCGGTCGCCGCGGACTCGTCGTCCTCGTCGGTCTCGCCGTCGCCTTCGTCTGCGCCCCCGCCGTCGCCCTCTTCGTCGTCCTCGGTCGCCGGGGGTTCGTCGCCCTCATCGGCCTCGGGGTCGCCGTCGTCTGTGCCGTCGCCATCCTCCGCCTCGTCGTCCTCGGTCGCCGCGGACTCCTCGCCCTCATCGGCTTCGGCGTCGCCTTCGTCTGCGCCCTCGCCGTCTCCCGCCTCGTCGTCCTCGGTCACCGCGGACTGTTCGTCCTCATCGGTTTCGTCCGCGCCGTCGTCCGCGCCGTCGTCGTCTCCCGCCTCGTCGCCCTCGGTCCCGGCGGACTGTTCGTCCTCATCGGCTTCGGCGTCGTCGCCCTCTGCTGCGGCGCCCTCCTGGCCCTCGTCGTCCTCCGCTTCATCGGCCTCGGTCGCCGCGGACTCCTCGTCCTCATCGGCTTCGGCGTGGTCGTCCTCCGCGCTGTCACCCTGCTCAGCCGCTCCGGACCCGTCTTCCGCCTCGTCCCCACCGCCGCTGTCGTCGTCGGCCGTCGCCTCGGCGGTGCCATCATCGGCGGAGCCCGGCTCCTTTGCCGACCCGGCTTCCGACTCCGGCTCGGCCGACTGGGCCTCACCCCCGACCTCTGCCGAGGCAGGACTCGCGACGGCGCCCTGGTCCTCGCCTTTGGCTCGCTCAGTCTGATCGGTTCCCGTCCGGGAGTCGCCGTCCTCGGCGGGCGCCGCGTCGACGCCCCGGGGTGTGGCCCCCCCCTCGTCTGGACCCGCCGTGCCCACCGCCGCCGGTTCACGCTGCCCGGCGTCGCCCTCGTCCGCCGGCGCTGCGTCGGTCGGAGCCCCGGGAGGGGCATCGGGTCCGTCGACGCCCCTGCCGGGCGCGTCGTCGTCGAGCCCGGGGACCTGGCGGTCTTCCCGCGCGCCGGCCGCCTCGCCAGGGGTGGGCACTCCGTCGTCCTGGGCGCCTCCCTCGGCGCTCGCACCTGCGTCAGCGTCCACAGCGACCTCGGCCGCGTCGCGGTCCTCGGCGGGGGCGGGCGCCTCGCCTTTGCCCTCCTGGTCGGTGGACGCTTCGCCGTCCGCGCCCTCCGCACCTGCCGTGGCATCGTCCTCCGCAGCCCCTGCACCTGCACCCTGTTCGCCGGCATCGGTCTCGCGGCCCTCCGCCTTCCGACGGCGAGGGCGATGCGTCGAGCGACGCGGCGGATGCGACGCCGACCGCCGCGGAGGCGGAGGGCCGCGAGACCGATGCCGGCGAACAGGGTGCAGGTGCAG
>JANQLR010000281.1 GCA_028280525.1 Longimicrobiales bacterium
CGACCGTGACCGCCTCGCGCCAGTACCAGAGCCGAGCGACGATCGCGCCCCGGCGATCCCGGAGGGCGGCATACTCCTGCCGCAGGTCGCCGACGATGAACTCGGCCGTCGTCGCGCGACGGAGGCACCACTTCAACAGACGTTCCGCAACGGCGGGGGGAGCGGCGCGCATCAGGCGTTCTCCAGCGTCGGCTCGATGCCGTCCCAGAGCTTCAGCAGCGCCTCGCGCGAGATGCGCAGGGCGCGGCGTCCCTCGGCCGTCGCGCGGAAGCGGCGCATCGGCGCCCCGCCCCGCTCCGGAATCGGGTTCGAGTCCTCCGTCTCCCACTCCAGGAGTCCCTTCGCAGCCATTCGGTCGAAGGTGCGGTAGAGGGCGCCGCGGGAGACGCTTCGCCCCGCCCGCTCCTCGAGGACCGTGCGGATCTTCGGCGCGTACGCCTCGTCTCCGGCCTGAAGAATCGCGAGCAGGACCATCTGCTCGAACTCACCGATATGACCTGGGGGCATGAATTCACCTCGGAGTCTGCGTTGTACACTCCGCAGAGTATACGAGAGCGACTCCGGGGTCAAGGCGGGGGGGAGGCGGTCGCCCTCGGGAGCGAGGAGTAGAGGACCACGCGCACCGCCCACACCCGGTCGACCCCGCGCCTACTCCTCGATCCGGAAGACCGCGACCCTGTGCACGCCGAACTCGTCCGTCTCCACGAAGAGGAGTCGGTCCTCCCACGCCGCCGCCAATCGGAGGTCGCCCCGGATGCGGCCCCGGCCCCGCTCCGTGCCGTCCAGGTCGTAGTGGATCAGGAGCTGCTCCTCCGCGCCGTAGAGTGGGCTGTGCCGTCCCGGAACGGGCTCGTGCGCCTCGATCAGCGGCTGGATCCAGATCCCGTCACCGGACGACGCGATATGGAGAAAGAGGGGGTGCCTCGCCGGGAGTCGGCCGTCGTCGAAGGCGTCGAGTACCGCCTCCTTCGAGCGGCTCGCGAGGGGGCTGCTCCCACCTCCCACCAGCTCGGCGTACCGCTCGACATCCTCCTCCGTCACCGACCTCGACCCGAGGTCGAGCGCCGCCGTGCCCCGCGACTCCCCGCGCGCGTCGAAGAAGCGCAGACCCGGTCGATTCGTCTGGGCCTCGACCAGGAGGGAGTCGCCGTAGGACAGCAGGAAGGTCCGGCCGCCGAAGGGCATGTTCTGGACGAGGAGCGCTCCCAGCGCGCGCGTCGCCAGCTGGGCACCGCCGAGGGCGTCGGTGATCGAGTCCCGCACCCACTCCCCGCCAAGGTTCGCGAGGGCGAGGCGTCCCGTCTGCCCGCGCGTGGGCGGGCGCGCCACGGTGAAGAGGCTCGACCCGACCCGGGCGAAGACGTACGAGGCATGAACCCCGGTCTCCGTGGAGAGGGCCGCCGTCCGCTCGAACTCGAGCCCGGTCGGCCCCTCGGAGAACCAGGTCACCCGCCCCATCACGGGGTCCAGCGCGGTGAGTACCCCGCCGGACGCCTCCAGTCCGTGGAGGAACTCGAACTCGCCGGGCCCTTCCCCCGCCCCGCCCCAGCTCCCGAGCGGTGCCCCGTCCCGGTCGTATCCGTGGATCCGCTTCGTCTGCGCATCCGCTGCGTAGATCCGGCCCTCCGGCGTCGCGACCACCTCGGCGAGTCGCCCGAAGTCGCCGTCGATCGTGAAGACCCGGTCGAAGGTGGTCGTCTCCTCCCGGAGCGCCGCCGAATCCGGCTCCCGGCCAGCGCACGCGCAGAAGAGCACGAGTACCGCACACCCGACCCGTCTCATCCCCCCTCCCATCCCGACTCCCGATCTCCGCTCCGGCATCCTCCCGAACGAGCCGCGCCGAAGGCCGCCGACCGGCGCACCATACGTCTCGCTTCGCGTCGAGGACAGCGGATCAGCCGCCCACTCCCTCCCAGACGACGCTCGCCCCCATTCCCTCGAGTTGCCCGAGGAAGCGCGCGGGCTCCACGAACGAGGCCGCCGTCCAGACCCCCGGGCGTGGACGCTCGAGCATCTGCCGGACGGTCGCGACGCCGGCCACCGCGGTGAGCTGGTAGGCGTCCGGGTGGGTGATGCGCAGCAGGACCACACCGCCGTCTCCCGCCCGTACTCCGTCCAGTTGAACTACGGCGGTCCCGGGTCGCGAGCCGAAGTGGCGGAGCCCCCACCAGAGGAGGTTCTTCGCGGCCGATCGCTGG
>JANQLR010000292.1 GCA_028280525.1 Longimicrobiales bacterium
CGTCGTCGCGCCGGACGGTGTTGCCGCCGGCGTGATCGAAGTGGAGGTGGGTGGAGAGGACGATGTCGATCTCGTCCGGGGTGTGTCCCGCCGCCCGGATCGCGTCCTCCAGGCGGGTCGGGGTGCCGGCGTTCTCGATCCCGTAGATCGACATGAACTTCTCCGCCTCCTTGTTGCCCACTCCGGTGTCGACCAGGACGAGCGCGTTCGGCGCCTCCACCAGGAGGCAGCGCATCCCCAGCGGGATACGGTTCCGCTCGTCCGCCGGGATGCGGCGCTCCCAGAGCGGCTTGGGCACCACACCGAACATGGCGCCCCCGTCGAGCCGCTGGAGCCCCGCTTCGAGGGCGTGGACGGTGAGGTCGCCCACGCGACGGGTGCGGAGGAGGGGAAGGTCGTCGATCGTCATGAGGCGTCGGGTTCGGGGGTCTTCTTCTTGCGGCGCGCCCGCCGGCGGATCATGCGGCGCAGGGTGTCCAGGTCGAGGATCCCCTGGGCGCGGGCCTCGTCGAGGAGGCGAATGAGGACGCGCGCGGTGGCGAAGGCGTCGCCCCAGGCGCGGTGCCGCCCCTCGATCCGGATCCCGTAGTGCTGCGTGAGGGCGTCCAGGTTGCGCCGTCGCAGCTTCGGGAGGAGGGTGCGGGCGAGACGGACGGTGCAGAGCGAGGGCAGCGACGGCGCCTCCCCGGTCGCGGCAATCAGCTCGGCGCGGACGAAGCCGCGATCGAAGCCGACGTTGTGCGCGACGAAGATCCGGTCGTCGAGTCGCGCGGCGACCTCCGGCGCGACGTGCTCGAAGAAGGGCGCGGCGTCGACCATCTCGGGGGTGATCCCGGTGATGCGCTGCACGATCGAGGGGATCGAACGCCCCGGGTTTACCAGCGTCGACCAGCGATCGACGATCTCACCGTTCGCGACCTCGACCACCGCGAACTCGGTGATCCGGTGTCCGCGATGCGCCCCACCCCCCGTCGTCTCCACATCGACGACCGCGTAGCGCAGGTCGGCGAGGAGGCGTCCGGGCGCGGTCTCGTCGAGTGACCACTCCCCCCCGGCGCTGACGCGGAAGCGGGGGTCGTTGCCGAGGAGGGCGAAGACGGCGGCGGAGGCGGCGCCCGGGTGCCCGCTCAACCCGAGGACCTCGCGGGCGAGCGCCAGCGTGTGCACGGGGCCCGACTTGAGGCGGTCGGCGACCCGTCCGGCCAGCGCGCCGCCCGAGCCGCTCACCCGGCGAGCGCCTCCGACTCCGGAGCCCGCCCGGCGCGCGTGAGCTCGAAGGAGAGGCTCTCCAGCTCCATGACCATGTTCACGTTCTGCAGCGCGATCTCCTCGGGGAGCTGCAGCTGCTCGGGCGCGAAGTTGAGGATCCCGCGAACGCCCGCCTCGACGGCGCGGTCCGCCACCGCCTGCGCCTGGCTGGCCGGGACGGCGAGGATGACGATGTCGATCTCCCGCTCCCGCACGATCCGCTCGAGCTCGGAGATGTCCTCGATCACCACGGAGCCCCACGACACGCCGATCCGCTCCGGATCCACGTCGAGGACGGTGTCGATCCGGAAGCCGCGAGACCGGAAGTCGCCGTACTCGAAGAGCGCGGAGCCGATTCGCCCCGCCCCGATCAGCGCGACGTTCCACGCGGTGCCCAGCCCGAGGATCGAGCGGATCTCCCGGACCAGCGCGGCGACGTCGTACCCCGTTCCGCGCTTCCCGAAGGAGCCGAAGTGCGAGAAGTCCTTCCGCACCTGTGCGGCCGTGGTCCCCGCTCGCCCGGCGAGCGCGTCGGAGGAGGCGGTCGCCTCTCCCTGGAGGTGCATCGCCTCGAGGACCCGGAGGTAGTGCGACAGGCGACGGACGGTGGAATCGGAAATCTTCGTCGACACGGCGTTCCGGAGGGGCGAAGCGGCGGTGAAGCGGCGCGCGGCGGGAATCACCGGGCGATTGTGAAAAGATTCACAAACGTACCCGACTCCCCCGCCCCGTTCAATGGATCGCCCGCGCGAGCTGAAGCAGCTCGTCGGGGGGAAAGGTCTCGGGCCGGCGGGTCAGGTCGAAGCCGGTGTCGCGCCCGATCCGTTCGACGACCTCCCGGGGGAGCGGACCGAGGTCCGGGTGCTCTCGGAGCGTCTTCTGAAGCTGCTTCCGTCGCCACTGGAAGAGGGCGCGGGTGAGGATGCGAAGCGTGCGCTCGTCCTCCTTCGGCAGGCGGGGCGGGGCGTGCGGCGTGATGCGCACGACGGCGGACTCGACCCGGGGCACGGGGCGGAAGGCCTTCCGGGGCACCGGGAAGAGGAACTCGGCCTCCGCGACGCTCTGGACGCCGACGGCGAGGGCGCCGTAGGCGGAGGTGCCGGCGCGCGCCACGATCCGATCCGCGACCTCCCGCTGGACCATCAGGACGA
The DNA here is from genome assembly GCA_028280525.1 of Longimicrobiales bacterium. Classification (GTDB taxonomy): domain Bacteria; phylum Gemmatimonadota; class Gemmatimonadetes; order Longimicrobiales; family Gaopeijiaceae; genus Gaopeijia. Next base: position 2,400 of record JANQLR010000292.1, read on the forward strand.
TCTCGCGCGGGCGAGGGCGCTCCAGGAGGTGGAAGAGGATCGGGGTCGTGATGTTGTACGGGATGTTGCCGACGACCCGCGTCTCCTCCCACCGGGGGAGCTCGGTCGGGAGGTCGACCTTGAGGACGTCCGCGTGGATCAGCCGCGTCCCCGGGAGGTCCTCGATCCGCGTCCGCAGACGGTCGGCGAGGTCGTCGTCCAGCTCGACCAGGGTGAGGTGATCGACGGTCCCCAGGAGGTGCTCGGTGAGCGCACCCTGCCCGGGCCCGATCTCGAGGACGGCGTCCCCGGGGCTGGCGCCCACCGCCGCGACGATCTTCCGCTGCAGATTCGGGTCGACGAGGAAGTTCTGACCAAGCGACTTCTTGGCGCGGACCCGATCCGCCACTGCCTACTCTCCGATCAGGAGGATCGCCGTGCGATCGTCCGACGGGATCGTCGGGACGGAGTCGTCCGCGAGGGAGAAGAGGCGATCGACGATCTCGCTCGGCTCCAGCTCGCGGTGGCGGACGACCTCGTTCACGACGAAGGCCTCGCCGTCCGAGATCTCCGCGGTCGTCATCGTGTCCGAGAGGCCGTCGGTGAAGAGGAAGAGGAGGTCCGTCGAGGGTGACCAGGGCAGCTCGACCTCGTGGTACGAGTCCGGACCGGCGAAGCCCACCGGCGGGTCGGTCGCGAGGAGCCGCTCCGCCGTGCCGTCGGCGCGCACCAGGAAGGCGTGCGGGTGCCCGGCGTTCGCGTAGGTGAGGGTCCCCCGGATGGGGTCGAGGACGCCGTAGAACATCGTCAGGTACATCTCGGTGTTCTCGAGCTCGTCCTGCAGCGCGTCGTCCATCTGGCGCAGGACCTGTGCGGGCATCCCGAACTCGGCGGCGTAGATGGTGGCGGCGCTCATCCCCGCCGCCATCATCAGCGCAGCGGGGAATCCGTGTCCCGACACGTCACCGATCATCACCCCGATGCGACCGCCCGGGAGCTTGAAGACCTGGTAGAAGTCGCCTCCGACCAGCTCTGCCGGAGCGACGCGGGCGGCGACCCGCGCCCCCTCGAACTTGTCGACGGCGGGGAGGAGCTTCTGCTGGAGGTTGTGCGCAAGCTGCATCTCGCGGGACATCGCCTCCTGCTGCAGCGTCCGGCGGATCAGTCGGTTGTTCTCGAGCGCGGCGCCGACCTGGCTCGCTACCGCCGAGAGGAGCTTCTGGTCCGCGGCGGTGAAGACGCCCTCGTGCCGACGGCCCAGGAGGTTGATCACCCCCACGGTCCGGGCCTCTCCGGTCGGAGGGGTGTACCGGATCGGGACCGAGAGGAAGGAGTCGTCCGGATCGACGCGGGCCGGGGTCGGCTCCCCGGCGCGGACGGCCCGCTGCGAGGAGATCATCGCCCGACCGTCGCGGAAGACGCGGGCCGTCACGGCGTCGGGAGCGTCGGTCGGGAGGGGGGCCGATACGCCGTGCGCTCCCACCGACGCGGTCATGACCAGGACTTCCGACTCCGGATCGTGAACCCAGAGGGAGCCGCGGACCGCCCCGAGGACGTCGCAGAGCTCCTGGAGGATGATCTCGGTGGCGTCGTCGAGGCGGAGGATCGACCCGAGCGTCTCCGAGATCGAGTAGAGGAGGTTGATCTCCTCGTACCGCTCGGAGAGCTCGTGCGTGAAGAAGCGGATCTCCTGACCGAGGTCCAGGATGCGCGAGAAGGTCGAGGCGAGCAGCTCGGCGATCCCGCTCAGGTCACCCGGAGGGGCGCGGTCGGGGGCGGCCGCGACCCGCAGCTCGAGCTCCTGCCAGAACCGTCCGCGCAGTGCGCGCGTCCATTCCGCCTCCAGCGGCGGCGGCTCCTCGCGCGGAAAGAGACAGGTCGAGCCCCCGACCCCGTGGTTCCAGACCTGGATCTCGAGCCCGAGCGCCTCGGAGAAATCGTGGAGGGTCTGGTGGACGGCTTCGGGGAGGGGGAGCGGTCGAGCCCGTTCCGGACTCATGCCGAGGCGGCCTCGTCGAGTCCGAGGTCCGTCCCGAGTCGGAGCACCAGGGTGACCGAGTTGCCCCGCTCGTTGTAGCGGACCTCGTCCATCAGCTTCCGCATCAGGAAGAGTCCGCGCCCCCCGGGCCGGGTGAGATTCTCCGGCGTCGTGGGATCGGGGATGGCGTCGGGATCGAAGCCCTCCCCCTGATCGGTCACGCAGGCCCGGACGTGGTCCTTCTCCAGGCAGATCTCCAGTCGCACGCGCTTCCTGCAGTCTCCGCCATTCCCGTAGAGCATCGCGTTGGCGAGCGCCTCGGCGAGAGAGACCCGAAAGTTCAGGTTGAGCTTGCGTGCGTGTCCCTCACAGAAATCGCACCGCTCCACGACGAGGGCGATCGTGTTCTCGATCGCTCTCAGGTCGTTCGGAACTTCCAGGATGATCTCTCGGGACATGCGACTCCAGCGGCGGAACGGAAGGGGAAACGAGGGCGCAGCGCGACGTCAGATGCCGGCGAGCGCCTCGTCCTTCGTATCCGCGATGCGGAAGAGCGTATCCAGCTTGGTCAGCTCGAAGAGGGTGCGGAGATCCTCGTTGAGTCCGGAGAGGCGGAGCTCGCCCCCCTGCTCGCGGATCTTCTTGGAGAGCGACACCAGGACGCCGAGGCCCGAAGAGTCGATGTACCCGGTGCCCGCGAAGTCGATGACGAATCGACGGTCGCCGCCCTCGAGTTCCTCGAGGACCTTCTGCTTGAGTTCCTGCCGATTCCCTACGATGAGCTGGCCTTCGACGTCCACGAGGGTGACGCCGTCCTGCTTCACCACGCTGAAACCCATTCTTCCTCCGAGGGGGCCGGCGATCCGTCCGGGGGATCCCGTTCTCGTTATCCGACCCGTAAGGATAGCTGCTCGGCTCGTGCGCGATCAACCCGGTGGCCCGGATCGACTTCGGGCCGCGGTCCCGGTGGGGAACATCCGTTTACGGGCAGTGGCGCCCGCCGGGACCCGGTGGTCCGTCGGTCCCTACGGCGCGGCCATGCACGCCGTGACGCAGACGACGTCGACGATGTCCGCGGGCTTCGAGCCACGGGACAGGTCGTTGCACGGTCGTCGCAGCCCCTGCACGATCGGCCCGACCGCGTCGGCACCCGCGAGGCGCTCGGTGAGCTTGTAGGCGATGTTGGCGGAGTCGAGGTCGGGGAAGACGAGGACGTTCGCCCGCCCCGCCACCTCCGAGCCCGGCGCCTTTCGTCGCCCCACGGCCTCGATCAGCGCGGCGTCCGCCTGGAACTCCCCGTCGGCGGGGACCTCCGGCCGGCGCTCCCGGAAGAGCCGCAGCCCCTCGCGGACCCGATCGATCGAGTGCCCGTCGGCGCTCCCCTTCGTGGAGTGCGACAGGAAGGCGACGACCGGCTCGTCGCCCACGATCCGGCGGCGTGCGTCGACCGCGGCGGATGCGATGTCGGCCAGATCCCCGGCCTCCGGGTACTGCACGACGCCGGCATCGGTGTAGGTGAGCACCTCCCTCCCCCGCCCCCGGAAGTCCGGGACGGTGAGGTAGAAGGCCGAGGAGACCGTGCGCACCCCCTCCGCCGGGCCCACCCCCCAGAAGGCGGCGCGGAGGACGTCGCCGGTGGAGGTGATCGCTCCCGCGACCGAGCCGTCGACCTCCCCTCCCCCGACCATCAGGGCGGCGGTCAGCAACGGGTCGCGGATGCGCTCGGTCGCCTCGGGCTCGGTCATCCCGCGGTGGCGACGGCGCTCGACGAGCCGGGCGACGCGTTCGGGAGCGGGCGCCGCCGGATCGACGATCTCGAGGTCGGCGGGGAGGTCGTGCTCGGCGAGGAGGGGACGGACCCGGTCGGGATCCCCGACCAGAACCGGGGTGGCGAGTCGGTCCTCCAGGACGGTGCGGACCGCGAACAGGGTGCGGGATTCCTCGGCCTCGGGGAGGGCGATCCTGCGGGGCGTCGCCGCGGCGCGTGCCCGCAGATCCGCCCGAAAGGCACTCACTCCCCGAACTTCCGGGTCATCGCCTGTGCCACCCCGGGGGAGACGAAGCGGGCGACGTCGCCGCCGAGCTTGGCGACCTCCTTCACCAGGGAGGCGGAGATGAAGGAGTGCTCCACGTCGGTGGCGAGGAAGACCGTCTCCAGCTCGCCCCACAGCTCCTGGTTCATCTGCGCCAGCTGCAGCTCGTACTCGAAGTCCGAGACCGCCCGCAGGCCCCGGATCAGGATCCGGGCACCCCGCGAGCGACAGAAGTCGACCACCAGGCCGCGGAAGCTCGCGCACTCGATGCGCGGCTCGTTCGCGAAGAGCTCTCGGGCGAGTTCGAGCCGCTCCTCCACGGAGAAGAGGCCGGACTTCCGCTCCGTCGAGGTGTACGCGACCGCGACGACCAGGTGGTCGACCATGGTGAGGGCTCGGCGCGCGATGTCCTCGTGTCCCCGGGTGAAGGGGTCGAAGGTGCCGGGGTAGACCGCAATGCGGGGCGAGTTCATTCGGACTCGTGGCGGGATTCGAGGTGGGAGATCACGGTGTCGCCGTATCGACGAGACCGCAGTCCGGGAAGCTCCGGGACCGGCTCGCCGACACGATGCTCGACCCAGAGTTCGTGCGCAAAGGGGGCGCGGGCGAAGTGCTCCAGGAGAGCGGCCGCATGGCCCTGTTCGTAGGGCGGATCCGCGACGGCGAGGTCGAAGTCGTGGCGACCGACGCCCTCCAGGAAGCGAAAGACGTCGCGCTCCACCACCCGCACGCGCTCCTCGGCATCGAGGGCGCGGACGTTGGCGCGAATCGAGCGCAGCGCGGGCGCGGCCCGCTCCACGAGCATCGCCTCGGCCGCCCCGCGGGAGAGGAGCTCGAGGCCGAGCGCGCCGGAGCCGGAGAAGAGGTCGAGGACGCGCAGGCCGTCGAAGCGTCCCCCCATCGCCGACATCCACGACTCGCGCACCCGGTCGGTGGTGGGGCGCACGTCGCGGCCGCGGGGGGGATCGATGCGCCGCCCGCGCCACTCGCCGGCGATGATCCTCATCGGCCGGACCCTGCGGTGGGCCGACTCCGGGCGGCGGCGAAGGCGGTCCCGTCGGCGCGGCGGAGGTCGAGGAGGTTCATCTGCGGCGAGCGGACGCCGCGGTACGCGTTGACCTTGAGCTGGTAGAGGGCGTCGACCCGCGCGCCGACGATCCCCTCCGGGGCGATCCGCTCGGCGAGGCCGAAGCCGATTCCGGCGCACCCGCCTGCGGCGTCCCGCAGCTCGACCCGGAGGTGTCCCCGGCCGACGGTGCGCGCGGCTCGAACCTCGACGTCGCGGGCCCAGAGGACGGGCCGGGCGTTCCCGATCCCGTGTGGTCCGAGGTAGCGGCTCATCTCCGCCAGCTCGAGCGTCGCCTCCGACGGGGCGAGCTCGGTGTCGGCGCGGAGCGTGGGGCGCAGCTCCACCCCCTGGAGCTCGGCGCGGCAGGCGGCATTGAAGCCGGCGCGGAAGTCGTCGAGCGCCGTCGGCGCGAGATCCATCCCCGCCGCCTGCCGGTGGCCCCCGAACCGTCCCAGGTGGTCGGCGTTCGCGGCGATGGCCCGGTAGAGATCGAAGCCGGGGATCGAGCGACCGCTCCCGCGTCCCGTCCCCCCGTCGAGGGCGACGAGGACGGTCGGGCGGTGGATCCGCTCGACGACGCGCGAGGCGACGATCCCGATCACGCCCGGGTGCCACCCCTCGCCCGCGAGGACGACGCCGTAGTCGCGCGCGGGGTCGAACTCCTCCCGCAGCGCCTCGAAGGCGGCGTCGAGGGTCCGCTGATCCTCCTCCTTCCGCTGGGCGTTCGTCTGGTCGAGGTGCAGGGCGAGCCGATCGGCCTCGGCGGGATCGTCGGTGAGAAGGAGACGAAGGGCGTCTCCGGCATCCCCGATCCGCCCGACGGCGTTGATCCGCGGGGCGACGTGAAAGGCGACCCGCCCCGCCTCGGGCTCCTCCTCCACCCCCGAGACCTCGAGGAGGGCGCGCAGCCCGACCTTCTCCGTCCGCGCCATCGCCCGCAGCCCGTACCGGACGAGGGTCCGGTTGACCTCGAGGAGCGGGACGAGGTCGGCGATCGTGGCGAGGGCGACCAGGTCCAGGTCGGGGGCGAGGGCGTCGATCGCGTGGCCGCGGCGTCCGGCGAGCGCCCGGCAGAGCTGGAAGGCCACCCCCGCCCCGCAGAGCGACCCGAGCCCCGCCTCATCGTCGGCGCGGTTCGGGTTCACGACGGCGAGCGCCGGCGGGAGTTCGTCGGAGGGGGTGTGGTGGTCGGTGACGACGACGTCGATCCCGGCGTCGGTCGCGGAGCGGACCGCCTCGTGCGCCACGATCCCGCAGTCGACGGTGACGATCAGCGACGCGCCGACGGCGCGGGCACGCTCCAGCCCCCCGGTGCCGAGGTCGTACCCGTGGCGCAGCCGGTGCGGGACGAAGGGCTCCACGCGCCCCCCCAGCCGCCGGATCCAGCGCGTCAGGAGGGCGGCGGCGCAGATGCCGTCGACGTCGTAGTCGCCGTGGACGAGGATCGTCTCCCCGTCGGCGATCGCCCGGTCGATCCGGTCGGCGGCGACGGTCAGGTCGCGGAGCGACGCGGGCTCGGGGAGCCGGTCGAGGAGGGGGCGGAGGAAGCGCTTCGCCTGCTCGGGGTCGCCCGAACCCCGGGCAACGAGAATCCGCGCCAGGGGAACCGGGAGGCGGAGGGCCTCGGCGAGCGCCTGGACCGCACCGGGGTCGACCGGCTCCGGCAGCTCCCACCGCGGCGGGCCGGCCCGGTAGAGCTCCCGGGCGGTCGAGGTCACGCTTCGGGGGTCTCCCCGTCCGTGGTGTCGTCGCCGGTCTCGTCGCCCGTCGCCTCTGCCTCCGCTTCGGCCGCGGCATCCGCTTCGGCCGCCGCGTCCGCCTCCGCCTTCGCCGCCGCCTCGGCGTCCGCCTTCGCCTCCGCCTCGCGCTCCTCCTCCGACTGGGCCGCGAGGATCACCCCGCACGCCTCGCAGCGGATGAGGGAGGTTCCGGTCCGGATCTCCTGCTGGAGCTGGAGCGGGATCATGCTGAAGCAGCTGCCGCAGGCGCCGTCCTCGGTCAGGACGGCGAGCGCCTTGCGACGTCCACCGGAGTGGATCGCGTCGTAGACGCGGAGCTCGTTCGGGTCGATCGAGGCGGCGAAGGCGCTCCGCTCCGACTCCATCGAGGCGAGACCGGTCCGTGCCGCCTCCCGCTTCTCGAGGAGTTCCTTCTGCTTCGGCTCGACCTCGGCGCGGGCCTGCTCCCACTCCGAGGTCTCCTCCTCCAGCCGGAGCTCGAACTTCCGGATCTGGTCGAGGACGCTGAGCGTCTCGCGCTCGTCCGCTTCGAGGGCGGAGCGGACCATGTCGAGCTCGGTGTTGACCGCCGACTCCTCCCGCACGTTCCGGACGAGGTTCAGCCGCTCCTGGAGCTTCTCGATCCGGGTCCGCTTCTCGCGGGTCGAGCTCTCCAGACGGCGCTCCTCGAGCCGCATCTCCTGGAGCCGGGAGCGGGTGCGCTCGACCTCGGCCTCCAGGCGGAGTGCCGGATCCTCGACCTCTGCGAGGAGGGGGTCGAAGCCCGCCAGGAAGTCACGGGCGGCGCGGATCTCCTCATCGAGTCGCTGGAGCTCCTTGAGCCCGGCTCGGGTCTGCTCGGTCATGCTGTCCTCTTCACTCCCCACGGTTGGGTCGGCGCGCGTGGCGCCGTGCGTAGTCGCCCGTTCCCACGGGCCCCAGCTCCCGCTTCTCCGCGTGGAGCCTCTGTTTCTCCTGCATCAGACGGACCTTCTCGGCCGCGTCGGTCTCCGCCTCGATCCGGGCCTGCAGATCGTCGATCTCCCGCCCGAGGCGCTTCGCCCGGAGGGCGCGGATGGCATCGTCCGCGCTCTGGCCGGCGTGGTCAAGCTGGCCCTCGCGGACCGGCGCGGCCAGCAGCTGCTCCAGACGGGTTGCGACGACCGGGTCGAGACCGGCGGGGACGGCGCCGAGCTCCGGGGCGTCGGCGAAGAGCTGCAAGATGGCGCGATCCACCTCGTCCTTGAAGTCCTCGGCGCCGATGAAGTGGAAGGCGCGCTCCAGGATCTCCTCCCGCCGCTCGCGATCCTGCGCCAGGACACGCAGGAAGGTCATCTCCGCGCTGACGTGCGGTCGGCGGGAGGGCGAGGGATCGCGCGGCCGGGGCCGGGGCTGCGGGGCCGCGGGGGTGCCCGAGGCGCGCGACCCCGGGCGGTCGGCCTTCTCCATCTCCGCCTCGAGCGTCTCCCGGCGCAGCCCCGTCTTCTCCGCCACCCGGTCGACGTAGAGGTCGCGCAGGGTGGGATCGCGGACGGCGCGGAGCGTCGGCAGGAGCCGGTCCACCGCCCCCCGTCGCCGGTCGATCGAATCGAACCAGGCGCGCTCCTCGAGGATCTGGATCTTCCGGTCGAGGACGTCGACCGACTGGTCGAGGTAGCGCTGAAGCGCCTCGGGGCCCTCCCCCCGGACCAGGGTGTCCGGATCCTCCCCCTCCGGCATCGTCACCACCAGCGGGAGGAGCCCCTCGGTCAGGAGGACGTCGGCGGAGCGGAAGGTGGCCTTGAGCCCGGCAGCGTCGGAGTCGAAGAGGAGGAGGACGCGCTGGGTGTACCTCCGCAGGAGCTTCGCGTGCTCGGGCGTCATCGCGGTGCCGAGGACGGCGACGACGTTCTCGAAGCCGCCCGCCGCGAGCGCGACCAGGTCCATGTACCCCTCGACCACGAGGGCGGCCCCCTCGCGCCGGATCGCGTGGCGCGAGGTCTGGAGGCCGTACAGGATCTCGCCCTTGTGGTAGAGCGCGGTCTCGGGGGAGTTCAGGTACTTCGGCTGTCCCTTCCCGCCCTCGCCGAGGATGCGCCCCCCGAAGGCGACGACCTTCCCCCCGACCGCCTCGATCGGGAAGACGATCCGGTTCCGGAACTTGTCGTACGGCTCCGGCACCTTCTCGCTCCGCGTGAGGAGCCCCACGTCGAAGAGGAGGTCGTCGGAGATCCCGTGCATCGCCGCGGCCTCGCGCAGGGCGCGCCACTCGTCGGGGGCGTAGCCGATCCCGAAGCGCTCGCGCGTCGCCGCGTCGATCCCCCGCCCGTCCAGGTAGGCGCGGGCCTCGGCCCCCCCCTCCCCCTCGAGCTGGCGGACGAACCAGTCGCGCGCGAAGGCCATCGCCTCCCAGAGCGGTCGGCGCGGGTCCTCGTCGGGGTCGCGCTGCCGGGTCTCGCGCACCTCGATCCCCGCGCGTGCGGCCACGTGCTTCACCGACTCCACGAAGTCGAGTCCGAGTCGCTTCTGCACGAAGGTGAAGACGTCCCCCGACTCGCCGCAGCCGAAGCACTTGTAGAAGCCCTTGTCGGGGACGACGTAGAAGGACGGGGTCTTCTCGTCGTGGAAGGGGCAGTTCGCCTTGAACTCCTTCCCGGCCTTCTTCAGGTCGACGAACTGGCCGATCACGTCCACGATGTCGGCGCGGAGTTTGACTTCGTCGACCTGATCGTCCGGGATCATCGGCGCTCCCTCAACGGAAGGTAACCAGCGTCACGCCGGTCCCGCCCTCGGCCGCCTGCCCGTCGCGCCAGTCGTCGACGCGGGCATCCCGCTTCAGGAACTCCCGAACGCGGGCCTTCACCGCGCCCGTGCCCTTGCCGTGGATCACCCGGACCTCGTGGAGGTCGGAGAGGATCGCGCCGTCGAGGGCGCGGGCCAGTTCGAAGTCGACCTCGTCGACGCGGAGGCCGCGGAGGTCGATCTCGTAGCGGCCGGTCGGCATCGGTCCCGACCAGCCGCGCTCGGAGGAGCGAGCCGCACCGCCTCCCGACGAGGCCCGGCCGCCAGAACCCGACCCGGCGGCCTTCGACCGCTTCTTCTTCGCCCTCGGCCCCCTCCCGCGGACGCCCGCTGCAGCCTCACCCCCCTCGATCGGGCGGAGGTCGGCGGCCGGGAGCTTCATCCGGATCCCGCCGACGTCCACGGAGACCCGGTCGCCCTCGATCTCGACGACCCTTCCCTTCCCGCCCGAGCGCCCGACGCGCACCCGCATCCCGACCTCGAGCTCCGGCGCATCCACGGACTCCGACGCCGGATCGGTCGACGAGTTCTTCTGCGCCGCGGCCGCCTCCTCCACCTGCCGGCGCGCCCGCCGCGCCGCCGCCTCGAGCGCCTTTTCGTCCGCCGCGCCCCGGACCTCGCGGATCGCCGCCTCGACCTCGCTCCGGGCATCGAGGAGGAGCTTGCGCGCGTCCTCCTTCGCCCGCTTCTCGGCGGTGCGCTCGCGGGTGTCGAGGTCGCGGCGCTGCTCCTTCAGACGGGTCTCGAGCCGCTCGACGCGGGCGTTCTGCATGTCGAGGCGGGTCACGAGGTCTCGCGCCTCCCGCTCGCGCTTCTCGAGCCGCTCCAGGAGGTCCTCGACGCTCGCGCTCCCCTCGTCGACGTGCGTCTGGGCGCGGTCGAGCACCTCGGGAGGGAAACCCAGACGACGGGCGATGGCGAGGCCGTAGCTCCGCCCGGGTCGGCCCTTCACGAGCCGATAGGTCGGCGCCATCCGCTGCGCGTCGAACTCGAGCGAGGCGTTCACGATCCCGCTCCCCTCCACGTCGAGCGACTTCAGCGCGCCGAGGTGGGAGGTGGCGACGGTGAGGGCCCCCCGCTCGGTCAGCGTCTCCAGAATCGCGCGGGCGAGGGCGGCGCCCTCCGTCGGGTCGGTCCCGGTCCCCATCTCGTCGATCAGGACGAGGCTCCGCTCGCTCGCTCGCTCCACGACGCGGCGCAGGGTGGCGAGGTGGGCGGAGAAGGTCGAGAGCGACTCGGCGATCGACTGGGCGTCGCCGATGTCGGCGAAGACCTCGTCGACGTCCGGGAGCTCCGTCCCCTTCGCGACGGGCGGCACGACGCCGCTTCGGGCCAGGAGGACGAGAAGGCCCAGCGACTTCAGGAAGACCGACTTCCCGCCGGTATTCGGCCCCGAGACGATGAGCGTCCGCTCCTCCGGAGCCATCTCCAGGTCGAAGGGGACGACCTCCGTGCCCTGAAGGAGGAGGAGGGGGTGGCGTCCACCGACGATGCGAAAGCCGCCCTCGGCGCGATCCCGCAGCGCCGGGGCGACGGCGCCCCAGTCGAGGGCGGTGCGTGCTCGGGCCACGAGGGAGTCGAACTCGATCAGGACGGCGCGAGCGTCGCGCAGCTCGTGCCGCAGCGGGTGCAGCCGGGCGGAGAGCGCTCGAAGGATCCGCTGCACCTCGCGCGCCTCGGAGCGCTCCAGCTCCCGGACCTCGTTCATCCAGGCGACGGCGACCGGGGGCTCCACGAAGATCGTGGCTCCGGAGCCGGACTCGTCGTGGACGATCCCCCCGACCTCCCCCTTCCCCTCTCGCCGGACCGGGATGACGTAGCGGCCCTCCCGGATCGAGACGGAGGCGTCGGGGACGACGAAGCGCTCCGGGAGCGTCTTCACGTACGCCTCGAGGCGCTTCACCAACCGGTTGCGGGCCCCCTTCAGCGAGCGCCGGATCCGGGCGAGCTCGCGGCTGGCGGAGTCGAGGACCTCCCCCTCCTCGTCGACCGTGCGACCGATCTCCTCTGCGAGGGCGGGCCGTGGCTCGATCCGGTCGCGCAGGAGCCCGAGGCGCGGGTCGAGCTCCGGGCGGCTCGACAGCTCGCGGTGGAACTCGGTCGACTCGCGTAGAAGGCGCCCCACCCGGTCGAGCTGCACGCCGGAGAGGACGCCCCCGTCGAGTTCAAGGCGGTCGAGCGCGCCCTCCATCTCCGGGGGGACCGGGATGGCCCACCCGGGCTTCTCACCCAGGAAGGCGGCGGTGGCGTCGACGGTCGCGAGGGCGAGTCGAGCCGCGTCCGGGTCGCGGAGCGGCTCCAGCGCCTGGACGGCGGCGCGGCCGTCGGGCGAGGCGGCACGCCCACCGATCGCCGCAAGGACGGTCCGGAACTCGAGGACCTCCTGCGCGTGCGCGGTCACCCCTGCCTCACCCTCCCAGAACGTCCCGTACGAGGGCGTTCGCCGCCTTGCCGTCGAAGCGGCCTCGGATCTTCGGCATCAGCTGGCCCATGACCTGCCCCATCTGCGTCGCGCCTCCCTCGACGATCTCGGCGATCAGGGCGCGGACCTCCTCCTCCGACAGACCCTCGGGAAGGTACCCCTTCAGGACGGCGGCCTCGGCCTCCTCCTTCTCGGCGAGCTCGGGGCGCCCCCCGGCCCGCATCTGCTCCGCCGCATCGGCCCGCTGCTTGATCGCCTTGCCGACCACCTGCACCACATCCTCGTCGGTCGCGTCGCGGCCGAGGTCGATCTCCCTGTTGCGGAGCTCGGAGAGCGTGGTGGAGAGGACGAGGGTGCGAACCTTCTCCCGGGCCTTGCGGGCCTCGGTCAGGTCGGCCTGGAGTCGCGTCTTCAGCTCGGACATGGCACGGTCGGATCGGGGACGGTCTGGAATCCGAAAGATAACCGCTTCCGGGGAGGGGGCCCACGAGACCATGCGGGGGTCCGTTCCGCGGCTGAGCCGGGCTCCGCGCGCCATCGGGCTGCCCCCGGGGCGGGCCCACCTTGTCGGCACGGCTCGGAACCGGCACGTCGCCCGCTCCGAGCACCCCCATCGCCGGAGTCCCCCATGGACCGCACCACCCAGGCCGCCCTCGACCATCTCCGCCGCGCCGTACCGTCGGTCCTCCCGTTGACGACCCTCCTCGATCGGCTTCGGGCGGACCGCGTCGTCGTTACGGCCTCGGTGCTGGAGCGCTCGCTGCGGGCGCTGCCTCACCTTCGCCTGCTCGACCCCGGCGTCGGTGCAAACCGGGGCCTGCCCGGCGGACGACCGGAGCGGTGCATGGTCCTGGTCGGCGCCGAGCGGGAGGGGCCCCGGTCGGGCTTGGCGCTCACGCGCGCGGTGGATGCGGTGGGAGCGGCCGCAGACCCGGCCTCCCCCTGCGCGATGGCGCGATGGCGGCGGCTCACACTCGAGGCGCAGGAGGCGATTCCGCGGGCGCGGGCCCTCGAGCCGGTCGACCGGAGCGCGCCGGTCTTCCGCTACTCGGCGCCCTCTCTTCGGAAGAGACCGGAGCGCCACTCCCCGTCCGCATCGAGAGCCACCTCTCGGACTCGGAGCGCCTCGACCTCGCGGCGGAGGGCCGCCCACTCGTGATCGAGGATCCCGGAGAGGAGGAGCCAGCCCCCCGGACGGGTCGCCGCGACGAGGCCGGGGAGGAGGGGGCGGAGGAGGCCGCTCTCGATGTTCGCGACCACCCCATCGTGCTCGCCGTACCCGGCCACCTCGTCGCTCGACACGAGGCGGTGTTCCACCGTCACCCGGTCGGCGACGCCGTTCCGCTCCGCGTTCTCCATCGCCGTCTCGATCGCGAGCTCGTCGCCCTCCACCGCGTGCACGGACCCGGCGCCCAGAAGGGCCGAGACGATCGAGAGGATCGCCGAGCCGGCGCCGACATCGAGGATCCGGTCCCCGGGGCGTACCACGCCCTCGAGGATGCGGATGCACCCGCGCGTCGTCCCGTGCTCGGCATTGCCGAAGGCCATCCCCGGGTCGAGGGTCACCACGAGGTCGCCCTCCCGAATCTCCGGGTCGATCCAGGTGGGGGTGACGACGATGCGGTCGGTGAGCCGCCGCGCCTCCAGCCCGACCTTCCAGAGGGAAGCCCAGTCGCGATGCGGCTGCAGCGCCACCTGGAGGTCGTGCCCGGGGAGGCGGGCGCGGATGCGGGACTCGGTTGCCGCGAGGGGGTCGGGGTCGGACTCGGGCGCCGCGTCGGCACCGGCCTCGGACCCGACCGCCCCCGCCACATCGGACTCGTCCGGCAGGTGCGTCACGCTCCAGCCGCCCTCCTCCCAGACCGCGCGGCCGCCGAGCTCCAAGAGAGCCTCGACGACGAGCGCGGCCTCCTCCTCGCCGGCGGGGGTGGCCACGCGAACCACCACCCACGACTCGGGGAGGCTCACGCGGTGAAGGCCTCCTTCACCCGCGACCAGAAGGAGCGGTTCGCCTCGGTGTCCACCTTCTCGGGCGCGGTGTCCTCGATGTCCCGCAGCTGCCGCAGGAGCTCCTCCTGCTCGGAGTTCAGCTTCCGCGGCGTGTAGACGAGGACGCGGACGAGGAGGTCGCCGCGCGTCGTGCCCTGAAGCTCCGGCAGCCCCTGACCACGGAGGCGCAGGAGCGTTCCGCTCTGGACCCCGGGTGGGATCGTGACCTTCGCCGAACCCTCGATCGTCGGCACCTCGACCTCGTCGCCGAGGGCGGCCTGCGCGAAGGTGACCGGGCGCTCGTGCAGAAGGGTCGTCCCCTCGCGGACGAAGCGCTCGTCGTCCTCCACGTCCAGCAGGACGATGACGTCCCCCTTCGGCCCGCCCCGCGGCCCGACGTTCCCCTGACCGCGCAGCGTGATGTAGTTCTCCGAGGTCACGCCGGGGGGGACCTCGACCTCGAGCTCTCGCTGGATCCGCTGGCGGCCGTCCCCGTGGCAGGTGTCGCAGGGCGACTCGATGATCCGCCCTTCGCCCCGACAACGGCGGCAGGGCTGAACCGAGACCATCTGTCCCATGAAGCCGTTGTGGACCACCCGCTCCTCCCCCGCCCCGCCGCAGGTGGGGCAGACCTGGGGCCGGGTCCCAGGCTTGGACCCGGAGCCTCCGCAGACCTCGCAGGCGTCCAGGAGAGAGACCCGGACCGTCTTGGTGGTGCCGTGCAGCACGTCCCCGAGGGTGAGCGGGAGCTTCACCTTGACCGACTGTCCGCGCTGCGCCTGCCCGCGACCCCGGCGTCCGCCCCGCTGACCGAAGAGGTCGCCGAGCCCGCCGAAGCCCCCGAAGTCCCGCATGAAGACCTCGATCGCCTCGCTGAAGTCGATCCCGCCTCCGTACGGTCCCGCGCCCGGGCCGCCCTTCAGTCCGTCCTTCCCGAAGCGGTCGTAGCGGGCGCGACGGTCGTCGTCCCGCAGCACCTCGTACGCCTCGGTGATCTCCTTGAAGCGCTCCTCCGCCTCCTTCGACCCCTCGTTGCGGTCGGGGTGGTAGCGGAGGGCGAGCTTTCGATAGGCCTTCTTGATCTCCTCTCCGGTCGCATTCCGCTCGACGCCGAGGAGCTCGTAGTAGTCCGCCATGACCTTCAGTTCGTCAGGATGTTGGTCACCATGCGCGACGTGTAGTCGACGATGGCGATGACCTTCTCGTACGGCATCCGGGTCGGTCCGATCACACCGATCACGCCCTGCATCCCCCCGACGCGGTACTCCGCCGTCACGAGGGTGAAGTCGTTCAGCTCCTCTGCCGTGTTCTCGCCCCCGATGGTGATGTGCAGCCCACCGGAGTGGTTCCGGCGTTCGAGGGCGCCGGCGAGGAGGTCGGTGCGTTCGGTGAGTTCGATGAGACCCGTGAGGCTCTCACGGGTCGTGAACTCGGGCTGGGATGCCAGGAGACTGGTTCGTCCCAGATGGACACCACTCCCGTCCCGGCGTTCCGGCGAGAAGAGCTCCGACGACGATTGCATGAAGATGTTCAGCAGGTCCCCAGCGGGGCCGTCGTCGACGCCGGTGTCGCGCAGACGGTCGCCGAGCGTCTCGCGGATCTCGGTCAGGGTGAGACCGGCGAGGCGCTCGTTCAGGATGGCGGCGAGCGTGACCAGCGTGTCCTGAGGGACGCCGCCCGGGAGGTCGACGTAGACGGTGCGCACCAGCCCCGAGTGCACCGTGGCGATGAGGAGGACCTTGTCCGAGGAGACCTGGAGGAAGTCGAGCTTCTCCAGGACCGCCTCGTGCAGCGAGGGCGCAACGGCGACCCCGAGCTCCATCGACAGGACGCTCAGGGCGCGCGCCGCCTGCTGGATGAGGCGTTCGACGGCGGAGGTCGGGTCGGCTGCGACAGCGCGGCGCACCCGCCGACGCTCGGAGTCGCTGAGCTCGGGCGTGCCGATCAGCCGATCGACGAAGAAGCGGTACGCCTGATCCGTTGGCACGCGGCCGGCCGAGGTGTGCGGGTGGAAGAGGTACCCCTTCGCCTCGAGGTCGCTCATCGTGTTCCGCACCGTGGCGGGCGACACCCCCAGTTCGAAGTCGCGGGAGAGGGTCCGGCTCCCCGCCGGCTCCGCGCTCGCCACGTACGAACGCACCACCGCCTCGAGCACCTGGCGCTCGCGGTCGGTCAGCTCGGGTTCGTTCGGGTCGATGGCCACGGGGCCCTCCACGGGTCGCGCCGACCGCTCTTCCCCCCGGCACCGCGCCGAGGGTGAGGGGTCGGCGAGTCACGGAACATCAGCGACGGGGCTCGGGAGCGTCAACGCCCCGGAAGCGTCCACCGCCAGTCGATCCAGGTGGAGCCACCCCTCGACGGTCAGGCGAAGCCCGGGTCCGTCGTGCGCGAGCCCGCTCCGCACCCAGCCCCGCCGGAGCGACTCTGCAGCCGTTCCGACCACCCACTCCTCCCCGAGCCCGGTGGAGGTCCGCAGGCCGAGCCAGATCCGCTCCAACCGGGCGGCGTCGCCGGCCGCCCGCTCCCGTCCCGCAATCGGATCCTCTCCACCTCCCACGGCCGCCCGGTACGCCTCCCAGTCGCGGAGATTCCAGAAGCGCTCCCCACCCACCAGGGAGTGGGCCGAGTTGCCCAGCCCGAGGTAGTCGAGGTGCGACCAGTAGACCTGGTTGTGCTTCGACTCGTGGCCGGGGCGCGCGAAGTTCGACACCTCGTAGTGCCGGTACCCCTCGGCGGTCAGCAGGTCGTGGGCGAGCCGGTACGACTCCGCGTAGGCCTCGTCTCCGGCGGTCCCGACGCGGCCCTCGGCCACGGCGCGCGCCAGGCCGGTGCCGGGTTCGACGGTAAGGCCGTAGAGCGAGATGTGAGGGACGCCCAGGCGCAGCGCGGTCTCCAGATCCGCGCGCCAGTCCCGCTCGAGCTCGGGGGGAAGGGCGAAGATGAGGTCGACGCTCAGGTCGTCGATGCCGGCGGCCCGCGCCACCTCCACCGAGCGCCGCGCGCCCTCGGCCCCGTGCAGCCGCCCCATCCATCGCAGGACGGGATCCTGGAAGGACTGCACCCCCAGGGAGAGGCGGCGGAGTCCGGCCGCGGCCCACCCGCGCGCGACCTCCGAGGTCAGCGACTCGGGATTCGCCTCGGCGGTGAAGTCGGTCTCCGGACCGAAACGCTCCCGCCCCAGGGCGCGCACCACCCCGGACATCGCCTCCGGGCCCAGGAGTGACGGCGTCCCCCCGCCGACGAAGACCGAGTGGAGCGGACTCGCCAGGATCCGACCGGCACCCGCGTGCCGCTCCACCTCCGCCGAGATCGCCTCGACCCACGGGCCCGGATCGGCGCTCCTCCGCACCTGAACCGCGAAGTCGCAGTAGAAACACCGCCGCGCGCAGAAGGGCGCATGCAGGTAGACGGAGCCGATCATCCCGCGGCGCGGAAGCGAGGCCCCGGGAGCCGTTCGATGCGACCGGCGAGTTCGAGCGCGAGGAGCTCGGGGAGGAGACGGGCGAGCGGCCAGCCGACGCGGAGGGCGAGTTCGTCCGGCTCGATGGGACCGTCGAGGTGCGGTCGCAGCGCCTCCACGGGCGCCGGCCACGCAGCGCCGCGCGCCCCGCCGGTCGGGCCCATCCGGGACCGGACGCCGGTCAGACGGAGATCCAACTGCTCCCGCTCGGCGACCCAGCCCCGCACGTCGACGATCGGCCGGGCGCCGTCGGCGATCAGCGCGTTGGTCCCCCGGGAGGTCGGCGCATCGATCCGGCCCGGGACGGCGTGCACCTCGCGCCCGAGGTCGAGGCCGAGACGGGCGGTGATGAGCGCGCCGCTGCGCTCCGCGGCCTCCACCACCACGATCTCGTCGGCGAGGGCCGCCAGGATCCGGTTGCGCGCCGGAAAGTGCCAGGGGCGGGCGCGGGTGCCCGGGGCGTACTCGGAGAGGACGACCCCCTCCCGTATGAGGCGCCGGTGGAGCGACTGATGCGCGCGCGGCGTCGCCACGTCGACGCCGGAGCCGAGGACGGCGACGCACCCCCCGCCGCCGGACTCGAGCGCCCCCTCGTGTGCCGCGGCGTCGATCCCGAAGGCGAGCCCCGACAGGACGCGCGCGCCGATGCCGGCGAGCGCCGCTCCGAGCTCCCGGGCCACCGCGCGCCCGTACGCCGTGGCTCGACGGGACCCGACGATCGCGACCCGGGGTCCACCGCCTCCCCCGGGGCCGTCCACCTCCGAGGTCGACAGAAGCTCCATCCTCCCCAACGCCCAGAGGCGATCGGGGGGATCGGCGAGGTGTTCGAGCCCCTCCGGCCACCCGGCGGAGCCGCGTCGGAGCTCGGTGGGACCGGTCAGGGCGTCCACCATTCGGAGTCGTCCGCGTCCTCCGGGGTGGCCCCGGACTCGGCCGCACGCGCCTCCTCGACCTGCGCCTGCTTCCAGAGGGCCTCGAGGAGTTCGGCGAGCCCGCGCCCGGATACGCTCGAGACCTGGAAGGCGCCCCACGCTTCGGGGGCCGCGATCTGCGGCGGCGCCTCGTCCTGCGGAATCAGGTCGGCCTTGGTGAGCACGACGCAGTGCGCGATTCGGGCGAGCGCCTCCGAGTGGGAAGCGAGTTCCTGGCGGAGGAGGTCGTATTCGGCCTGTGGATCCTCGGCGTCGATCGGGATCATCAGCGCGAGCGTCCGCGTCCGCTCGATGTGCCGTAGGAACTGCAGCCCCAGCCCCTTCCCCTCGTGCGCTCCCTCGATGATCCCCGGGATGTCCGCGATCACGAAGGAGCGGAAGTCGGGGAGCTGAACCACGCCGAGGTTGGGCGTCAGCGTGGTGAAGGGGTAGTCGGCCACCTTGGGTCGGGCCGCGGAGACTGCGGCGAGGAAGGTCGACTTGCCGGCGTTCGGCTCCCCGACCAGCCCGACGTCCGCGATCAGCTTGAGCTCGAGCTCGAGGCGGCGCTCCTCTCCCTCCTCGCCGTACTCCCACCGGCGGGGCGCCTGCTGGGTGGCGGAGGCGAAGCGGGCGTTCCCTCGACCGCCTCGCCCGCCGCGGGCGACGACGAGGCGCTCACCGACCTCGACCAGCTCACCGAGGAAGGCGCCCGAGTCCGCGTCGCGCGCGATGGTCCCGGGCGGGACGCGCAGCACCGCGTCGGACCCGCTCTTCCCCGTCTTGTTGCTCCCCTCCCCGTGGCGGCCGCGCTCGGCCTTGTAGTGCCGCTTGTAGCGGAAGTCGAGAAGGGTCGTGAGGTTGTCGTCGGCGACGAGGACGATGTCGCCCCCCTTTCCGCCGTCCCCGCCGTTCGGGCCGCCCCGGGGCACGCCGTACTCCCGGCGGAAGGACTCGGCCCCGGAGCCGCCGGTCCCGGCCACGACCTCGACGATCGCGCGATCAACGAACACGGTCGCTCGCCTCCGTCGCCGGGCCCCGGTCCACGACCCGGGCCCACGTCTTCCGAGCCCGCTCGGCGCGGTCCGGTCGGGCACTCTCGAGGGCCAGCTCGAGCGCCGCGTGCACCACCTCCGGCCGCGCCCCCACCTGGAGGGCGCCCCGCAGGTGCGAGTAGAGCTGCCGCTCGACCCCCTGCACCGCCAGAATCGCCGAGATGCAGCACTCCCGCCGTGCGAGGTCGAGCCCCGGTCGTCCGATCACCTTTCCGTACCCCTCGGTCACCATCCAGCGCTCCATCTCCGTTCGGAGGGAGCGAATGTTCCGTCTCAGCCGCGGGTACTGCCCGCCGTAGACCGCTCCGCACACGCGTTCGCCCCGTGACTCCCACTCGGGATCGAACTCCCCGGTTGCCTCCGGCCCGCTCGGCGAGGGGAGCCCGGAGACCCGTCGCCACACCGCGAAGCCGTTGAGCGCCGCGGGGTAGCCGAGGAAGAGATAGCTCTGGAGGATCGTCTCCTCCACCTCGACCGGATCGGCCGCCACGGTGGCGGCGACCAGCGCCTCCTCCACCGCACCGTCCACACCCCGCGCCAACTCGGCGCTCACCCGCACGAGCGCGGCGAGGTCGTCCGGGAGTGGCCCGGCCTCGACGATCCCGGCGCCGTCCTTCGCGTCCATGCTCACCGGGTCGGCTCCTCTCCCACCCCGTCCAAGCTCACCGACCGGCCGGGGCGGAGCGAGGTCGCGATGGGACGCCTCGAGGGATCAGGGGCGCTGCCGGTCGATCGGTGCGGGAGCCTGCGACGGATCGACGCCATTCTCCACTCCGGCCAGGCGGAAGAGATCCTCCGTCGACTCGGCCATACGGAGGATCCGCAGCGCCTCCTCCATCTGCGGGTCGTAGCGCATCATGTGCTCCGCCTCTCCCTGCTCGCCGAAGGCCTGCAGCGCAATCTCCTGCTCCAGCCGAGTGCGAATGAAGCGCCCCGCGCCGGCGTAGTCCGCCGGATCGAAGTCCATGCCGCGCTCGATGAGGAAGAGCTGAAGGTCGGCCATCATCCGATCGGTGATGCGGAAGTCCCGGTCGAGATCGGGGTTCTCCTGGACGTAGCGGACGGCGTAGTTGAAGACGCCCGAGGTGAAGATCCCCGCCTGACGGGAGAGGCGATTCACGGCCCGCGTCTCCGCGGTCGACAGGGTGTCGGCGAGGATCCAGCGATCCGGGACGATGCCCCCGCCGCCCAGGAGGGTCCGCCCGGACATCGACTCGAAGGTGGGGCGCTCGGACAGGTCCTCGATCAGGACGGGCGGCCCCTCGAGAGAGACGGCGCCGCGCGGGAGGACGTCGCCGGCCTCCAGCTCCTTGTTGATGGAGCGGCCGACCGAGGTGTACCACTTCGCCGTCGTGAGCCGAAGCACTCCGCCGAGCGCGACCCGGTAGAGGGTCTGTACGGAGCCCTTGCCGAAGGTCGGCGCACCGATGACGACCGCCCGATCGTGGTCCTGAAGCGCCCCGGCGACGATCTCGGAGGCGCTGGCCGAGCG
>JANQLR010000308.1 GCA_028280525.1 Longimicrobiales bacterium
CCGGTCGTCCCGCGCGACTCCATGAGCCGGTGCGCCTCGGCCACCTCCGACATCGGCATCACGTGCCCCACGACCGGGCGGAGTCCGTGGGCCTCGACGAAGGCGCACAGCTCCCGCCAGGTCCGGGTGAGGATGCCGGGATCGTCCAGGAGGTAGCCGAGGTGGCTCGACAGGAGTCCCTTCGAGCCGAGGAACATCTCCTTGAGCGGCATCCGCGGGATCCCGGAGAGGGCCCGCGGCCAGCTCCACGGCTTCCAGAGGGAGTAGTCGAGCTCCGCGTAGCCGACGACGACGGCGCGACCGAAGGGGGCGAGCGCCCGCTTGCACGCCTTGAAGACCTCACCGCCGACCATCTCGAGCGCGATCTCGACACCCCCCGGGCGGTCCGGGGAGCCCGGTAGCGCTCGGGCCACCTCCGACTCCCACCCGGGTCGCCGGTAGTCGATCGCGTGGGCGGCCCCCAGCTTCCGGACCCGCGCGCACTTCTGCGCCCCGCCGGCCAGACCGAGTACCTCCGCCCCCATCGCGGCGGCCATCTGCACCGCGGCCGTCCCCACGCCCCCCGCCGCCGGCGAGATCCAGACCCGGTCTCCCGCGCGGATCCGCCCGAGCTCGACCAGCCCGACCCACGCCGTCATCCAGTTGACCGGGAAGGCGGCGCGCTCGACCGGGGTGAGGTGGGCCGGGGCCACGAGCGCCTGCTCCGCCGGGAGCACGATCCGCTCGGCGTAGGCGCCGTGCTGTACCCCCACGACCACCTCCTCCCCGATCCGGGCCCGGTCCACGCCCCTCCCGACCCCCTCGATCCGCCCGGCGCCCTCCATCCCGAGGGTATAGGGTCGCTTCGGCGCCCATCCGTAGAGCCCCTTCCGGGAGAGGACCTCGGCGTAGTTCAGCCCGACCCGATCGAGGGCGACCCGAACCTCACCCTCTCCGGGTTCGGGGGTCGGCAGCTCCCGCTCGACGAGGACCTCCGGGCCGCCGTGGCGCTCCAGCCGCCACGCCCGCATGGCGGTCAGGCCCCGTCGACCCGCGCGATCTCCGCCTCGGCGGCAATGTAGCCGAAGGGCGACCACCCATCGCGCTGCAGGATCTCCTCGAAGATCCCGAAGGCGCTCTCCCGACGCCCATTCACCAGGTGCCAGAGCCCGACGCCGTACGCCAGGGTGGTGTTCTGGAGGGCGTCGCCGGTGTCCCCCAGGAGCTCCTCCTCGGTGATCTCGCCCCGGTGCAGGCGGATGAGGTCGAGGTAGGCGGTACTTTCGATGATCCCCCCGGCGACCTCCGCGTCGATCGCGGCGCGCAGCTCCTCGGCGCGGGCCTCGATCCCGAGACGCAGGAGGGTGTTGTTCAGCCAGTACGTCGTCGCGACCACGGAGTCGGGGTGCCGCGAAGCCTCCAGGCAGGAGTTCCACGCGAGGAGGGCGCGCTCGAAGTCGCCCTGCAGGTAGTGGGCGAGGCCGAGGTGGTACCAGACGTTGAAGTGGAGGGTGGAGGTGGGGATCCCGGCAGCGTTGGGGAGCCCGTCCGGCTCGACCTGGTCCTCGGTGCCTTCGATCAGATCGACGGCGGTCAGGAAGTCGGCGATCGCCTCGTCGAGTCGCCGCGTCGACAGGTAGCGGTGTCCGCGGTGCCGGTAGAGCCGCGCATCCCCGGGGTGAAGCTCGATCCCCCGGGTGTAGACCTCGATCGCCTCGTCGTACCGCTGCAGGTAGGCGAGTCGCCGCCCGTACCAGATGATCGAGTCGGCGTCCTCCGGGGTCGCGTCGTACGCCCGCTGGGCCGCCTCGAGGTTGGTCGTGTAGACCTCGAGGACGCGCTCGGACGGCGTCGTCGGGAAGAGCGGCTCCCCGAGGAGGGAACGGGCCTCCGCACCCTCGGGGAGCGGAGCCTCGACGGCGGGTGCCGGCTGGGACGCGTCGGAGTCGGCGACCTCGGACTCCCCGCCGCCGCACCCGGCGGCCAGTAGGAGACCGACGGCGAGCAGGGGGGCGAGGTAGCCTCCGCGAGAGGACGACGGAGCTTCGGAGGGGGTCGGCGGAAGGTCGGGCGACGGCGTCACGGGCGGTCCGGAGGTGGGGGGGGTGGTCGGGTCGCGAGGGACCCGACATGATACGCGGCCATGACGACCCTCCACCACCACCGCGTGCACGCGCCGGGCGCCTCTCCCGAGCGCTGGATGTTCCTCCTGCACGGCATCTACGGCGCCGGGCGAAACTGGAACCGCGTCGCCCGCGACGTGGTGGCCGCCCGGCCGGACTGGGGGGTGATCCCGCTCGATCTCCGGGGTCACGGGCGCTCGGAGCCCGGCGTCCCGCCGCACACGCTGGATGCGTGCGTCGACGACCTCCTCCGCCTGCGCGACGCGCTGGGGCACCCCGTCGACGCCGTCCTCGGCCACTCCTTCGGGGGGAAGGTCGCCCTCCTCCTGGGAGACCGACCGGAGGCGGGCATCTCGAGTGTGGTCGTGATCGACTCCACCCCCGACGCCCGCGCACCGGAGGGGAGCGCCTGGGGGATGCTCCGGGTCCTGCGGGGCGCCCCCGGTCCCTTCGCCGACCGCGAGGCCGGAATCGCCGCCGTGGAGGGCTTCGGCTACGACCGTCCGGTGGCGCAGTGGATGGGGACGAACCTGGAGCCCGCCCCGGGGGGGAACGGGCTCCGCTGGCGGCTGGACGCCGCGCAGATGGAGGCGCTCCTGCGGGCCTTCTTCGCGCGCGACGCCTGGCCGGTGCTCGAGGCCGCGGTGGGCCCGGAGATCCACATGGTGCGCGCCACCCGCTCCCGCATCCTCACCCCCGCAGCGATCGAGCGGATCGAGCACGCCGGTGCGGTTACCGGACGGGTGCGTCTCCACGAGA
>JANQLR010000368.1 GCA_028280525.1 Longimicrobiales bacterium
GGACCGTCACCCGCTGCGTGGGGTGCTCCCGTGCGGGCTCACGGGCCTCCCCGACGATGCGGTAGTCGGAGTGCCGGAGGACTTCGGCGAGCGTCGACATCCAGAGCTCGAGCTCGACCCGGTCCCGTTGCACCGGGCCATCGTACGTCCCGAAGAGTCGCGCCATCGACTCCCAGTCGTTCGCGTTCACCGCGGTGAGGAACCGCTCCACGGAGAGCTGGGGGGCGATCGAGGCCATCTCCCCTCCGGCGGACATCGGCCCGGGTCGCTCGACCACCTGCGTGGTGCACCCGGCGGCGACGAGAACGACCGCGAGGAGGAGGCTGGGCAGCGCGAGGCGTCTCGGTTCGGCGATCATCCGTCTCTTCGTCTCCCGCCCGCTCCTGCCGCGGGCACCGGGTGATGTGTCGCGAAGGGCGCTCCGGGGACGGCGCCAACGTCGCCGCCGTCCCCGGAGATCGTCAAGCGTCGATCGGGAGCTCCTCGACGCGCGACATCCCCTCCCCGGCGCCGGCGGGCTCCGGGGCGAGAATCGTCAGCTCCAGACCCGCACCGTCGCGCACGTCCGCGCGGACGGTGCTCCCCTCGGTCACCTCCTCCTCCAGAAGCCGGAGGGCGAGCGGATCCTGCACGTGGCGCTGGATCACCCGCTTGAGCGGACGGGCCCCGAAGGCGGGGTCGTGCCCCTCCTCCGCCAGACGCGCACGGGCGGCCTCGGTCACCTCGAGCGTCACCCCGAGCTCCGCGGCGAGCTTCGCCACCCGGTCGATCTGCAGCCCGACGATCTTTGCCAGCTCCTCCGTCCCGAGCGTCCGGAAGACGACCACGTCGTCGATCCGGTTCAGGAACTCGGGTCGGAAGTGGAGGTGCATCTCCTTTCGCACCTTCTCGTCGACGCCCTCCCATTCACCGCTCTCCGCGGCCTGCAGGATGTGATGGCCACCGATGTTCGAGGTCATGATGAGGACGGCGTTCCGGAAGTCGACGGTGCGCCCCTGCGAGTCGGTCAGCCGACCGTCGTCGAGGATCTGGAGGAAGATGTTGAAGACCTCCGGGTGCGCCTTCTCGATCTCGTCGAAGAGGATGACCGCGTGCGGGCGGCGACGGATCGCCTCGGTGAGCTGGCCGCCCTCCTCGAAGCCGACGTACCCGGGAGGCGCACCGATCAGCCGCGCGACCGCATGCTTCTCCATGTACTCCGACATGTCGATGCGGACCATCGCCCGCTCGTCGTCGAAGAGGAACTCGGCGAGCGCGCGCGCCGTCTCCGTCTTCCCCACCCCGGTCGGTCCGAGGAAGACGAAGGAGCCGACGGGCCGATTGGGATCCTGCAGGCCCGCGCGGGCGCGGCGTACCGCGTTCGAGACGGCGACGACCGCCTCCTGCTGCCCGATCACTCGCTCCTCGAGGTGCTCCTCGAGGTGGGTGAGGCGGTGCCGTTCGGATTCCAGGAGCCGGTTCACCGGGATCCCCGTCCACTCGCCGACGACGGTGGCGATGTCGTCCGAGTCGACCTCCTCCTTGAGGTACGATCCCTCGGCCTGCAGCTCCTCCAGCCGCCCGGCGGCGACCTCGATCGCCTGCGCGGTCCCCGGGATCTCCGAGTACTGGATCTCCGCCGCCCGCTCGAGATTCCCCTCGCGGGTGGCACGGTCGGCTTCGATGCGGAGCTCGTCGACGCGCTCCTTCAGCTCCTGCAGCCGCTGGATCGCCTCCTTCTCCGACTGCCAGCGCGCCTTCATCCCGGAGGAGGTCTCCCTCAGCTCCGAGAGTTCCGCCTCTAGCGCGTCCCTGCGCTCGACCGCCGAGCGGTCCTCCTCGCGAGAGAGCGCCTCCCGCTCGATCTCGAGCTGGGTGATGCGCCGCTCCACCTCGTCGATCTCCTGCGGCATCGAGTCGATCTCGATGCGCAGGCGGGAGCCGGCCTCGTCCATCAGGTCGATCGCCTTGTCCGGGAGGAAGCGGCCGCCGATGTACCGGTCCGAGAGCTTCACCGCGGCGATGATCGCGTCGTCGGTGATGCGCACCCCGTGGTGCACCTCGTAGCGCTCCTTGAGCCCGCGCAGGATCGCGATCGCGTCCTCCACCGAGGGAGGCGCGACGTAGACCGGCTGGAAGCGGCGCTCGAGCGCCGGGTCCTTCTCGATGTGCTTCCGGTACTCGTCGAGGGTCGTGGCCCCGACCAGGCGCAGCTCTCCGCGCGCGAGCGCCGGCTTCAACATGTTGCCGGCGTCGACGGCGCCCTCCGCGCCCCCGGCTCCGACCATCGTGTGCAGCTCGTCGATGAAGACGACGTAGCGGCCCTCCCCTTCCGTGATCTCCTTGAGGACGGCCTTCATCCGCTCCTCGAACTCGCCGCGGTACTTCGCGCCGGCGAGCATCGCCGAGATGTCCAGCGCGAGGAGGCGCTTGTCGGCGAGCGAAGTGGGGACGTCGCCCTCGACGATCCGCTGGGCGAGTCCCTCCACGATCGCCGTCTTCCCCACCCCGGGCTCCCCGATGAGGACCGGATTGTTCTTGGTTCGGCGGGCCAGGACCTTCACCACCCGGCGAATCTCCTCGTCCCGGCCGATCACCGGATCGAGCTTCCCGCGGCGGGCGAGATCGGTCAGGTCGCGCGAGTAGCGCGCGAGCGCCTGGAAGGTGTCCTCCGGATTCTGGTCGGTCACGCGGTGCGTGCCCCGGACGGCCTCCAGCGCCTCGCGGACGAGCTCGAGCGTTGCGCCGGAGCGGGCCAGGAGCTTCCCGGCGTCGTTCTTCTCCGTGGTCAGCGCGAGGAGGAGGTGCTCGGTCGAGACGTACTCGTCGCCGAGCTTCCGGGCCTCCTCGTCCGCCACGTCGAGGGCGCTGTTCAGGTCGCGGGAGAGGCGCGGGTCCGACCCGCCCTCCACCTTCGCCATCTTCTCGATCGCCGCCTGCGTATCGGCGCGAACGGTCTCGAGCGGGATGCCGAGCTTGCGGAGGACGGGCGCGACGGTGCCCTCCTCCTGCGCGAGGAGCGCGTTCAGGAGGTGGACGCCGTGGATCTCCGGGTTTCCGCGGCGGCGGGCGTCGGTCGCGGCGGCCTGGATGGCCTCCCCGGCCTTCACCGTGAGTCGATCGAAGTTGAGCATCGGGGCCTCCCCCGTCGGGATTTCTCGAGTGAAGCGGGAAGCGGCCTGCCACTTCGGCAGTCACCGCCTCCGGACACCCCTCAGAGGTGCATCCGGCGTGCCAGACAGGCCCGCTTGCGCCGCCCGGGTGGGACCACCGCGCCCTACCGGACCGAACACCCGCAGCGCGCTCAGCGCTCCTCGCCGACGATCCGCTTCACCGGACCGGGGCCGAGCTCCCCCTCGGGGCCGTCGATCTGGTTGATGAGGGCAATCACCTCCGGCTCGACCGGCGCCGGGTAGCGTGCGAGGAACTCGTCGAGCGGGGTCTCGCGGTCGAGGCGCACGACCTCGATCCGGTCCGGTTCGACCGCCAGGATGGCGGGGTCGCTCTCCTCGCGGAAGGAACGGATGATCCCGTCGGCAGTCCGACGCTCCGTGGCGGTGGCGGACCCATCGGCGATCGCGAGGAGGCGCCAGCTCCGCCCACCGTAGTCGACGAAGGTCGCTCGCCCGGTCAGCCTCTCCCCCTCCACCGACACGGAGAAGTCGACGGAGACCGCCGGATTCCCGTTGACCGGGGTCCGGTCCCGGCCCAGCGGCCGCACGCCCTCGATTGCTTCGAAGTCGGCCGCCGCGGCCTCGATCGGCTCGTCCTCGATCGTCAGAACGAACTGGGCCCGCTCCACCCCGACCACCACCGAGGCCCTCCGGTTGTCGACCCGCCACCCCTCCGGCACATCGAAGCGGAAGGCCAGATCCGGGTGGTGAAAGACCCCGTCCCCGACGAAC
Source organism: Longimicrobiales bacterium (assembly GCA_028280525.1). Taxonomy (GTDB): domain Bacteria; phylum Gemmatimonadota; class Gemmatimonadetes; order Longimicrobiales; family Gaopeijiaceae; genus Gaopeijia. Next base: position 3,885 of record JANQLR010000368.1, read on the forward strand.
CCCTCGCGCGGATTCCGGCCGAAGGGCATCCCCTCGAGCCGCTCCACGAAGGAGTCGGCGCGCACGAGCCCCCCGGGGTCGCCGCGCCGCGAGACCTCCTCCTGAATCGCCGCCACCCGGTTCTCCGGATCCGGGTGGGTGCTGAGCCACTCCGGCGCCCGTCCACCGGGCGAGGCGAGCTCCGAGGAACGCCCGAGCATCGCCATGACGCCGGCCAGCTCGGCGGGGTCGTAGCCGATGCGCGTCATGTAGCGGATCCCGAGGTCGTCCGCCTGGGACTCGTCGCCTCTCCCGTAGCGGAGGTTCAGGATGCCGAGCCCCGCACCGACCACGTCGCTCACCCCCCGGAAGTCCTCACTCACGATGCTGCCGACGCCGAGGACGCCCTGGAAGAGCTGTGTCCTCGACATCCGGCTCGCCCCGTGGCGCGCCGTGACGTGGCCGATCTCGTGACCGAGGACGCCGACCAGCTGGGCCTCCGAGGTCATGTGCGCCAGGATCCCGCGGGTCACGTAGATGAACCCGCCGGGGAGTGCGAAGGCGTTGATCGCGGGGTCGTCGAGGACGCGGAAGGTCCACGGCAGGTCGGGCATCTCCGACTCCGCCGCGAGCGCCTCGCCCAGCCCCCGGACGTATCGCTGGAGCGCGCTGTCGGGGTAGAGCCCCATCTCGGCCACGATGACCGGGTCGTTCTCCCGCCCGATCTCGATCTCTCGCTCCTGTCCGATGAAGAGGAGCTGTCGCTCCCCGGTCGCGGGGTTCACCGCGCACGCGGCCCCGACGAGGAGGCCGAGGACGAGGGTGGAACGGAGCAGGTGGGCCGGGGCGCGCCGGACCGGCCCGACGGACAGGTGAGCCGCAGCGCGTCGGAAGGTGCGAAGGGAGAGGCGAGGCATCGAACGCAAGGTCAGGGTGATCGGAGGGATCGAGGGCGACCCTGCCACGGCGCACGACGCGTGCCATCGCCGCCCCCCCGCACGATACCCTCCCCCGCTCCGGTTGACACGCCGGACGGCCCGCTTCGAGCTTCCGCCGATGATTCCCCGCGTCCTCCGCTCAAGGCCACCGCTGGTGGCGACGATCCTCCTCTCGTGGGGATGCTCCGGGACGGTGCTCCCCCCAGAGACCGAGATCGACCGGGACACCTTCGTCCGGGCCTACGTCGACCTTCGGCTCGCCGCGCTCGAAACCGACGGAGTCATCACACCCGCCGCGCGCGACTCCATCCTCGACGCCTACGGCATCGACGGGGAGGCGCTGGTGGAGTTCGCCCGTCTTCGCGGAGACGACCCCGGATACATGTCCGAGGTCTGGTTGGAGATCACCCAGCGGATGGACGGGGACACACTCGATGTCGACGACGACGGCGAATCCGTCGATGCAGACGGGGACGGGGAGCAGCCCGCGCCCGGTTCCTTCGGGAGAGCCGGCAGCCCATGACCGGTCCGACTCCATCGCATCGATCGGCCTGCGGGCGGTGACCTCCCCATCCCCCCGCGTCGTCCTCTCCAGAGGACGGGAGGGACCGATTCTGGCCCGACACCCCTGGGTCTTCTCCGGGGCGATCGACCGGGTCGAGGGCGAACCGGTGGTCGGGTCGGAGGTCGAGGTCGCGGATGCGTCCGGCACGACGATCGCGCGCGGGTTCTGGAATCCCAACTCCCAGATCCGCGGCCGCTGCTACGCCTGGAACCGCTTC
>JANQLR010000418.1 GCA_028280525.1 Longimicrobiales bacterium
GCGGCCATCTCGCCGGTAGAGCTGGGTCGCGATCTCCTCCGGTCGCGCATCCCACATCCGAGCCGCGACGAGGATGGCGTCCTCGGTGAAGATCACCCGGACATCGGTGTCGTGCTCGGCCGGGATCCCCTCGACCGGCTCTCCCTGGGTGAAGCCGGTGAGGGCCGGCGCCTCGGCCCAGACGGCCTCCTCGATCCGCCCGTCGATATCGACCGAGGCGTCGGCATTCGAGCGCATGAGCGCGGTGATCGGCGCCGGGGTTCGGGGGACCGGGTTCAGATCCTCCTCCGACTCCTGGGCGCGCACCTCTCCCGCGAACGGACCCGCCCAGAGGACGAGCGCCGCCGGGAGGGCGAGGCGATGGAGTCGGAGTCGATGCATGGGGCGTACGGCGTGCGCAAAGGGCAGGAAGAGAGACACGTTCCCAGCCTGAATTGTTCGCACCGTCGCCGTCGGGAGTCGAGGCCCTTTGGCCTGAATCCACCTGCAGCGGATCGAGCCGGCGGGCGGTCCGTCTCCTGAACCCGGGGGCGCCGCCGACGGTTCCGGGGTGGCGACCGAGACCGATCCGGGCCCAAGGTGAGGGTCCCGCTCGCCCTGCACCCCCCATTCCGTCGACGCATGCCCTCTCCGACTGCTGACCGACGCGCATTCCGCCCCTACTTTCCTGGTCGCCTCTCCCGGGGCGCGAGACGATCATCCGTCGTGGGCGTCCTCCTTCTCGCGGCGCTGGCCATGCCCGCCGCCGCCTCGGCGCAGTCCTTCTCCCTGGAGGAGGTCCTGTCGGCGCCCTTCCCCGACGGCCTGGTCGCCGCCGCCGAGGCCGAGGTCATCGCCTGGGTCTCGAACGAGGAGGGCGCCCGGAACGTCTGGATCGCGCGGGGCCCCGAGTGGGTGGGAGAGGCAGTTACCGACTTGTCCGAGGACGACGGTCAGTCGGTCGGCGGTCTCGAGCTGGCGGCGGACGGGAGCTGGATCGTCTACACGCGGGGCGATGGCGGGAACCGCGACGACTGGGCGGCGGCGCCCGCCCTCCCGGTGGACGGCGCGGAGAGGACGAGGTGGCTCCACCACCTGACCGGTCCGGACGCGGGATCGAGGGTCGAACTCGATCAGTGGGGCACGATCTCCCCGGACGGGTCGCGGATCGCGTGGAGTTCGGGTGGACGCATCCGCGTCGCGCCATTTCGGGGCGTCGCCCCGGACCCGGACTCCGGGACCGTCGTGGCCCGGCCCCGGCGCGGAGCCTCGCAGCTCCGCTGGTCACCCGACGGACGCCGGATCGCCTTCGTCTCGAACCGTGAGGCGCACGCCTTCGTCGGCGTCGCGGAGGCGGACGGGAGCGGCTTCCGCTTCCTCGACCCGTACGTCACCCGGGATGGCCAGCCCACCTGGTCACCGGACGGCACCCGGCTGGCGTTCCAGCGTCGCTGGTTGACTCCGACCCTCCCCTTCGAGCCGCTGCGCACCGAGGACATCCCGTGGCGCATCATGGTTGCCGAGGTGGAGAGTGGAGAGGTGCAGGAGCTCTTCGCTGCGGAGCCGGGGGCCGGGAGCCGCTTCACCGGGGTCGTCGGCGGCACCCAGATGTGGTGGACGCAGGACGACCACGTGGTCTTCCCGTGGGAGGCCGGCGGATGGCGGAGGCTCTGGAGCGTTCCGGCGGCGGGAGGGCAGCGGAGGCTCTGGAGCGTTCCGGCGGCGGGAGGGCAGCCGACGCTCCTCCTCGACGGCGACCACGTCGTCCAGCACGCGACGCTCGCCGCGGACGGCCGCACCATGGTCTTCGACGCGAACCGGGGCGACATCGACCGCAAGCACCTCTGGTCGGTCCGGGCGGACGGCTCTGGGCGCACCGCCTGGACGCAAGGGGACGGGATCGAATGGGCTCCGGTGCCCCTCGCCTCCGGGGCGGTCGCCTTCCTCGGATCCGGGGCCCGCACCCCGGCGCGTCCCTTCGTTCTCGATGGCCCCGGCGAGCGGCGTCACGCCCCCCGGGGACCGATCCCGAGCTCCTTTCCCGAGGATGAGCTGGTCACGCCGGAGGCCGTCGTCTTCCCGGCCACCGACGGGATGTCGATTCACGGCCAGCTCTTCCTTCCGCCGGGGCTGCGCGCCGGGGATCGGGCCCCCGCCCTCCTCTTCCTGCACGGCGGGTCGCGTCGGCAGATGCTCCTCGGCTTCCACAATCGCGGCTACTACCACAACGCCTACGCGATGAACCAGTGGCTCGCGTCGAAGGGGTACGTGGTCCTGGCGGTGAACTACCGGAGCGGGATCGGATACGGACTCGACTTCCGGGAGGCGGAGGCGTACGGAGCGACCGGGGGGAGCGAGGTCCGCGACGTGATCGGCGCAGCGCTCTACCTCGCGTCGCGCGAGGACGTCGACCCTCAGAAGATCGGGCTCTGGGGCGGGTCGTACGGAGGGTACCTGACCGCCCACGGGCTCGCCCAGGCGCCGGAACTCTTTGCCGCGGGGGTGGACGTGCACGGCGTCCACGACTGGAACGAGGGGATCCACAACTTCCGGCGGGACTACGTGCCGGAGCTGATGCCCGACTTCTCCGAGCTCGCCTTCGAGTCGTCCCCGCTCTTCCACATCGATCGGTGGGAGGACCCGGTGCTCCTGATCCACGGCGACGACGACCGGAACGTGAAGTTCTCCGAGACGGTGACGCTGGCAAAGGAGCTCACGATCCGCGGGGTGCCACACGACGTCCTCGTCCTGCCCGACGAGGTGCACGGCTTCCTGATGCACCGGAGCTGGCTCCGCGTCTACGAGGCGACCGGGGCCTGGTTCGACCGCTGGATGGGACCGGGGGGTCGGTAGCCCTCAGCCTCCGAATGCCGCGGCGATCGCCACGAACCCGACCACGAGGGCGACGGTGAGCGCCGTGGCGAGCCCTGGGCTCGTCCGGTCGTCGAAGCGGGAGATGATGATCCCCAGGACCGCCCAGCTCCACAGCGCGAAGAAGTCGAGCCCGTTCACGAAGCGGAGCAGGTAGCCCTCCTCCAGGAGCGGAGCCAGGAAGGTGCCGACGCCGAGTGTCGTCTCGGGGTCGCGGGTGGAGATCCGGATCGGGGTGACGACCAGGGCGCCGAACGCGGAGATCAGGAAGGCGTGGGCCGACGCGGCCAGGTACTGCCGGTACCGCCCCTCCCCTCCCAGGGCGAAGGTGAAGACGGCAGCCAGCACGCCCGCGCTCACGAACATGAAGATGAACCAGAAGATCGCGACCGAGACGAGCGCGATGGCGCGGAAGAGCTCCCCGGAGATCATGTCGCTCTCCGGTACCTCCTGACCCTGGGCGGCCATCTCGGCGCGGAAGGCGTCGAGGAAGATCTCGGGGGGCAGGAGAACGGTCCCGATCAGGGCGAGGGCGAGACCGAGAAGCGCCGCGGTGAACCAGACCGGGCGTTCACGGAGCTCGTCGCCGAGGCGACCGGGCGCGAGAAAGGCGTCCGCGGCCCGCGCGACGAGC
>JANQLR010000420.1 GCA_028280525.1 Longimicrobiales bacterium
GGCGCAGCAGCGTGACCTCGAGTTCCTGCTCGAAGTCGGCGCAGAAGGCGGTGATCGTGGCGAAGCGCTCGGAGGCGGCCTCGAGCGCCGCGGCGCCCTCGCCGTCCGCGGCCGACTGGGCCGAGAGGGCGGGAGCACCGGGGAGCGCGAGCGTCGCGACGAGGGCCGCGGTGGCGATCGGACGAAGCCGGCGGAGGGTGGGATCCATCCGCTCAGGTACCCGGGAAGAGCTGATCAAGCTCCGCCATCGTCACCAGCACCTCCCGCGGCTTCGAGCCGTCCGGCGGCCCGACCACCCCGGCGTCGTGCAGCTGATCGACGATCCGGGCGGCGCGGCCGTAGCCGATCGAGAGCCTCCGCTGCAGAAGGGAGGTCGAGCCCCCCCCGTTCTGAATGCACACCTCGGCCGCCGAGCGGAAGAGGTCGTCCCAGTCCCCCGCGATCTGCTCCTGCGCAGCTCCCGCCTCCTCCATCTCGTGCGCGCGGAGCTCGTCGAGGATGTCCGCCTCCATCGGCGGGATCAGATCCTCCATCCCCGCCTCCACGAGGCGCTGCTCGATCAGCTCGCGGTACCAGCTCAGGAGGGCGTCGGTGTCCTCGGTCGGGATGAAGGCGCCCTGGATGCGGACCGCCTCGCTCGCGCCCGGAGGCATGAAGAGCATGTCTCCGTTCCCGAGGAGCGCCTCGGCACCATTCATGTCGAGGATGGTGCGGGAGTCGGTCTTGGAGGCGACGCGGAAGGCGATCCGGGTCGGGAAGTTCGCCTTGATCAGACCGGTGATGACGTTCACCGAGGGTCGCTGCGTCGCCACGATCAGGTGGATTCCGATCGCGCGCGCCTTCTGCGCGAGCTGCGCGAGCGGCTTCTCGACCTCGGACTGCACCTGCATCATCAGGTCGGCGAGCTCGTCGATCACGACGACGATGTAGGGAAGCGGACCGTCGGTGTAGAGGAAGCGATCCGGATCGCCCTCGTCGCCATCCGCGTCCGGGCGGCGGATCGGCTTGCCGTCCTTCAGTTTGCGGTTGAACTCGGCGAGCGAGCGCACCCCGTTCGCGCTCAGGAGCTGATAGCGGCGCTCCATCTCCATCACCGCCCACTTGAGCACCCCGGCGGCGTCCTGGGGATCGGTGATCACACTGTGGCGCAGGTGCGGCAGATCCGCGTAGGCGGAGAGTTCGACCATCTTGGGGTCGACCATCAGGAGCCGGAGCGTCTGCGGGGTGTGCTTGTAGACGAGGCTGGTGATGATCGTGTTGATGCACACCGACTTCCCCGCCCCGGTCGCACCGGCGATCAGGACGTGCGGCATCTTGGCGAGGTCGGCGACGTACGGCTTCCCCGTCAGGTCCTTCCCGAGCGCCAGCGGGAGGACGCCCTTGGCACGGACGTACTCCTTCGACTCGAGGATCTCGCGCAGCCAGACCATCTCCGGCTGCGGGTTCGGGATCTCGACCCCGACGGCCCCCTTCCCCGGGATCGGCGCGACGATCCGGATCGAGGGGGCACGCATCGCGAGGGCGAGATCGGCGTCGAGGTTCGCGATCCGATTGACCTTCACCCCGGGCGCCGGGACGACCTCGAACTGCGTGACCATCGGACCCGTCGTCCGGCCGGCCAGGGTGCTGTCGACGTTGAAGGTGCGAAGCTTCTCGATCAGCACCGCTCCGAGCTCGTCCAGCTCGGCGATCATCTTCGCGCGATCGGGGCTGCGCTCCAGCGTCAGCAGCTTCATCACCGGGAGCTCGCCGCCCTCCTCGAGGTCCCGCGGGTCGGCGGGGTCCGGGAAGGGGTCGGGCTCCGGCTCGGGAGTCGCGGGGGTCGTCTCCGGAGTGGGAGTCGCGGGGGGCGCCTCCGCAGCGGACGCCGCCGCCTCAGGCGCGGCGGAATCCTGCGCAGGAGCGGCCTCCGTGGCGTCCGCCGTCGAGCCCGGGGCGCCGTCGGCCGATGACCCCGCGCCGGCACCCTCCCCCGCCGCCGGGTCCTCCCCCGTCTCGGGCCCGGTCCACTCCTCGTCCGGGAGCGGCTCGTCCTCGGCCGGCCCGGGGGCCGGGATCCGCTTCGCCTTCTCCGCCGCCGCGACCGCGCGCTGCTCCTGCCAATCGGAGATCCGCTCGCCGGCCACGGTAACGGTCTTCTGGGCGAGCCCACCCCCAGCCGCCGCTCCCTTGGCCAGGGTGCGGAGCGGATTCCACCCGATCGTGAGGACGGAGAGGGTGATCAGGGCGGCGATCTCGAGGATCGACGCCCCGACGGTCCCGATTCCGGAGACGAGGGGGTCACCGAGGGCGGAGCCGATCCACCCGGCCGAGGCGGAGTCGGACCAGATCGCGAAGCCGATGGGCCCGAGGACCGCGAGCCCGCTGACGAGCCCCCCGAGCCGCCAGGTTCGCACCGGGGAGAGCCACTCGCCGGCCCGCAGGCCTGCGAAGAAGACGAGGATCGGGACCAGCGCCCCGCTCGTCCCCATGACCCCGTAGATCAGGTCGCGGATGAAGACGCCGAGCGTCCCCATCGGGTTGTCGGAGGGGAAGAGGTCCCCCCCGGCCAACCCGAACCAGCGCACGGGGACGAGGGAGAGGGCGAGGAAGAGGGCGAGGGCGATGAGGGCCACACCCAGGACATCGCGCTGCTGCTCGCGCGTGAAGAAGCCGGCGCCCTTCGACGCGGACCCCTTCTTCGTCGACGGCTTCTTCGAAGCGGACGACTTCGATGTCGACTTCTTCTTCCCGGTGCTCGTGGCCATACCGCTCCGCTACCTCCGACCCGGGCGCATCACGCCCCGGCGCGCTCCGGTCGCCGTTCGGCGAACCGCTCGATGAAGCGCGTGTCGACCTTCCCCTCTCTGAACTCTTCGTCCTCGACGATCTCCGCAAGGAAGTCGACCGTCGTGTGCACCCCCTCGATCACCATGTGGGCGAGCGCGTTCCGTGCGCGGGACAGCGCCTCCTCGCGCGTATTTCCGCTGACGATCAGCTTCCCGAGGAGGGAGTCGTAGTGCGGGGGGATCGAGTAGCCGGTGTACATGTGCGAATCGACGCGCACCCCCGGACCGCCGGCGGCGTGGTACGTCTCGATCCGACCCGGAGAGGGAGCGAAGTTGCGCTCCGGATCCTCCGCATTGATGCGGAACTCGATCGCATGCCCCCGGAGCTTGATGTCGTCCGGGAAGGAGAGGGGCTCGCCGGCGGCGACGCGGATCTGCTCCTTCACCAGGTCGAGGCCGGTCGTGACCTCGGTGACCGGGTGCTCCACCTGAATCCGGGTGTTCATCTCGATGAAGTAGAACGACCCGTCCTCGTCCAGGAGGAATTCGACGGTTCCGGCCCCCACGTAGTCGATCGCCCGGGCCGCCTTCACCGCTGCGGCGCCCATCTCGGCCCGGAGCGCGTCGGTGAGCGCCGGGGAGGGCGCCTCCTCGATCAGCTTCTGGTGACGGCGCTGCACCGAGCAGTCGCGCTCCCCGAGGTGGATCACCTTGCCGAAGCGGTCCCCGAAGACCTGGAACTCGACGTGCCGCGGACGGAGGATGCACCGCTCCAGGTAGACGCCGGAGTCGCCGAAGGCGGCCTGCGCCTCGTTCTGGGCGGCCTGGAGCATCTTCGGGAAGGTCTCGGGGTCATGTGCGATCCGCATCCCCTTCCCGCCCCCGCCGGCGGAGGCCTTGATCATGATCGGGAAGCCGATCCCCTCGGCGGTCGCGACCGCCTGCCCCGGGTCGGTGATGATGTCCGGCGAGCCGGGGACGGTGGGGACGCCCACCTCCATCATCGTCTTGCGGGCCGTCGCCTTGTCGCCCATCGAGCGGATCTGCTCGGGCGTCGGGCCGATGAAGACCAGGTCGGACTTCGTGCAGATCTCCGCGAACTCGGCGTTCTCCGCCAGGAAGCCGTACCCCGGGTGGATCGCCTCCGCCCCGGTGATCTCCGCCGCGGCGATGATCCGGGGGATGTTGAGATAGCTGTCGGTGCTGCGCGCCGGCCCGATGCAGACGTCCTCGTCCGCGAAGCGCACGTGCAGCGAGTCACGGTCCGCCTCGGAGTAGACCGCGACGGTCTCGATGCCCAGCTCGTGGCACGCCCGGATGATCCGGAGCGCGATCTCGCCGCGGTTGGCGATCAGAACCTTGGAGAACATGCCCTTTCCTCCGTACGAGATCGCGCCCGTCTTCCGTAACGAAGGCGGGCGCGTCCTCGGTGTGTCGAGTCGTGGTGGGACGCGGGCGGCTCAGCGGTGCACCGGAGAGGTCCCGGGGCACATCGCCGCAGGCCGCGGTCCCGTCAGGCCGGGGTGAGACGGAAGAGAACCTGCCCGTACTCGACCGGCTCTCCGTTCTCGACGCAGATCTCCGCGACGGTCCCCGAGACCTCGGCCTCCAGCTCGTTCATCAGCTTCATCGCCTCGATGATGCAGAGCGTGTCGCCCACACCCACCCGGTCGCCGACGTTCGCGTACGGCGGGGCGTCCGGGGCCGGCGCACGGTAGAAGGTCCCGACCATCGGCGAGGTCACCTCGAGGAGGTTCGAGGGCGCGGCGGCGGCTTCTCCCGAGTCGGCGGCCGCGGCCGGAGCCGGAGCCGCCGCGGGCGCTGCCGGAGCGGCGGGAGCCGCGGCCGGGGCCATGGGCGGCGCGGCCATCGCCACGCCCGCCTGCTCCGGCGTCTTCGACATCCGCACGCGGGTGCCGCCTCGCTCCAGCTCGATCGAGTCGATGCTGCTGGCGTCGACGGCCTCGATCAGCTTCTGCAGAAACTCCAGATCGATCATCGGCTCACACCCTCGTCAGGTACTTGTCTTCGGTGCGGTCGACCTTGACCACGTCCCCGATCTCGATGAAGAGCGGAACGTTGACCACGGCCCCGGTCTCGAGCGTCGCCGGCTTGTTGCCACCCTGAGCGGTGTCGCCCCGGACGCCCGGATCGGTCTCCGACACCGCGAGCTCCACGAACTGCGGCAGGTCGACGGAGATGACGGTCTCGTCGTGGACGAGCCCCTCGCACTCCATGTTCTCCTTCAGGTACTTCAGCTGATCCTCGCCGATCACGTCGGCGGAGAGCGGGATCATCTCGAAGGTGTTCGCGTCCATGAAGTAGTAGAGCTCGCCGTCGGTGTACGAGTAGTTCACCGGGCGCCGCTCCAGCCGGACGGTCGTCACCTTCTCCCCCGCCCGGAAGGTCTTCTCGACCACTGCTCCGGTGAGGACGTTCTTCAGCTTCGTGCGCACGAAGGCACCGCCCTTCCCGGGCTTCACGTGCTGGAAATAGGTGATCGTCTGGAGCTGTCCGTCGATCTCGAGGGTGAGACCGTTGCGGAAGTCGGAGGTGCTCGCCATGTCCGCTGTCGAAGTGGGGTGGGGGTCAGGTCTTCGCGATGTGGGCGCGGAGCCCTTCAAACCCGAGAAGATAACTGTCCGCACCAAATCCAAAAACCACACCGACGGCCACATCGGAGAGGTACGAGCGCTGCCGAAAGCCCTCCCGGGCCGCCGTGTTCGAGAGGTGGACTTCCACGAAGGGATGCCCCACCCCGACGAGCGCATCGCGGAGGGCAACGCTCGTGTGGGTCAGCCCTCCCGCGTTCACCACGAAGCCGTCGACCTCCCGCCGCCGAGCGTGGATCCGGTCGATCAGCGCGCCCTCGGAATTGGTCTGGAAGAAGGAGACCTCGTCTCCGAGCTCCCGAGCGCGCCGCGCGATCCGCGCCTCCACATCCTCGAGGGTGTCGGCGCCGTAGATCTCCGGTTCACGCGTGCCCAGGAGGTTGAGATTCGGTCCGTGGAGGACGTCGATCCTCATCCGTTCGGGTCCCAGGCGTCGAAGAAGGCATCCTCGTCCGGCCCGTCGGTGGAGTCGTCCGAGGCGGCAGCCTGCTCCCCGTCCGCTCCCGACTCCGTTCCCTCACCGAAGCAGTCCGAGACTCCGGCGGGGGGGGCTCCCTCCGACGTCGGCTCGTGCGACTCCGGCGCCTCGGGGGCCGGGTTCGAGGGCCACGCCAGGAGCTCGGCGAAGTACTCGGTCGCAGGCGGTGTCGCGGGGTCGGTGACGTCGGCCTCCGCAGCGGCGTCGCCAGCGGTCCCGGGATCCACTTCGGGCACGGCTCCCGACTCGCGGATGGCGGCCGCCTCGGCGGCCAGCGCCTCGACCTCGCCCAGGCGGTCCGAGAGCGTCGAGTTCTCCGGCTCCTGCTCGACCAGACGGCGGAAGACCTCGGTCGCCTGAGCGTAGAGTCCCTGCCCGACCAGGAGCTCGGCCATGGTGCGG
>JANQLR010000422.1 GCA_028280525.1 Longimicrobiales bacterium
GGCTCGCGGGCGGTGCCGACGACGAACTCTGGGTGGGGACGGGGGAGGGGCTCGCCCGCTACCGGATCAGCGACGGGGGGGCCGCGTGGTTCGACGCGGCGGACGGGCTCCAGGGGGATCTCTTCACGGTCGGGGCGACGGAGACGGGGGCTTCCGGGCGTCTCTACTTCGGAGGGCCCGGGGGGCTGACCTGGTTCGATCCCGCGGAGGTCGCCGAGAATCCCACGGTCCCGAACGTCCGCCTGACCGAGTTTCTCCTACTGAACCGGCCGGTTCAGGTGAGTGGCGACTCCCCCCTCTCGGCCGACATCGGCTGGGCCGACGAGGTGGTCCTGGACCACACGGACTACTCGTTCTCCTTCGAGTTCGCCGCGTTGAACCTGCGCCAGCCGGAGAAGAACGCGTACCGGTACATGCTCGAGGGGATCGACCCCGACTGGGTGACGGCCGACCCTCGCTTCCCGCGCGTGACCTACACGGGCGTGCAGCCGGGGTCGTACGTCTTCCGCGTACAGGGCTCGAACGACGACGGCGTCTGGAGCGCGCAGGAGGCCTCGATTGCGCTGAGGATCCTGCCGCCGTGGTGGGAGGCCGGCTGGTTCCGCTCGCTCGCCGTGCTTGCGATCCTGCTCCTGACCATCGCGGCGTTCCGGTGGCGCACCGCCTCCCTCGAGGCCCGGAATCAGCTCCTCGCACGACAGGTGGCCGAGCGCACGGCGGAGCTGGAGGAGTCGAATCGCCGCCTGGAGGAGGCCAGCCTCACCGATCCGCTCACGGGGCTTCGCAACCGCCGGTTCCTCGTGCAGTACCTGGACGGTGACCTGAAGCAGGGCCTTCGCAAGGCGCGGTCGGGCACGGGGGACTCGGACTTCCTCTTCATCCTGATCGACATCGATCACTTCAAGTCGATCAACGACGCCTACGGACACGACGTCGGGGACCTGGTGCTGCGCGGGGTGGCGGAGACGCTTCGAGCGGCGGGGCGGGCCTCCGACTTCGCGGTTCGGCTCGGCGGGGAGGAGTTCCTCGTCGTCGGTCGCTTCACCGATCGCGGCCGCGCGTTCGCGGCGGCCGAGCGCATCCGGATGGCGATCTCCGGGGCGAAGATCGGGATCGGCGATGGCCGCACGATCGGGGTGACCGTCTCGATCGGGGTGGCCTGCTTCCCCTTCCTTCCCGCTGCACCCGGGGCGGTGGACTGGGAGCAGGTCGTCGCCCTCGCCGATCACGCACTCCTGTGGGCGAAGCGCGGTGGGCGGGATGGGACCGTCTGCGTATCGGCCGCCGAGGGCGCCACTCCCACGGAGGTGGCCGGGAGCTCGGCGGAGGACTTTCGGACGCGGGTCGAGGAGGGGGTGCTGGTCCTCAGGATGTCGCAGCCGCGACGACCGGCTGAGCTGCCGGGCGACTGACTCGAGGGAGCCGCCGCCGACCCACGAGCGGTGGATCGAGGGGAGCTGCCGTCGGCCGACCGGGCGGTGGATCGAGGAGAGCTGCGGTCCCCCGACCGGGCGGGAGCCTTCAGCGAGTCCCCCGGTGCGCGCTATCCGTCCGAAGACAGCGCCTCCCTCGGGTCGATCCTCAGCGCGCGGAGGGTGGGGGCGAGGCAGGCGAGAAGGCAGGTGCCCGTCATGGCGAGGGCGTGAACACCGAGCCAACCCACGATCTTCGCTCCCGGGACCACGACCTCGCCGCTGGCCGCGGAGATGAAGAGGAGGAAGAGGACGAGGCCGATCGCGACGCCCAGGACGACCCTGCGGGCGGTCCACCCGAGAACCTCGCGCAGCACCTCGAGGCGATCCGCACCCAGCGCCACGCGGACGCCGATCTCGTGCGTGCGTCGAGAGACGGTGAAGGAGAGGAGGGCGTAGATCCCCGCGAGGGTGAGGAGGATGGCGAGTCCGCCCGCGACCACGACCACCCGGAGCCAGGAGGAGTACGCGAGGAGGGTGGCCTCGGCGGTTCGGTCCATGGGGAGGATCTCCGCCAGTCGCACGGTCGGATCCACCGACGCGCCGATCTCCCGCAGGCGATCCGCCCACCCGGAGGCGTCGTCGCCGATGTGCACGGCGATCCGGAGCGGATAGCGAGGCGTCCGGGCGAGGGTGTGGTAGACGGCGGCGTTGTGAGGGAGGTCCGGGTCGATCGTCATGGAGACGTCGCGCGCGACGCCGACGATGGTGTACCACTCCGCCTCGACCGCCCCTTCGAGCTCGGCCTGCGCCGATCGGTCCGGGTAGCGGATGCGCCGCCCCACCGCGCTCTGCCCACGGACGAAGGTGTCCACGAAGGACTGGTTCACGATCACGGTGCGGGCGCCGGTCGCGACGTCCCCGGTCGAGAACACCGGCCATCCAGAAGAAGCCGTGGATCTGGCCGTCGTAGCGTCGGAAGGAGAGGGGGAC
>JANQLR010000005.1 GCA_028280525.1 Longimicrobiales bacterium
CTCGAGCGCCTCCCGGCGCCGCAGTGGGGTGATGCGCGGCGACCCCCACGCGGGATCCACCCGGACCTCCACCGGCCACTGGTAGACATCCTCCAGGACCTCCTCGCGAAGGACGAAGGAGGGCGGGCCGTGCGCCACCACCCGACCGCAGGAGAGGAGCGTCAGCTCATCCGAGAACCTCCCGGCGACCCCGAGGTGGTGCGTGATCCAGAGGACCGCCATCCCGTCGTCCGCCGCCTCGCGCAGGAGCTCCAGGATCGCCATCTCGTGTCCCATGTCGAGGGAAGAGGTGGGCTCGTCGAGCAGGAGGAACTCCGGCTCCTGCGCGAGCGCCCGCGCGATCCGCACGCGCTGAAGCTCTCCACCGGAGAGCGTCTGGACGTTCCGCTCCGCCAGGTGGGAGACGTCGCATCGGGCGAGGGCCTCGGCCACGACGTCGCGGTCCCGCGCCCCCTCGGAGGCGAGGCCGCGCAGGTAGGGGTAGCGGCCCATCCCCACCAGCTCCCGCGCCAGGAGGGGGAAGGCGATCGACTCGGACTGGGGCACCACGGCGACCCGTCGGGCGCGGACCCGGCGGTGGACGTCGCCGAGCGACCGCCCGTCCAGCTCCACCCGACCGGCCTCCGGCCGAAGGACGCCGGTCAGGAGACGCAGCAGCGTCGACTTCCCCGACCCGTTCGGGCCGATGACCCCGTGCAGGCGACCGGGGCGGACGTCGAGGTCGACGCGGTCGAGGGTGCGACCGCTGGCTCCGGCGTACCGGAAGACGAGATCCCGCGCCTCGAGGCTCATCCGAGCGTCCTCCGACGGAGGAGGACGAGGAAGACGGGAACGCCCACGAAGGCGGTCACGACCCCGATCGGAATCTCCGTCGGGGCGAAGACCACGCGGGCCACGGTGTCCGCCACCGAGAGGAAGGCGGCCCCGACGACGAAGCTCAGCGGAAGGAGGGTGCGGTGATCCGATCCGATCAGGAGGCGGAGGGCGTGCGGAATGACCAGACCGACGAAGCCGATGATCCCGGCCACGGCGACCCCGGCCGCCGTGATGAGTGAGGCGATGCCGAAGGAGATCCGCTTCACCGACTCCACATCCACCCCCAGGTGGCTCGCCGTCTCCTCCCCGACCGAGATCGCGTTGAAGGCGCGCGCCAGCGCGATCAGCGCGAGAGCCGACGGGATCGTGTAGACCGCGGCAACGGTGACGTCCCCCAGGTCCGCCCCGGCGAGCGAGCCCATCATCCAGAGCATCGCGCTCCGGATCGTCTCGGCGTCGGAGACGGAGAGCAGGAGGGAGATGACGGCGGAGAAGAACGCCCCGACGACCACCCCGGCCAGGAGGAGCACGCGGACGTCGAGCGCCTGACCGGACGCGACCGCCACACGGAAGACGAGGACGATCGCGAAGAGCGCCCCTCCGAAGGCCGCGACCGGGAGGAGCCACGATCCCAGTCCCGCGAGGCCGAGGGAGAGGACGGAGACCGCTCCGACCGCCGCGCCCCCGGACACGCCCAGGATGTACGGCTCGGCGAGCGGGTTGCGGAGGAGCGCCTGGAAGACCGCCCCCGCGAGGGAGAGCCCGCCCCCGATCAGGATGGCGAGGAGGACGCGGGGGAGGCGGAGGGCGACGATCTGGCTCGACACCCCGAGGTCGCGACCGAGGAGCGCTCCGATCACCTCCGCCGGGGGGACCGGCTCGCTCCCGATGAAGAGCCCCAGCACGATCGCCGGGAGGGGCAGGAGGGCGAGGGAGGCGATCCGGAGACCGCGGCGGCGCGTCACCGTTCCAGATCGGGGTGAAGGGCGAGCGCGACCGCCCAGGCGGAGTCGACCAGCCCGCGGCCCGGAACCAGTACGAACCCGGGGACGCGGGCGAGCCGTCGGCCCTCCACGAGGCGGGGGTCGACCTCGGCGTCTTCGGTGAGGAGGACGACGTCGATCGAGCGGTTCAGCAGCGCCTCCGGGGAGACGGCGCCGTAGAGGTCGTCCGAGTCCCGGAACGCGTTCCGTCCTCCGCCGAGCCCGATCAGCTCATCGATGAAGGTCCCGGGGCCGGCGGCGAGCGGCGCGTCGCCGCCGAGGAGGAAGACGGCGTCGACGGGATCGCGGCCCGCGATCGCCGCCGCCAGCGAGTCGAGTCCGACAGCCATCCGGGTCAGGAAGTGATCGGCGGCCTCGGTGACATCCAGGGCTCGCCCGAGCGTCCTCGCGATCGATCGGACATCCTCGATGAGGTCGGATCGGACTCCGAGGTGCGCGATCCCCAGCGCATCGAGACCCTGCGCGGTTCGCGCGTCCGAGGGGCCCTCGAAGCGGACGACCAGGTCGGGTGCGAGAACCGCGAGCGTCTCCAGGTTGGGCCCGATGCCCCCTCCCACGCTCGGGAGGTCCTGCAGCGCGGAGAGGGTGTCGTAGTCGGTCCGACCGACGAGCCGGTCCGCGGCGCCGAGCTCCACCACGAGCTGGCTGACCGCCGGGATCAGGGAGACGACTCTCCGCGCCGGGCGCTCGAGGGTGACCGATCGGCCGTCGGCCCCGAAGAGGCGAATCGGCGGGGCGTCGGATTCCGCCGCGCCCGCGGTTTCGTCCGGGGGGGCATCTCCTCCTCCGCACGCCAGCGTGACCGAGGCGAGAAGCGGGAGGAGTCGGGTCACCCTCCGGTGCGAGCGCACGACTCCTCGAAGGCGCGTGTCCAGCGTCCGCCCTGACGGTCGAGAATTGCCGCCCACCGTGCGCCCTCGCCGAAGACCTGCAGGACGATCTCGTTCTCGCCGTCCAGGTCCACGTCGGCCTGCTCCCAGAAGCGCGCGGCGCCCTTCCCGTCCCGACCTGCGTTGCGGTACCAGGTGAAGGCGCTCGGGTACTCGGACGGCCCGCCGACCCCGAGGACGAAGATCGCCCACGCGCTCGTGGCATCCGCCGACCCGACCTCGAGCCGATCGCGGTACAGGAAGCTCGCCGCCATCGCCCCGTCCACATCCCCGTCGAGCGGAACGGCCTGCATGTCGACCCGGGTGCCCAGCACCGACTCCGGCCAGGTGGCCGCGTTCGAGGCGATCGCGCTGCTCGCCAGCTCGATGCTGGCGACCCGCTGCTCGTAGCTGTGGGAGGGGCGCAGGAAGCGCCCGTAGTCCACGCCCTCCGTCACCTCGGCCGGGAGCGCGACGAATCGCATGGCTCCCGCGGCGTCCGACACGAGCTCCGCGACGCCCTGCACGATCGGGGCCGGAGAACAGAACCCCGAGGCGGTGAAGACGGTGTCGGCCTGGAGCGTCCCCACGCGCCCGCTTCCGGAGTAGAGGGTGTAGCGGGAACCGGGGGCGAGAAGGGTGGACTGAAGGTGATCGAGGAAGCCCGGGTGCTCCTGATCGGTGGCGAGGGGCTGAAGGCCGCTTCCCGAGAGTTCTGCGATCGGCCGAAGCGATACCCGACCGCTGGACCGGCTCCCCATGAAGACGAGGGGCCCCTCCGGAAGCGGGGGGAGTTCGGCCTCCGGGGCGTCGTCCGGCGCAGTCGAATCGGAGGCCGGGACCGCGAGTGCCTCGACGGGGGGTGGGGGCTCCAGACGAAGGTCGATCCCGCCCCACTCCACATTGTCGCAGGCAGAGGCGACCGGTATGATCACGACGCCCAGCAGGGCGCGCAGTGCGGGTCTCGTCACGGGCTCGGACTGCCGGGTTCACCCGCGCGATCGAGGGCGACCATTGCGCGGATCCGAAGGGAGAATGCGGGGTGGAAAGCTAACCGACTGCGTCGGCCGCTGGCAAAGCCGGGGACCGGCGCGATCCCGGCCCTCCCCCGACTCACCGCTCCCGCCGATGTCCCTCTCCGTCTCCGACCAGCTCCGTACCGTCGCCGGCCGCTTCGCGACCGGTGTCACCATCGTGACGGCGGAGACCCCTCAGGGCGCGCGCTGCGGGCTGACGGTCAACTCGTTCACCTCGGTCTCCCTCGATCCGCCCCTGGTCCTGGTCTGCATTGCGGAGACCGCCCGCTCGCACGATCAGATCCTCGAGTCCGGCGCCTTCGCGGTGAATGTACTCCGCTCGGACGGCCAGCCCATGGCCGAGCGCTTCTGGAAGCTCGATCCGGATCGGCGCTTCGACGGGCTCACCTGCTCGACGGCGGAGACCGGCGCTCCGATCCTCCCGGACACGATCGGGTGGCTCGACTGCCGGATCGAGGCGCGCCACCGGGCGGGGGATCACAGCATCCTGATCGGCCGGGTAGTGGCGACCGAGGCGTCCGAGGGCGAACCGCTCCTCTTCTGGGCCG
>JANQLR010000046.1 GCA_028280525.1 Longimicrobiales bacterium
CGACCGGGAGGGGGGGGGGGAAGGGGGGGACGAGGCGCATGGTCGATCCTACGAGCCGGCCCGAGCCCCGTCCATCCGGCCGGCCTTCCCAGGCCTCACGTTTCCGGCTCCACGCGATCCAGGTAGACCTGCTCGGACCGACGGATGAAGTCGAGGTAGCCCTCGGGGTCGATGAAGGGCGCGATCCCCGACCCCTCCGCGAGCTGCCTCGCCCGTTTCCGGTGAAGCCGAGCCCAGTTCGTGTGCGAAGCCAGGAAGATGTCGGCGTCCAGCTCGCGCAGCGTCCGGAAGCTCCCCCGCCAGTCCTCGTTGATGCCGGGGTACGCCTCGCGCTCGAGCGGCACGAAGGGGAAGAGGGTCAGGCTGCAGATGCTGACTGCCCGGAGGAGGCGTTCGCCATCGCGTACGGGGAAGGACCACGAGGTACAGCCCCGCGTGTGTCCGGGCGTGACGTTGGCGGTCAGCTCGATCGGCCCCAACCGGACCACGGTACCGTCCTGGAAGACACGGTCGACTCGCGGGGGATCGAACCGGAGCGCGCCGAGGTGCCAGAGGAAGCGGGCCGGGCCGACCGCCCGGTCTCCTCGACCGCCGGCGGCCATCACGTCGGCGTCTCCTTCGCTGACCCAGAGCTCGGCCCCCGAGACCTCCTGTAGGTAGCGCAGGCCGCCGGCGTGGTCGGAGTGTGCGTGCGAGTTCAGGAGAATCTTCACATCTCCAACATCGAAGCCGAGCTCCGCGATGCTCCGGGCGATGAGGGGACCGTGCTCCGGGAATCCCCCGTCGATCAGCACGTGACCCTCGGGGCCGGTGAGGAGGTAGGAGGCGAGCCCCGTGTGTCCGACGTAGTAGAGGTTTCCGCCGATGTGAAACGGCTCATCCGCGACCGAGCGGTTCCTCGTGATCGCGTCGCGCCACAGCGTGAACAGTCCGGCGAAGACGGCGCCGAGGATGAGGAGGACGACGCGGCGGCGCGTGAGGAGGGAGCGCATGCGGACCTGGGAGCGAGGCGGAAGGTGCGACACTTTGCGATACAAAGTGCGGTTGTCCGCACCCCGCGGCAAGCCGTCCCCCGGCCCGTCCTCGAGCAGCATCGCGGGGTGACGGGGTGCCCCGGGGAGGGGCCGGAGGTGGGCCGTGACGAGTCCTACGCCTACCGGGACAAGCCTCAGTCAGTTGAACGGTGAGACAGAGTGTCGCGATGGGTTTCTGCAATCATCGATCGATGGTTGCCGCGTGGAGGGCGTCCAGGATAGTCTGTGGTTTCTCGACGGGTAGGCTACCAGTATCCATCGCCGCATCAGGATTCGGAGGGCACATGCGCTATCGACTGCCCTCGCTGCAGACCTTCCCGTGATCCCTCGACCCACATCCTCTGGTTATGAGCGCTCCTCCGTCGACGCGTTTCTAGAAGGACTTGGGCGGTAGCATCGACGCGTGGAAGCGGGTTCGAGGGTGGCTTCTTATCGCGACGGCCATTGCAGGCGCTGGGGTCGCATGCACGGACGACTCCGGTATCTCGGGAACTTGGTGGTCTGAAGCCATCGATGACTCAGTGGCCGTGCTGACCTATCTCGGCCCGGTGGTCGATGCGCCCGAGGTAGTCGCGATCGAACGGGCTCGTGTGGGCAGTCTTGAAGGAGACGAATGGGACACGCTGGGGCGGATCGAGTCCGGCCTGCTCCTCAGCGACGGCAGCTTCGTTCTTGGGGACCGCCAGACTGGGCGGATTCACTTCTACGACGGCATGGGAAGCCACCAGCGAACCGTGGGCCAAGTGGGTAGCGGGCCCGGTGACTTTCAGTCCATCCGCCGAATGACGGAGACCGCCGAAGGAATAGATGTCTGGGATATCAGACTCCAGCGGGTTACTCAGCTCACCACCCGGGGCCGCGTGTCCGGTACGATACGGCCGCCCGAGGGTCGATGGCTGTTTGACATGGTCCCTTGGCACGGGGGATACGTAGGCTTTCAGCTCATCGAAAGTCCCTCCCCGCCCGGTTTGGACCAGGGTCTCGTCCTTCGCTCCGACTCCGCGCAGGCGGCCCGGGTCTCAGGTGCGCTGTACCTCCCCCTCTTCCGGTTCCCTGATGCGCAGTCAGGCGTCGCCGTCCGCGGCGGTGTCCAGGTTGCATCGACTGTGCCATTTGGCTTCAAGGGAGGCACCGCTCCGACTGGGGATGGCTTCGTTTCCGTCCATAGCGGCACTCCCGAGATCGTCGTCCGCGATGCTGATGGCCGTACGGTTCAGACGGTCCGCCTACCGGACTTGGAGCGTCCGTTCAACGCGAGCGTCGGCGACTCGCTTCTGGACGTGGCCCTTCTCAACGCGCGGGATCCGAACCATCGGCGGGTCATCGAAGAGAACTGGGCCCTCCCGTACCCCGCGCAGATGCCGACCATCGAGTACGTGCAGACCAACGGGTCTGGGTCGATGATCCTGCGGCTTCATCGGGTCTGGTCTCACAATGGTCGAAGACCGTGGGTGTTGCTCTCTCTGCTCGGCCGGACAGTGCGGATCCTCTGGCTGGATGAGAGGGACCGAGTCCTCGATTTCGAGGACTCCCGCCTGCTGACAGTGACAACCGCGGACACGGGGATTCCCCAGGCAGTGCTCCTGGAGCTGGTGGGCGGCTAGCCGCAGGGGTCGCCGTCGTCCGCTACTCGTCGACCTCGCGCCCGTCCATCGCACGCTCCTCGAGCCGTCCGCGCGACCCGTCCACCTCGCGCTCGGGAACGATCGCGCCCGGGAGCACCGCCTCCTTCCCGAAGCGATCACGCAACTGATCCACCGTCCGGTTGAGGGCGCGGTCCCGGTCGGACTCGACATCTTCCGCGTCGGGGAAGAGCCCCATCTGACTCGGGCGGTCGCGCTCGACGAGGTTCGAGAGCCCGACCCCGATCAGCCGCGCCCCGATCCGGCGGGCCCGCCGGAGATCGCCGAGGAGCTCGCGGGCCCGGGCGTAGAGGTGCGTGTCGGATTCGATCGCCTCGGGGAAGGTGAAGGAGCGCTGTCGGACGGTGAAGTCGCGGTCCTTGAGCTTGACCGTGAGGGTGCGGGCGCGGAGCTCCTGTCCCCGAAGCTGGCCCGCGACGCTGACCGTCAGGCGGTGCAGCCGACGTTCGAGCTCGGCGGTGTCGTCGATGTCGTGCGAGAAGGTGCGCTCCGAGGAGATCGACTTTCGGGGGTCGTGTGCATCGACCTCCGACGAGCCGATCCCGCGCATCCGGTCCCGTAGCCAGCGGGCTCGGTCGCGACCGAGCCACCCCTCGAGCCAGCTCTCCTCCACGGCGAGCCCGTCGCGCACCGAGACGAGGCCGCGCTCCTTCAGCTGCGCGGCGAACCTCGGCCCGATCCCCGGCAGCTGCCGGAGGTCGAGCTGCGCCACGAAGTCCGCCTCGCCGCCCGGGGGCACGATGAAGACCCCGCCGGGCTTGGCGGGTCGGGTCGCGAGCTTGGCGACGAGTCGGTTGATCCCTCCGCCGATCGAGACGGAGATGTCGGTGCGTCGAAGCACCTCCTCGCGCATCCGCGTCGCCGTCTCCTCGAGCGACTCGCCCCGGAAGAGCCGCTCCGTGCCGGTGAGGTCGAGGTAGAACTCGTCGACGGAGGCGGCCTGCACGACGGGAGAGAGCTCCTCGAGCGCGGCCCGCACCTCCTTCGACTTGGCCGAGACGGCGGTGCGCGACACCCCCACCACCATCGCGTCGGGGCAGAGCTCGAGGGCGCGGGCGGTCGGCATCGCGGAGCGGACGCCGTATGCCCGGCAGGCGTAGGAGGCGGAGGTGACGACCCCCCTCCCGGTCGCCGAGCCGCCGACGATCAGGAGCTCGGCGCGTCCGGCACCTTCGGGGTCCTCGAGCCGCGCGACCTGGACGAAGAACATGTCGCAGTCGACGAGGAGGATTCGCCGCGGAAGGGGCGGGTCGGAGAGGCTCGAGGTCACGGGTCGTCGCGGGTCCGGGGGAGACCTTCCCGAAGGTAGCCGAAGAGGCGCCGAAGTCGGAACTCCGGGAGCCTTCGCGGGGTCTCCCGAAGCGGATCCGTGATCCCCACACCTCAACGAAAAAGGGACTGCCTCATGGCCTACCCGTTCCAGCTCCCCGACCTCGGATACGCCCACGACGCGCTCGAGCCGCACATCGACGCGCGCACGATGGAGATCCATCACGGGAAGCACCACGCCGGGTACACCAACAAGCTCAACGCCGCGCTCGAGCCCCACACCGACCTGCACGGTCACGAGGCGCTCGACCTGCTGAAGAACCTCGACTCGCTCCCCGAGGGCATCCGCGGCGGCGTTCGCAACAACGGAGGCGGGTTCGTGAACCACGCCCTCTTCTGGGACGTGATGACGCCGGGCGGTTCGAGCGCGCCGACCGGTGAGCTGGCCGCGGCGATCGACGCGACCTTCGGCTCCTTCGACGCCTTCAAGGAGAAGTTCGCCGCTGCCTCCGCGGGTCAGTTCGGCTCCGGGTGGGGCTGGCTCGTGGTGAACGGCGAGGGCGGCCTCGAGGTGACCTCCACCCCGAACCAGGACAACCCGATCCTTCACGGGCAGACGGCGATCCTGGGGCTGGACGTGTGGGAGCACGCCTACTACCTCCACTACCAGAACCGTCGGCCGGACTACATCGCGGCCTTCTGGAACGTGGTGAACTGGGACAAGGTCGCCGAGCGCTACGCGGCGGCGAAGGCCTGATTTCCAGAGAATTCCAAGGCAGGCTCGGGTCCGGACGGGGTTGAATGCCCCGTCCGGACCGGTCGTCCGAACGCCGCCCTTGCGTGGGCGACGTCAAATGTTTATCGAAAAGGTCGTACGCGCGCGTCCCGGTGGCGTGCGTGCGCGATCTTCCCGTGTCCCCGAGCCGTACTCACGAGAAAGTCGAGGGCGAGAGATGACGACGACGACGCGTGCCATCGGCCGGATTCTGGCCCGGTCTTCGCTCGTCGCACTCGTCGCCTTCGGACCGACCGGG
Organism: Longimicrobiales bacterium; assembly: GCA_028280525.1. Lineage (GTDB taxonomy): Bacteria > Gemmatimonadota > Gemmatimonadetes > Longimicrobiales > Gaopeijiaceae > Gaopeijia. The sequence continues at coordinate 4,981 of JANQLR010000046.1, forward strand.
ATCGAGGCGCAGAGCCTGCGGGGCGGGACGCGCTCGATGGACGTCCAGAACCGGATCGCGCGCGAGCACGACTTCACCTTCCTTCGCAGCGGTTCGCAGGTCCGACGCTTCGTCGACGCGGGGTACCTGGTCCCGGTCCGCGGCAACCGGGACTTCGAGCTGCACGCCGTCTCCTACCCGTACGCGCGGCCGGAGGCGGAACTCTTCATCCGCCGGCTGGCAGGGCAGTACCGAGCCGCGTGCGGGGAGAAGCTGGTGGTCACCTCGCTGACCCGACCGATGAACGGCCAGCCGCGGAACGCCTCCGTGCGCTCGGTTCACCCGACCGGGATGGCGATCGATCTCCGGCGCTCGGGCGACCCCCGCTGCCGCGCGTGGCTGGAGGGGGTCCTCCTCTCGCTGGAGCGCGCCCGGGTGCTCGAGGCGACCCGGGAGCGGCGTCCGCCGCACTACCACATCGCGCTCTTCCCGAACCAGTACCGCGCCTACGTCGAGCGGATCACCGGCCGGCCGGCGCAGGTCAAGGCGCGGGTCGCGGCGAACGTGTCGCCCGCCAAGGCCTCCGGCTCCACCGAGACCGTCGACTACCGCGTGCGCAGCGGCGAGTCGCTCTGGACGATCGCACGCGACCACGGCACGACGGTCGCGCGCCTTCAGTCCGAGAACGGACTCCGCTCCTCGCGGATCGTCGCCGGGCAGACGCTCAAGGTCCCGGTCCGCTCCCGCTGACCGCGCCCTCGACCACTCCGCGCACGCGGACCCCGGCTACGCCCGCTCCGGACGCCCCGGAGTCGGCGCTCCCCCACAGCTCCGCGATCCCGACCTCGTAGTCGACGACGCGCGGGCGGCCCCCGACCTCCGTCGGGACGAGGAGACGGAGGCGACCCCGCGGCACCCCCTCCAGCCGGTTCCCCTCCGGCCCCAGGTCTCGCACCCACGCCACATCCGGGCGGTCGATCCGCCACCGGACCGCCTCGAGTTCGAGACCACCGCGCCGGTCGGCCCGAACCTCGCGGATGCAGCTCGCAGTCGGTCGGCGCGACGGATCGAGCCGCACGGTGACTCCGGGCGAGGTCTCCACGGTGGCGAGGGTCGGCGGCGACCCCGGACGCGGCTCCCAGCGGAGGCCGGTGCGGGGCGGAAGGGTGCGGCCCTCCCGCGACGCCGTCACCGCGGCCGTCGCGAACTCCGACACCAGGCAGAGGTCGTTGCGACGGAGCGCCGTCTCGATCGAGTCGGCCCGAATGCCCGCCTCCGCCAGCCGCCCCGCCACCCGGGAGGGCCAGCTCCCATGGACGACGACCACGGCGGAGTCGGGGAGCGCGGCGACCTCGGCCGGGGCGGGAAGCTGAGCGGCTCGGGCCTCGCCGAGGTCGGCCGAGCGGATGCGCTCGGGGATGCCCAGGAGGAGCGTTCCCGCGACCGCCGCGACCGCTCCGGTCCGTAGACTCCGGCCGAGGCGACCCTGCGCCATCCCGCCGGAGAGGACCAGGACGGCGGCCGTGAGCGCGGCCCACGCCGGGAGCGTCTCGAAGAGCATGCGGGGGCCGAAGTGGATCCCGTGATGCCAGTACGCGGCGTTGCCCAGGAGGGCGACGGTGATCGCGCCGAGCGCCGGGAGGACGAGCCGCGGAAGGGGGCGGCGGCTCGGGTACAGGAGGAGGGCGGCTCCGAGGACGGCCAGAAGGGGAAAGGGGGTCGCGAAGCCGGCCCCACCCATGAGCTGCAGATCTGCGAAGGTGTACCCGACCGCCTCCCGCACCCCGTACGAGTTCCCCCACGGGTCCGGGTGCAGCCCGAGCCCGTGTGCCGGCCCGAAGGTGGCGCCGTAGCCGAAGCGCAGCGGGTCGCCGAAGCGCAACGCATTCCATCGGAGGAGGGCGACGGCGAAGGGGAGGCCTCCGAGGACCGCTCCCCCGAGGACCGGAAGGGCGCGTCGGGGCGCCTGCCGGAGGATCCAGATCGCCGGGAGGAGACCGCCGAGGAGGAGGCCCGTCCACGGTCGCGACGTGACCGCCCACCCGATCGCCCCCCCGAGCACGAGTCCAGCGAGCAGGTGCCGCGCTCGGCCCCGGATCCTCCCAGAGACGACGCTCTCCCCCACGACCCAGGCGAGGAGGAGCGCGCAGGCGGCGCCCAGATGCGAGAGCGTCCCGGCACCGACGAGCCAACCCATGGGCGAGAGGGCGAGGAGCAGCCCTCCGGCTCGCGCGGCGAGGAGGTCGGCCTCGCCGTGATCCCGGGAGTTCGGATCGGCGCCTGGATCACGGGGGCGAGGTACGCGGTGGGCGGCGAGTCGGAGGAGGAGGAGGGCGGCGAGGGCGACGGTGGCGCCCCAGAGGAGGGGGCCGATCC
>JANQLR010000047.1 GCA_028280525.1 Longimicrobiales bacterium
CGACCGGGAGCGCTCCCCCGCCCCGCAGCCCGAGGATCAGGGGACTCGACTGAGCGAGCGCCCGCTCCGGGGCGGCCGCGGGCGCGAGGAGCGCGAGCGCCAGGAGGCCGGCCGCGCGGGCGGCGCCACGGCGTCGGGGGCCGATCACTCCGGCCGGACGTCTCCGTCGGGGCTCCGCCCCTGCATGAGGCAGGATCCCGGCTCGGGGTCCGCCTCGATCGCGAGCCGGTAGGTCCCGACCGACTCGTCGCCGAAGCCGCGGACGAGGATCGCGTACGGACCCGCCTCGGGGAGGCGCACGCAGAGGCGGGAGTCGAGCTCCTCGCCCCCGTCGTCGTCGAAGAGGTCGCCGTCGAAGAGGTCGGAGATCAGGTAGACCTGCGGATCGAAGTCGGCTCGCACCGTGATCGCGATCCGTCGGCCCGCCTCCCCCTCCAGTGTCCAGAGGTCGCCGTGGCCTCCCCCGACCCAGTCGGAGTAGTCGCCGAGCTCGCCGTCCACCTCCTCGCCGATCCCGATCCGCCCGATCGGCGGGGTGTCCCCGATCTCGAGCCGACCGTCGAATCCCGCGTAGTCGAAGTCCCCGGCCTCGCACTCCGGGAGCGCGTCCCCGGGGTCCAGCAGACGCACCGTGTACTCCCCGGTGTCGCCGAAGAGGGAGGAGACGACGACGCGGTACTCGCCCCCCTCCTCCAGGGTCGCCTCGATCCGGCTCCCCGTCCCGCACCCGCCGTCGTCGTCGGCCCACTCCTCTCCGATCCCGGGCCCTACGAGGACGAGGTACGCGTCGAACTCCGCCTCCAGGTCGAGGAGAACGCTCTGGCCGGGCGCACCGTCGAAGGTCCAGACCGTCGAGGGACGGTCCTCGTACGACCACCCGGCCGAGAGCGTCGAGGTGCGGGGCTGGCGGAAGGCCAGCGTCCCCTCGACCGGGATCTCCTCGAGCCCGACCTCGAAGGTGGGGACGGCGATCCCGTCCTCCCCGCAGGCGGCCGGGTCGTCGATCCGCGCGGCACGCAACTCGAAGCGGCCGCCGTCCCCGAAGAGGGAGGAGGCGACGACGCCGTACTCGCCGGGGGCGAGCTCGGCGCAGATGCGGGCGTCCTGGCCGGGGCCGCCGTCGTCATTCTCCAGCCCCGTGCCGAGCCCCTCGCCGAGGAGGCGCAGGAAGGCATCGATCGTCTCCGAGGCCATGTCGATCCGCCACAGGCCACCCTCGTCCACCCGGAAGCTCCACGCCTCTCCGAGCTCGTCCCCCATGAGCGCCCAGTCGTCTCCGTCCAGGGTGCCGAGGACGACGGCGCCGGCCTCGAGGGTGCGTCCCTCGGTCGGGAGGAGGTCGAGGACGTTGCGGCCCTGTGCCTCGATCGCCGGACCCGGGAGGAGGAGGGCGAGGGAGGCGAGGATGAACGCGGGTCTCGTCATGATCGTCGAGGACGGTGGAGCCGGGGGGAGACGGGGCGCTTGGACGCCGGAATTTGCCGTCGAAGGGGGGTGATCCGACTCTACCGGGCGTGCCCCGCCCCCGCCACCCTTCTCTTCCCCCTCCGGAGCCCGCCGTTGAGCGCCCTTCGAACCGCCCTACGGACCCACGGATTCACCGAGTCGGTCATCCGCGAGATGACCCGGGTCGCCCGAACGCACGGCGCCCTCAATCTGGCGCAGGGCTTCCCCGACTTCCCGGCGCCTGACCGGATCAAGGCCGCCGCCGCGGAGGCGATCGCGGCGGACGTGAACCAGTACGCCATCACCTGGGGCGCCCCCGACCTCCGCGCCGCCCTCGTCGCCAGTGTGGCGGAGCTGTACGGGCTGGAAATTGACGGCGAGCGGGAGCTGACGGTCACCTGCGGGGCGACGGAGGCGATGGCGGCCGTCGGGCTCGCGCTGATCGACCCCGGGGACGAGGTCATCGTCCTCGAGCCCTTCTACGAGAACTACGGCCCCGACGCGATCCTGTGCGGCGCGCGGCCGGTTCACCTGCGGCTCGAGGGCCCGGAGTATCGCCTCGATCCGGAGGCGCTCCGGGCGGCGGTGGGACCGAAGACGCGGGCGATCATCCTCAACACCCCGAACAATCCGACCGGTCGGGTCTTCGATGAGGAGGAGCTCGGCGCGGTGGCCGAACTCTGTCTCGAGCACGACCTGCTCGCGATCACCGACGAGATCTACGAGCACATCCTCTACACCGGCCGCCACACGCCGCTCGCGACGCTCGAGGGGATGCGCGACCGCACGGTGACGATCTCTGGGGCGTCCAAGACCTTCTCGGTCACCGGGTGGCGGATCGGGTGGATCACCGCCCCGCCCGAACTCACCGACGCGATCCGGAAGGTCCACGACTTCCTCACCGTCGGGGCCCCCGCCCCACTCCAGGCCGCCGTCGCCGTCGGGCTGCGGGAGCTCGGTCGCCCGTACTACGCGGAGCTCGCGGAGGGGTACCGCGCGCGCCGGGATGCGCTCGTGCCGGGGCTGCGAGACGCCGGGTTCCGCTGCACCGAGCCGGAGGGGGCGTACTACGTGCTCGCGGACTTCTCCGAGCTGGACTCGCGCGACGACGACGCCTTTGCGCGCCACCTGGCCGAGGTCGCGGGGGTCGCGGCGGTCCCGGGCTCGAGCTTCCACCGGGACGGAGG
>JANQLR010000058.1 GCA_028280525.1 Longimicrobiales bacterium
ACTCGAACCGGCGACCCTCACCTTGGCAAGGTGATGCTCTACCAACTGAGCTATTCCCGCGTGGACGATGAAGCTAGAAATGGGCCTCTGGGGTGTCAAGACACCTTCGACGCCATTTGGTTACCTTGCAGCGGCGATTTCGGCAGCGCCGATTCGCCCGCTCAACGGCCGTCCTCCTCCCCTTCGCCTCCGCCCCTTTCGATGCACACCGCCCCTCCCCTGATCGCCGCGGCCCTGGTGGGGCTCGGTCTCGTGGCCGTGTCGCCGAACTCGATGCGGGGACAGGAGTTGTGGGGTCGGGGTGTGCCGGCGGGACAGGTCCAGCTCACGGTCGGCGGCGAGTTCGAATACGCGGACCGGACGCTTGGAAGCGGGGACGGATTGGAGGATCTTGCGGCGCCGTGGCGCGTGAGCGACGCGACCCTCCTCTTCCCGGAGACGGCGCTCCAGATCGAGGGGCTCCGGGCCGCCTCCGGAGACCCGCTGTGGAGCCCGACGGTGGGGCCGGTTCGAGGCACGGCGCAGGTCTCGCGGGTGACCTTCCCGGTCGAGCTCCGGGTCGGGATTCTCGACCGTCTGACCTTCGGCACCCGGATCACGTCGCGCTTCGACCGGGTCGAGGGAGACTTCGGCGTTCTGCCTACGGAGGGGGCCGATCTGGGCGTGAACCCGGCGGTGACCGACCGGGGGGCGGAGGTGACGGCACTCCTGACCGCGCTGAACGACGCCAGGACGGCGCTCGGCGATGCGGGGTGGGACGGCTTCTACTTCGCGATGGAGACGGCGTACCGGGCGGGCAGCTTCTTCCCGGTCGAGGGGAGTTCGGTTGCCGTCGCCCTCTCCGACCGGCTCGTGGAACTCGATGCGGCGCTGGTGGCGGCGCAGCTCCCGGCCATCGGCCTCCCCCTCCCGACAGCTGACGCGGCCCTCGACGGCGCGGGGCTCACGACGATCCTGACGTCGCTGCAGGGCACGTACCGTGGCTTCCAGCCGATCGGCACCTCCCTTCTCAGCTGGAATCCGGGAGATGCGGAGGTCTGGTTGAACTGGGACGTCCGCCGTTCGGGCGACATCAACACGGTCGAGGGGTCGGGGGTGTCGGCGTGGGCGGGGGCCCGGCTCCCGTTCGGGACCCTCGAGAATCCGAATCTGATCTTCGATGTCGGAACCGGTGACGGGCAGCTCGATCTCCTGGGAGGCGTCGACGGCTGGTTGCGCCGGGAGCGATGGGGGGTTTCTGGCGGGCTCGATCTCGCGCTTCCCACGGGAGCCACCGAGCGCGGCGTCCGGCTTCTGGGGCCGGGTGAGGTCGTCGGTCGATCCGTAGCCTTTCAGCTCCTCGACTGGACCCCCGGCACCACCTTCCAGCTCCGCCTTTTCCCCTCCCTCTCCCTGACGTCGGGGCTGTGGGCCGACGCGGGCTATGTGATGGACCGGCAGGGGGATGGGACCTTCGATCTGAGGGAAGAGGTGACCGGACTACCGGGGGTGGAGCGCGTCACCGACGAGTCGGGGTGGACGCGCCACACGCTGAGCTTCGGGCTGCGCCTCCGCCCGCCGGATCTGGCTGCCGCCCGCATCGAGATCTGGAGTCGCTGGAGCGGCGCGATCGCCGGGGAGGGACCGGTCACCCCGGCGTGGTCTCGCCTGGAGTTCGGCGGGCGGGTCTGGCGGACCCTCTGGTAGACGGCCCCCGGAACGGACGGCGCCGGGGCGTGCCGGTGCCCGTGGCCTGACGCGGCCGCCCCGCTTATCCCGCCTGAAGAAGCTCCCGCGCGTGGTCGCGCGACGCGCTCGACTCGGGGTCGCCCCCGAGCATCCGCGCGATCTCGCGGACGCGCGCCTCCCCGTCGAGAGACTCGACGGCGGTCGAGACGAGCTCCGTCCCGTCCTCCTTTCGGACCAGCAGGTGCGCGCGGGCGCGCGAGGCGACCTGCGGCAGGTGGGTGATGACGAAGACCTGGTGGTGGCCGGAGACCTCCACGAGCTTGGCGGCCACCCCGATCGCGACGGCGCCACCCACCCCTGCGTCGATCTCGTCGAAGACGAGGGTCGGGATGCGATCGACGTCGGCGAGGATCGTCTTGAGGGCGAGCATGAGACGGGAGAGCTCGCCCCCGCTCGCGACGCGGGCGAGGGGCCGGGGCTCGAAGCCCGCATTGAGGGCACAGAGGATCGACACGTCCTCCGAGCCGCTCGCGCCCGGCGCTTCCCGCGGTTCCAGCCGGACCTCGAGGCGCGCGCCCGGCATCCCGAGATCGGGGAGGACCTCCTGCACCGACGCGGCGAATCGCCGGGCGGCCTCGGAACGCGCCCGGCTGAGCTCGCCGGCGAGGTCGCCGAGGGCCGTGGCCTCGGCGTCGACCCGGGACTCCAGCGCTCCGACGTCCCGGTCCGCCGCGTCCAGGGCGGCCACCTCCCGGGCGAGCCGCTCTCCGGTCGCGATGACGTCGTCGAGTTCGGGACCGTACTTCCGCTTGAGCCGGAAGAAGAGGTCGCGACGCTGCTGCAGCTCCTCGAGGCGGGCGGGGTCGACCTCGATCCCTTCGGCGTAGCGCTCGGCCTCCCGCGAGGCGTCGGAGAGGAGGTGCCAGGCGCCCTCGAGCCCTTCGTGGATGGCTGCAGCCGCGGGGTCCAGGTCGGCCAGCTGTCGCGCGCCCCGCCGCAGCTCGGCGAGGCGATCGACGAGGGGATCGTCGCCGCCCGCGAGTCCCCAGGCGATCCGACCGCTTTCCTCCCCGAGTTCTCGGGCGTTCTCGAGCCGTCGAGCCTCGACCTCGACCGCCTCCTCCTCACCGGGCTCCAGAGCCGCATCCCGAATCTCCGAGAGGTTGAAGCGGAGGAAGTCGGACTGCTGTTCGAGCGCGCGCACTCGCTCGCGGTGCGCCTCGAGCTCCCGGGCGGCCTCGACCCAGCGGGCGTGCTGGGCGCGCACCCGCGCCGCGATCTCTCGCGCCCCTGCGTACCCGTCCAACAGATCGCGGTGCGCGCGGCGTCCGAGGAGGCTCTGGTGCTGGTGCTGTCCGTGGAGGTCCACCAGCGCCGCGCCGAGTTCCCCGACGACCTTCGCGGTGGCCGGGGAGCCGTTCACCCACGCGCGGTTCCGGCCCGCCGACTGGACCTCGCGTCGCAGAATCAGGTGCCCGTCGTCCGCGGGGAGACCGAGCTCTTCGAGCCGACCCGAGACCTCGGAGAGCCCTTCGATGTCGAAGACGGCCTCCACCACCGCCCGGTCGCGTCCACGGCGCACATCTTCGGAGGAGGCGCGCTCCCCCAGCAGGAGGGAGAGGGCGTCGACGATGATCGACTTCCCCGCCCCGGTCTCGCCGGTCAGGACGTTGAGGCCCGGGCCGAGTTCGAGGGTGAGATCTTCGACGACGGCGAAGTCGCGGATGCGGAGTTCGACGAGCATGGGGGATACGATGGGCCGCGGGGCCGCGCGACTCAATGGCGCGGCGCGCCGCTCCCGTCGTCGGTCCCGTCCGAGGGCGGCCGGGCCGCCCAGCCGAGCTTCCGCCGGAGCGTCTCGACCCAGCTCCGCGTGGTCGGCCGGGCGATCTCGATCCACCGATCGGCGCGCGAGACGCGCACTCCTCGCACCTCGGTCGACGGTTCGACCGGAACCCCGTCCGCGGTGACCTCGAGCCGGAGGTGGTCGACCGACTCGGCGACGAGGCTCTCGTCCCCGGAGAAGACGAGCGGGCGGGCGGAGAGGGTGTGCGGCGCGATCGGGGTGACCATGACGCCGTCGACGGTGGGGGCGACGATCGGCCCGCCCGCGGAGAGGTTGTAGGCGGTGGAGCCCGTCGGGCTCGCGAAGACGACGCCGTCGCCCGAGAAGCCCCCGACCTCCTCCTCCCGCCCCGGCGGACCGACCCGCAGACGGAGTCGCAGGATCGCCCGCGCTCCGGCGCGGTGGATGACCACGTCGTTGAGGGCGTTGATCTCCTGGTAGTCGTCCAGGCTCCCGTCGTCGAGGAGTTGCGCACGAAGTGTGGAACGCCGCTCGACGGTGAAGGCCCCCTCGGCGAGCCAGCGGACCGCGTCCGCGACCTCGTCCGCCCCGGCCCCGGTGAGGTACCCGAGCTTTCCGAGGTTCACCCCGAGGAGGGGCGCACGGGCGGCGTTCCACACTTCGTGCGCAACTCCTCGACGACGGGAGCCTGGACGACTACCAGGAGATCAACGCCCTCAACGAC
>JANQLR010000111.1 GCA_028280525.1 Longimicrobiales bacterium
CGCTCGCCGCCTCCGACCCCCCTCCGATGCTGATCCTCCCCCTCGTCCTCGGCTCGCTCCTCTTCCTCACCGCGCTCGCGGCGGGGTGGAGCTATCGCCGCTGGTCGGGGCACCGCCGCTGTCCGGACTGCGGCGCCGAGACCGTTCCGCTGGCCGCGGAAGGGATGGGGCGACTTTTAGCACCCCTCTTCGTCCAGCGCTGGTGCGGCGGGTGCGAGTGGCAGGGGCTGGGGCGACGCGGCCCCGAGTTCTCGCCCCACGCGGGCCCGGCGGCGCACGACTCCGGCTTCCGCTGGAATGCGGAGGCGCCGGGTCCGCTCGACGCCTTCGAGTGGCGCGAGCGGAGTCCGGGTGAGTCCGCGCGCGGCCCCGCACATCCGAGTGGCTTCCGCTGGGCCGCGACCGAGGCGGGAGGGGATGCGGACTCCGATTCCCCCCCCGGTGCGCACCCCTCCGGCTTCACCTGGGGCGCGAGGCCGCCGACCCCGAATCCGCCCTCCTTCGAGTGGGGCGCCTCCCGCCGCTCCGGCTCCGACAAACCGGGCTTCAGCTGGGGCGACGAGGGGCGCTGAGCTCCCTCCGGGTCCCGTCCGGGCATCCCCTCGCTCGAGAATCTCGGTAGCTTCGTCTCCCCCACGGCCGTTCCGGGAGACGCCCCATGCGCGATCTGCGCGAACTCGACACCCTCCTCGCTCGACTCGACGGCGCCGGATACGGCGCCTACCGGGCGCTGAAGGGCGGGTGGGCGATCGGTCCGGGGCTCGAGCTGCACGTCGACCACGTTCAGGGCGACCCCTTCGCCGCGCCCTCCCGGGTGCGCGTGCACCTCGACGCGGCATACGCCGGCTTCGACGGGGCACTCCTCCAGTCCGAGGCGCGGCGCACCGGGGTCGCGGCCCTGCTCGCACGGGTCTTCTCCGGCGCGGACCGCCCCGGCCACCCCTCCCCCCCGGGGGCACGACACCCCGTGGGCCGACGCACGGAGGACGGGGGCGCCGAGGGACGGGGCCGCGGACCGGGGGGCCGCCGGGGGCCGGGTCGCGCAGCTGAAGGACGGGAGTCGGGAGGGTCCGGCCGTTCCGGAGAGATCCGTATGGAGCACCCGGGCCAGGTGGTCGGTCGGCAGACCGCGGTCCAGCTCCACCCCGACGGCGAGGTCGAAGCCCGGTTCACCGTCGGCCTGCCCGCCCGTGGACGCCGCATCCTGGGGCGGGCGGCGCGCACCCTCCTGACCCGAACGGTGCCCGACCGGATCGAGGCGACGCTCCCCGCCGCCGCGCACGACCCTCGGGCGCTACTCCGGGCGGCCGAGACCCAGGAGGACCAGGAGGCGCTGCGGTCCGCCCTCCTCGCCGCCGGGCTCGTCGCCTTCATCGCCGACGGTGCTCTCCTCCCCCGCCGTTCCGGGCGGGACGACCGGCCCCTTCCGGAGGAGGAAGCGGTGCTCTTCCGCAGCCCGGAATCGCTGCGGGTGACGCTCGACACCCCCAACTCGGGACCGATCACGGGGATGGGGATCCCGGAGGGCGTGACTCTGATCGTCGGGGGCGGATTCCATGGAAAGAGCACCCTCCTCCGAGCGATCGAGCGCGGCGTTCGGAACCACGCTCCGGGCGACGGGCGGGAGCGGGTGGTCACGCGGGCGGACGCCGTGAAGGTGCGGGCGGAAGACGGCCGTTCTGTGGCCGGCGTCGACATCTCTCCCTTCATCGGGGAGCTCCCCGGGGGACGGAGGACCGGGGCCTTCACCACCCCGAATGCCTCCGGCTCCACGAGCCAGGCTGCGGCGATCATGGAGGCGCTCGAGGTGGGGGCCTCCACCCTCCTCGTCGACGAAGACACGGCCGCGACCAACCTCATGATCCGGGACCGACGGATGCAGCAGCTCGTGCCGGCCGACCGGGAGCCGATCACCCCCTTCATCGACCGGGTGCGGGCGCTGTACCGCGAGGCGGGAGTGAGCTCGGTCCTCGTCCTCGGGGGGAGCGGCGACTACCTCGATGTCGCGGACACCGTCCTGGCCATGCACGACTTCCACCCCACGGAGGTCACTGCCCGTGCCAGAGAGGTCGCCGCGGCCACGCCGACCGGCCGCGAGGCCGGCCCCGACACCTTCCCGTGGAGCCGAGCCGAACGGGTCCCGGCCCCCGGCTCCGTCTCCGCTCGTCGCGGTCGGCGTCCACGCCGCATCCGCGTCCATCCAGGCGGGATCCTGGAGTTCGGCGAGGAGCGCATCGACCTGTCGAGCATCGAGCAGATCGCGAGTGAGGCCGAGCTGAGGACTGTGGGGTACGCGCTGGCCACGTTGGCCGAATCGGCGATCGACGGCTCCCGATCGATCCCCGAGATGGTCCGCGAACTCGACGCCCGCCTCGATGCCGAGGGGCTCGACGTGGTCGCCCCGTCGCGACCCGGCACCCTGGCGCAGATTCGGCCCTTCGAGGTCGCGGCGGCGCTGAACCGACTTCGTACGCTGAGACTCCGTTGAACCGATCCATCCGACACGACCCCTCCCTGGACCTCCCGGCCCGGCCCCGCACCCCCGACCGGGTGCCCCCGATCGAGGCGCTCGGAACCCCACGGGTGCCCGAGGGACCCTTCACCCTCTCCGGACGGCGCCTTCAGGTGGTCTTCGATGCGAACGAGGGGATCGAGACGATCCGGGCGGATGGCGCGCTCGTCACCGGTCCGTGGCGCTGGTCGGGCCTCCGACCTCGGGCCGAGATCCGTTCTCCGCGTCGACTCCGAAGGGAGCTCGAGGGAGAGGGTGGCGTCCTGGCCGAATCGATCGTCGTCCCGGACCGGCTTCCCGGCCTCCTGGTCCAGGTGGAGCGCGTCGAAGGGCCGGCCGAGGCGTCGCCGTGTCGGCTGGAGGTCGTCCTGCTCCCCGACTCCGGCGAGTTCCGCGCGCGGTGCGAGCCCGGGATCGCGCACCTCGAGTCGGCCGCCGGTCACACTACGCTCTGGATCCTCGGGCCCGACCCGCTCCCGACCCCCGCCATCGACGACGACGGGCGCCTCGCCGTGGAGTTCGCGCCCGACCTCGGGACACCGATCACCCTGGTCCTCCTGAACGACCCGGCGGAGGGTCCGGGCGTCTCCGCCACGGCGCTCGCGGCGCTCCCGGCCCACGCCCGTCGGGCGGAGATCGACGCCCGCGGCGAGGGACAGGGTGGGATGGAGCTCGAGCTCGGCGTCCCCGCGGTCGACGAGGGCTTCGCCTGGATGCGGGCGGTGCTGCGCGATCGGCTGCGGAGCGCCGGCCCCGACCGTCCGGGAGTGCTGCACGCACCGGCGGAGGAGGCCCCGGCTCCCGCCGACCTCCTCGCGATCGTGCGCGGCGGGCTGGCGGCCGGAGACCGCGAGGTGGCTCGCGCGGCGCTCCTCGCGATGCCCTCCGGTCCCGAGGCGCTCCTGGCGTGGTCGAGGTGGATCGCCTGGACCGGGGAGGCCCGCTTCCTTCTCGACCACCGGGAACGCATCGAGGCGTCCCTTCCCTCCATCGACGCACTCCCCGCCTTCACCGGGGAGCGGCTGCGGAAGACGGTGGCCGACGCGGTGGAGGCGGCGGGGGAGGAGGAGTGGGCGGGCGAACTCCGCGCGGCCCCGGGTGCGGCAGACGAGGACGCCGAATCGCCGATCGCGGGCGATGCGGTGGAGGAGGAGGGTGCCCCGGACGGCCCCCCGCCCGCCGAGGCCGACGCAACGAACGCGGGTGGCGCTCCCGCGCGCGACCGGGCGGAGGAGGAGGCGCCCGCGAAGAAGAAGTTCGTCCTCCCCATGGCGGGCGCTTCGGCCCCGCCCGCGCGGACGGAGCCGGACCCTGAACCCGTACCCGCTCCGGCACCGGAACGTCCGCACCGCGCGCCTCCCCCGATCGACGACCTCCTTTCAGCCGCGCGCTGGGCCCTTCCCGTGCCCGAGGAGCACGGGGAGGCAGCGGACCGCTTCGTCCCGGCCAATCTGGACGACGCACTCGCCGCCTGGGTGATCGACCGGGGCGACGCGGGCTACCCCCTCCTCGAGTCCGAGCTGGCGAGGTGGGCGGAGGGGCGGGGGAGCGACGAGGTGCGCGCCGCGACCGCGCTCGCCGCCATCGCGGAGGGGATGCTCGGCATCCGCCCGGATGCCGCCTTCGGTCGGATCCGGATCGCCCCGCAGTTCCCGGACGGCTGGACGCGGCTCTCCTTCACCGGAATCACCGTCGAGAAGATGCGGGTCCAGCTCCACTACACCCGGTCGGGAAGCACCCACATCTTCGTCGCCCTGCCGGAGGAGGGCGGCGTCCCGGGGATGCTGATCTTCGAGCCGAGAGTCCCGGGTTCACGGATTCGCGAGGTCCGGGTCGACGGCGCGGTCGCCGAGGTCGCGAGTGCCCCGGTCGGGGACCGCGTGCACCTGCAGGTCCAGCTCCCGATCGACCGGGAGCGGCGCGTCGAGATCGACGTGGAGGAGTGAGGTCAGTCCTCGTCGGCGGTGAAGCCGTTCTCCTCGAGAAGCTTGCGCAGGAAGGACTCCCGCTCCGGAAGGGAGGTGCGGCTCACCGCACGGGCGAACTCCACCCGCTTCTCGTCGGGGACGTTGTCCAGCACGGAAATCGGAGCTCCATACCGCAGGAGAATCCGCTTCGCATCGACGGCGACCGAGTCGTCCACACTGCCTCCGAGAACCCATTGAACGTCGCGTAACCTGACGCCGAAACATATTGTTCGAGGCGTCGACTTCAATGGGAGGGAGCGTGCGAATGCGCGTGATGATGCGCTTTCTCACCTTGGTCGCGCTCCCCGCGCTCCTCGCGACGTTCCTGACGTGGACGGCGTCGGACGGGCTGCACGAGGACGCTCGCGACCGCAGCCTGCAACGCCTCGCCGTCGGTGTGGTGGCCCTCCTGCCGCCCATCGCCTCTGGCGACGAACCGGCCAGTGCCGAGGGGGTCCTCTCGGCCGTGCTGGCGCGGACCGACGTGCGGGTCGCCCTCTATCGAGACGGTCGTTGGGTCGGAGGGGACTCCGCCGCACCGGTGGCCCTCTCGGGGGCTGAGGGGATCGACGACCGGGTGCGTTCCCTCGTCTACGACGCCGGGCCCGCATCTCCTACGCTGGCGGGCGCGAGCCTGCTTCTCGTGGAACGACACCCCGACACTGCCCCGGTCTCGGGGGTGGTGCGCGCGGTGATCCTGATCCTCCTCGTCCTCGCCACCGGGACGACGCTCCTGGGGCTCGCACCCGGCTCGAGCGACCAACCGGCCCCTCGCATGGTGCTGACCGGGGTGCTCCTCCTCACCGTCACCGTCATCGGGGCGGAGGGGTGGGCGCTGACGCGAACCACGCAGAGCCTTCGCAAGGAGGTGGTCCGGGAACTCTCCCGCTCCGCGGCGCTCCTCCCGCTCGGCTCCGGCGAAGACCTCCTCCCCATCGCCGAGACGATCGGCGGCCACCGCGCCCTCCACCTCGGCGCCGACGGCCGCGTGCACACCTCGGACGGGAGCGCGATCCCGCCCGAAGCCGGGGGGCTACCCACGCCCCCGCCCGCCTTCCCGGCGACCGGGCGACTCGCCTCCACCCGGGAGATCTACCTGGTGACCCGGGTCCCCTCCGGTCGCCTCGCTCTCCTCCTCCCCGAGGAGCCGGTGCACCGCATCACGATCGCGGTTCTGGCGGGCGGGCTCGTCTTCACGCTGGGCCTCGTCGCCTGGCTCAGAAGCGGACCGATCCCCCGGCCGATACCCGAGCCGGAGCCGGAGCTGATCCTGCGCTGAACCGCCAGGGTCAGTTCATCAGGTCGGGGGCGTCGTCGGCCTCGATCGTGGCCGGATCGACCGGCGGCAGGGGCGGGATGGGAGCATCGAGCTGGAACCGGGGGATCTCGACCCGGAACCGACGCCCGTCGGGCCGCTCGAAGGTGTAGTAGCCCTCCATCCACCCGACCGTGCTCTGCAGGATGCAGAAGCTCCGGTACTCGTGACGGTCTCCGGGGGCGAGGTGGGGCTGCTCCCCCACGACCCCCTCGCCGTCGATCTCGGAGTCTTCGCCGATCGAGTCGTGGATCCTCCAGAAGCGGTACAGCAGCCGACCGGCTTCGTCCCCGTGGTTCTCCAACTCGACCTGGTAGGGGAAGACGTACTGTCCCTCGGCCGTGCGGCTGCGAGAAAGCGAGAAGGAGGGACGCACCCGGACCCGGATGCCCTCGGTCGAGCGTTCGTAGTGCATGACTCCCTCCTCCGGGCGCGATCGCCACGGGACGCGGACGATCCACGGCCTCGGGGTGAGGTACCCCCGGGGGGGCGGACCGGTCCGGAGGTCGGACGCTTCGGGGTCGGACGGTTCGGCGTGGACCGGTGGCCCGGAGGGGGTCTACATTCGGGAGCGTACCCGCCTGCCCCCCTTCGCCCGACCGACCCCCCTCATGAGCGACGCCGGACCGCGCTACTCCCGCTCGATCGAGGACTATCTCAAGGCGATCCTGACCATCGCGCACCACGAGGGCACGGCCTCCACCTCGGCGCTCGCCCGCGCCCTGGAGGTGCAGCCCTCCTCGGTCACCGGGATGGTCAAGAAGCTGGCCGAATCGGAGCTGCTCGAGCACGTGCCGTACCGGGGGGTTCGGCTGACGGAGAAGGGCGAGCGGACGGCACTTCGGATCCTCCGCCGCCACCGGATCCTCGAGACGTATCTGACGGAGCGGCTGGGGTACGGCTGGGACGAGGTGCACGTCGAGGCGGAGACGCTGGAGCACGCCGTCTCGGATCGGCTGATCGAGCGGATGGCGGAGGCGCTGGGCGACCCGGAGCACGACCCGCACGGCGCGCCGATTCCGAGCCCCGAGGGGACGATCGTACGTCCCGCCGTCGAATCGCTGGCAGAGGCGCCGCTCGGGATCGGGCGGGTGGTCGCAGCCGTCCGCGACGACGACGCGGACCACCTCCTCCGGATGGAATCGTGCGGCATCAAGCCGGGCGTCCGCGTCGAACTCCTCATCCGGGGATCCGACTCCGCCGACTACCGCGTACGGGTCGGGTCGTCGCCGGGGCGCGAGGAGTCGCTCCCGGACCGGATCGCCCGCCGGATCTTCGTCGGGGTCGGCGAGTGAACGGACGACCGCTGGTCATCGGCGTCGCGGGGGGGAGCGGCTCCGGAAAGACCACCGTCGTCCGACGGATCTGCGGCGGGGTGGCCCCCGCCACCGTGAGCGTCCTCCACCACGACGCGTACTACCGGGAGTTCTCGGGTCTTTCCCGGGAGGAACGGGACCGCATCAACTTCGATCACCCCGAGTCGCTCGAGACCGAGCTCCTCGTCCGGCACCTCGACACGCTGCTCGACGGGGGCACGATCCAGATGCCGGTCTACGACTTCACCGACCACACGCGGGCGTTGGAGACCGTCCGGGTGGAACCGACGGCGGTCATCGTCGTGGATGGAATCCTCGTGCTCGCCGAACCGGAGCTCCGGCAGCGGATGGACATCCGCGTCTTCGTCGACGCCGACCCGGACGTGCGGTTCATCCGGCGGCTCGATCGCGACATCACCCGCCGCGGACGAACGGTGGAGTCGGTCATCGAGCAGTACAGGTCGACGGTTCGGCCGATGCACCTCGACTTCGTCGAACCGTCGAAACGATGGGCCGACATCATCATCCCGAAGGGCGGTCACAACGAGGTGGCGGTCGACATGATCGTGACCAAGATGCACGCCATCCTCTCCGAGGCCGGCGCGCTGCGCTGAAGGACCCCCCTCCCCTCCCTTCCCCCACGGACGGCCTGTCCGGACGGAGACCCCATGGCTGGCGGCGACAACATCAAGTTCAAGACGGGTATCGAGGCGTACCTCAAGAACCGCGTCCTCATGACCGGATTCCTGACGCGTCAGGTCCCGGCTCCCCCCTTCCTGGCGCAGGGCGGCAGCTTCTCGTTCGACCTGTCGCCGGTGAACAAGATGGGCGGCGCGGTCTCGGCCGGGTACACGAAGGTCCTTCCGGCGCCCGCCGCCCCCGGTGGGGATCCCCCGCTCTTCGCGACCTGGGTGCCGCAGGGGGGGAACGGCCTCCTGCTGGCGAACCCCGCGGGCGGTGGAGGCGGGGCGTCGCTCGTGCTGACCGCCGAGCTGACCGGGTGCACCGTCGTCATCGACCGGACCCCCGGCGGCATCCGCATCTACCACGTCCAGCCGGGGAACATGGCCGCCGAGTACGACATGGTCCGGAACGCCACCGACAACCAGCTCGACATCCTCGGGCCGGACGACTACGACTCCGGGAACTACAACGTGAACGTGGCGATCTACTTCGAGGGCGGGTCGTGGCGCATGACGTACCAGCGCTGGAAGGGTGCCTTCATCAACCAGCTCGCCGGGGCCTACGTCGACAACTTCTCGCACCAGGACACGACGACCCGGACGATCGCGGTGTAGCGGCGGGCCCCCGAGGCCCGTGTCCGCCCGGGGGCACGGGCACTAGGGCCTGTTCACACTGCGGGGATCGCCGCCGTGTGAACAGGCCCTAGAAGGTCCGGCAGCTCGTCGTCGCCCCGGCGTCCACCCCGAAGCTCCGCACCACCCCCGTTCCGAACCATCCGGTCCCGTCTCCGCGAACGCTCGGGACGCGCACCTGACCGGACGGATTGAAGTTCCCGCCGCGGACCCAGTTGATGTAGTTGCGGTCGACGGCGGCGATGCTGATCGAGGCGGAGGTTCCGACCGGGATCCCCTGCTGGAGCCGGAGGGCGAGTTCCTGGTTCAGGTCGCCCCGGTCGAAGATCCCGAACTGCGCCGGGAAGACGATGGAGGTATCGGCGGCGGAGACGGAGAGCCCGAGGAGGTCGAGCGGCTCGGCGATTTCATTGGGATCGATGTCCGGCCACGCCTGCCGCAGCCGCCGGATGGAGGTCTCGTTCACGTAGGCCCAGGCCCCCACGGAGGGCGTCCAGACGACCTCGAGGGTCGTGTCGGCCTGCACGATGCAGGCGCCCCCGGCCTCCGCCGTGCGGAGCTCGAAGTCGCCCGGGACGATCGAGAGTGCGTTCATCTCCTCCCCCTCGGGCGTCCGCACCTCCAGCCGGACCTGGGATCCGGGCGCGATGCTACGGGCCTCGGAAGGCGCGGCCGCGTAGCAGGTCCCCTCGCCCTGGATCGGGGTGGAGGCGACGCACCGGCCCTGTCCGACCTGAGGCAGGAGGATCTCCCGCGTCCCGTCGACGACCACTCGGACGTCCGCACCGGGGACGGGGGTGCTCCGTCCCTGATCTCCCTGGATCGTGCGGTGCAGGAAGACGGTCAGTGCGGAGGGCTCGAAGCCGACGTCGTCGCGACGCTGAAGGAGCCCTTCGACGACCACCACGTCGACCGACTCGGCGGTGGTGACCTCGGTCAGCGTGCACCCGGAGGCGACGGCCAAGACGAGGCCCGCCAGGAGCAGCCGTCGCGCCGGACCCGCCCGCGGCGCTCGGACCTCCGTTCGCGCCGGTCCACCTCCCGACGCCCGCGCAGGATCGGTCGGTCGCCCCGGCCCGGACTGCGCCCGGCGGGCCCGACGACCCACCTCCCGACGCCCGCGCATCAGAAGGTGACCTCGACGCCGAAGGTCGGGAGGATCGGGAACATGGAGATGCCGGAGCGCTGTGCCGGAGACTGGTCGTACTCGAAGAAGTAGAAGAGCACGTTGCGTCGGTTGTAGACGTTCAGGATGTCGAGATATGGCGTCCAGCTTCCCCAGCTCCGCTCGTGGCGCTTTCGGAAGGAGAGGTCCAGGCGGTGGTAGATCGGGTACCGCTCCGCGTTTCGGTCTCCCAGCACCACGGAGTAGCCCCCGAAGTCGTCGTCGGTCTGGTCCGCGCCGGCCCACCCCAGCCGGCCCCCGTCCTCGAGGAAGCGGGGCTGGTAGGTGGCGAAGGCGCCGTCGGCCCGCGTGTACGGCGTCCCGGTGCCGACGTTCAGGCGGAGACCGGCGGTCCACCCGCGCGGAGCGGGGAAGCGGAGGACCAGGTCCATGTCCACCCGCCGGTCGAAGATGGGCGGGTAGGTGATCGTCGGCGCAGGTCCGGTCCCCAGACCGAACTCGGGGGAGAGGAAGTCGGGGAAGGTGCGGTCGGCCCGCAGGTACGAGAGGGAGATCCACCCGTTCACGGTCCCCGTCGAACGCCGCAGGAAGAGGTCGGCGCCCCAGGAGACCCCGGTCCCGGCGAGGATGTCGTCCAGATCGGTGTTCGGATCGTCGCCGTTGTTGAAGGTCACCACCCCGTCGAAGTCGCGGTAGAAGGCCTCCAGCGCGACGTTCCACCCGTCGACCGGGAAGGCCTCGACCCCGATCTGGAGTTGATCCGAGACCACGTGTGGTGCGCGGTCCCCCGCCAGAACCCAGACGTCGAGGCCGATGGGGAGCTCCTCGTCGCGCAGGGAGTGGAGGAACTGGGTGTAGCGCCCCGCCGCCGCCTTGATCGCATACCGGTTCTGCCCGAAGAAGCGCTTCACTGCGAGGCGCGGCGACCACTCGGTGATCGTCTCCCCCGGATCGGGACGGAAGTGGTCGACGCGGAGCCCGGCCTCCACGAGCCAGCGGCCGGGCTGGCGCCAGGCGACCTGACCCCACCCGGCCAGCTGCGTCCCCGTTCCGAGTCCCTCCCCGAAGGTGGTGCCCCCGGTCTGGAAGAGGTTGTCGTAACGGAACCCGTCGACGGAGGCACCGACCCGCGTCTCGATCCCCGCCGCCGGTCGCTGAACCCAGTGGAGCTGCGCCCGGTTCTGGTTGATCTGGCTGCGGAACTCGGTGTCCTGAAAGTCCGGGAAGGCGAGCCCGGTCCCGAAGCGGGTGGTCGAGGCGACCACCTCCAGGCTGCCGCGGTCGAGGGAGCGGATCAGGCGGGCGCCGAGGATGCGGTTCCCCCAGTCCCACTGGATGCGGAGCGGGAAGGTCTCCGGATCGAAGTTCGTCAGGTCGACGACGTCCTCCCCGGTGTACGCCGAGACCTTGAGGCGCGTTCTGGAGTCGAGCCCCGTCTCCACCACCGCCTGCAGATCGGCGAGGTTGTACGGGATGTCGGTGACGGGTGCGAGGAGGACGTCGATGTACGACCGGCGTCCCGAGACCCGCCACCGCGTGTCCTGCAGACCGAGGGCGTCGTCGAGCGCCTCCGCGCCCCCCGACACCGCGGCGCGTGCGGCCAGGAGCGAAACCCCTCCCGACACGTCGAACTCGCCCTCCCCCGGATCGGTCTCGACCAGGAGGACGGAGGAGACGCGCCCCCCGTACTCGGCCGCGAAGCCGCCCGACTGGAGCTCGGCGCGGTCGATCAGGTCCGCATTGAAGACGGAGAAGACGCCGCCCAGGTGAAAGGGGGAGAAGATCGGGATGCCGTCGACCAGGATCAGGTTCTGATCGGCGGAGCCGCCCCGAACGTTGAAGGAGGCGGTGAAGTCGGAGGTGGAGACCACCCCGGGCAGCACCTCGATCGCCCGCAGTGGATCGGCCTCGCCGACCCCGGGAACGAGCTTGAGCTCGTCGTTGCGGAGTTCACGGGCGGTTAGGGCGCCGAACTCCTCGAAGCGCTCCCGCTCCCGAGCGCGGGCCGCGTCGACGCGCACCCCCTCGAGTGCCACGGCCACCTGCTCCAGGGTGAAGGTTTCCCGATTCAGCCCGGGCGCGAGACAGTGATTTCGCAGCCCTACTACGCGTCGCCTTTGTTGCTGCGCGAAGGCCTTAGCGACTTC
>JANQLR010000130.1 GCA_028280525.1 Longimicrobiales bacterium
CGCTCGCCCTCTTCGTGATCGGTCTCTTCGGCCTCGTGGCCTTCAATCTTCAGAGTGCGTTGGAGACCGTCGAGGCGCGGGTGGAGATCGTCGCCTACCTGCGGGACGACGCGCGGACGGTGGAGATCGATCTGGCCCGGGAGGAGCTCTCCGCCCTCCCCGAGGTCGCGGCCGCCGCCTGGGTGTCGAAGGAGGAGGCGCTCGAGCGCGCCCGACTCGACCTCCCCACCTTCGACTCGCTCTTCACCGATCTGGCGGTGAACCCCCTCCCCTCCTCCCTGGAGATCACCCTCGATCCGGGGGCCCGGAACACCGAGGCGGTCGAACGGGTCGCGGAGGCGGCCGCCGCCTACCCTTTCGTGGAGGAGGCGAGCTACGGGGGTCTCTGGGTCGACCGGGTCTTCGCGCTCCGCCGGATCGCAGGGGCGACGGCCGGGATCATCGGCCTCGCCTTTGCACTGGTCGCCGCGCTCATCATCGGCACGGCGCTCCGGATCGCCATCTTCGCCCGGCGGGATGAGATCCAGGTGATGCGGCTGGTCGGGGCGAAGGACGGCTTCATCCGCCGTCCCTTCATCCTGGAGGGAGCGATCACCGGCTTCCTCGGCGGCCTCGGCGCGCTCGGCGTGACCTGGCTCACCTGGCAGGGCTTCTCCCGCGCGCTCTTCCCCGTGGAGTGGATCCCGGTCGTCTGGGTCGGGGCCGGGATCGGCGCGGGCGTCGTCTTCGGAGCGCTCGCGAGCGCGCTCGCGGTTCGACGCCACCTGCGCGAGGTCTCGTGACGCGGCCGGGACCCCTCCTCGCCGCTCTCCTTCTCCTCGCCGGGGGCGGCAGTAGTCTGGCCGCGCAAGCCGCGGACACCGCGTCGATCCAGCAGCAGATCCGGGCCTCCCAGCTGCGCCTCGAGGAGATCCGTGGGGAGCGGGAGCGGCTGCAGCAGGAGATGACCCGGGCGCGCACCCGGGTGGCCGACGCCTCCGAGGAGCTGCGCAACATCGAGCGCCAGCTCTCCGCCCAGCGTTCGGTCCTGGCCGAGCTCGATTTCCAGACCGAGGCGACGGCCGCCGAGGTCGAGGGGTCTCAGCGGGAGCTGGTTGCGCAGCGCGAACGGCTCCAGGTCGCGAGTGCGACGCTCGAGCGACGGCTCCGCGACATCTACAAGCTCGGCGGCCTGCACACCGTCCGCGTCCTCCTCGGCGCGGAGTCGATCGCCGACCTCATGACCCGGTACCGATATCTGAAGCTGATGGCGACGTACGATCGCCAGCTGGTGGACCGGGTCCGGGACCTGGAATCCGCCCTCGTCGTCCAGAACTCGGAGCTGCAGGAGAGCCTGCGCGAACTCGGCGTGCTCCGTCAGCAGAAGCTCGGGGAGGTCGACGCGCTGCGCACGGTCGAACAGGATCGCCAGTCGACGCTCGCCCGCTTCCGGGACGAGGAGCAGACGGCCGCCACGCGCCTCGACCAGCTCGAGGCCGACATCGCCCGGCTCACCGGGCTCGTCGACGACCTGGAGCGCCGTCGGATCGAGGCCGAGCGCCGGGCGCGCACCGCCGGGCGGCGGGAGCCGGGACCGGCGACCCTGGGGACCGACGACGCCGGCTCGCTGCCGTGGCCGGTCGACGGGGAGCTGATCTACCGTTTCGGCCGGGAGCGCCGACCGAACGGCCTCGTCCTCCGGTGGAACGGGATCGGGATCGCGGCACCGGTCGGGTCTCCGGTTTCGGCGGTCCGCGACGGCACGGTCGTCCTCGCCGGTCCCTTCGAGGGGTACGGTCCGACCGTCGTCCTCTCTCACGGGGACGGCTTCTACACCCTGTACCTGTACCTCGACGAGATCGGCGTGGTCGAGGGGCGGACGGTGCAGGCCGGGCAGGTCGTCGGCACGGTCGGGGGGGCGCAGACGCCGGAGGGGCCCCACCTGGAGTTCCAGATCCGCGCCCCGGTCTCCGGCGGATCCCCTCAGGCGCGGGATCCTCTTCAGTGGCTTCGTGACCGGGGGAGCTGAGTGCACGACCTGATCGGCCACGGTGAGGCTCGGCGCGCACTGCAGAACGCCTTCCACGCCTCGACCCTCCCCGCCTCCCTCCTCTTCATGGGGCCGCGGGGGATCGGGAAGCAGCGGCTGGCGCTCTGGCTCGCGCAGCTCACCCTCTGCGAATCGCCGGGTCCGGACGGGCCGTGCGACGGGTGTCGCCACTGCCGCCGCGTGCTCCGCCTCGGGCACCCCGATGTCCACTGGTTCTTCCCCCTCCCCCGTCCGCGCGGGGCCTCGAACCCGGAGAAGCTCGCGGAGGCGCTCGAGCAGGCGCGCTACGAGCGCCTCGCCGAACTCCGAGAGGACGGGCTGCGCATCTCGTGGAGCGACGAGCCGACCGGGATCTACCTGGCAGCGGCCCAGACCATTCGGAGGAAGGCGCAGAGTCGCCCCTCGGACGCCGGGAGTCAGCTCTTCATCATCGCCGATGCGGAGACGCTCGTTCCTCAGGAGTCGAGCCCGGAGGCGGCCAACGCCCTCCTCAAGCTCCTCGAGGAGCCCCCGAACGACACCCGCTTCATCCTGACCTCCAGCGAGCCCGGACGCCTCCTCGACACCATCCGCTCCCGAACCGTGCCGCTGCACCTCGCCCCCCTGCCGGAGGAGGAGGTCGCTCGCTTCCTCATGGCCCACCGCGAGGTCTCGGACGAGGAGGCCGCGCGGGCCGCGCGCCTGGGAGGGGGTGGGATCGGGATGGCGCTCGGCTTTCTCCCGGACGGCGACGAGCGCGGTCCCCTCGACGAGCTTCGCCGGCGGGCGCTCGACCTCCTGCGGCGCGCGATGAACCCGCGCGGCGGAGCCGCGTACGCCGCCGCGCTGGACTTCCGCCCCTCCGGCGCCCGGGGGCTCCTCGACCTCTTCGCCTGGCTCGATACCTGGATCCGCGACCTCGCCGCCGTTCTCACGGGCGCCGACGAGGCGGTGGTGAATCTCGACGCGGCCGGGTGGCTTCGTGAGCAGGCCGACAGGGCCGGGATTCACGCCTTCGCGACCACGCGCGCGCTGGAGGTGGTCGAGTCGGCGCGGATGGAGGCGCGGGGGAATGTGAACCCCCAGCTCATCGTCGCCGGGCTGGTGCGCGACCTCGGCCGGCAGTTCCGGGAGGGCGTGTGAGCGAGCGTCGACCCACCCACCTCGATGCGGAGGGCCGCGCGCAGATGGTCGACGTGACGGCGAAGGAGGAGACCGTCCGGAAGGCCGTCGCAGTCGGCGCGCTGGAGATGTCCCCATCGACGCTCGCGGCGATCGTCGAAGGGAGGCTCCCGAAGGGCGAGGCCCTCACCGTGGCGCGCATCGCCGGGATCCAGGCGGGGAAGCGGACCGACCAGCTGATCCCCCTCTGCCACGCCCTCCCCGGCGCTTCGGTCACCGTCGATCTCCGCGCGGACGAGGCGCTCCCCGGCGTCCGGGTACGAGCGGAGGCGCGCTACCGGGGGCGCACCGGAGTCGAGATGGAGGCGCTCACCGCGGCGAGCGTCGCCCTCCTCACCCTGTACGACATGTGCAAGGCGCTCGAGAAGGGGATGGTGCTGCGGGAGGTGCGGCTCGAGTCGAAGACGGGGGGTGTGTCGGGAGCCTGGCACCGTGAAGACGAAGCGGAGGCCGAGGCGGAGTAGGCTGGACGACGGGCCCTGCACGGTCCGGCCGACCGACGGTCACCCGCCCTCGACGGCGTCGATCGCCGCCGACAGCTCCTCCTCCACCTGTTCCAGCGCGACGACCGTGTTCTGAAGGGAGAGGTAGATCCACGCCAGATCGCTCCCGAAGGCCGGGTCGGCGGCGAGCTCCTGCCAGCGGATGTTGCCGCGAAGCCCGTGCCCGGTGTCGAGCAGCATCGCCATGCTGACCGAGGCTCCGATCCGCTCGAAGGCCCGAAGCAGGAGCGGACTCTGCACCGCGCTCACCGCCTCGAGATTCTCGACCGCGCCCCGGTAGCGGAGGAGCGCGGTCCGAACGACGGGCGAGCGGAGAAGGGCCAGATCCCCGCCCTCGATCAGGCCGTCGATCGTCCCCATGACCGCGGTAAAGACGGGAACGCTCCCGGAGCCGAGGAGGAGCGCCGTCGTCGAGTCGCCCCACACCGGCGGCACCCGGTTCACCGCCGCCACCACGGCGAGGCTGCCCTCGAGGGCGGTCCGGTACTCCGTCACGGCCGTGTCGAGCGCGGCCTCCGTGACGCGGAGGTCGCCCAGGATCTGCTCGAGGTACAGCGCCTCGATCTCCCGCTCCTCGCGATCGGACCAGACCGCATCCACCCCGAGCGCAACGAGCACGCCGACGACGATGACCACGAACTCGGCGATGAACCGACCCGGCCATCCGATTCCCTGCTTCATCCCCTCTCCCTCCGTCAGCTGGACCCCCGGAGCCGAATCTGATCGCCCGGGCGAATCACAGGATCCCCGTCGAGCCCGTTGTACCCCTTCAGCGTCTCCACCCCCAGCCCGTAGCGGCGGGCGATCGCCCACAGGTTCTCCCCCGCCCGGACGACGTGGATGCCGGAGGCGGGGATCGCTCGGGCGCGTCGGGGCGCCGAGGAGGAGAGCCGCCGCGCCCGGTCGACCGACCCGGGGAGGAGGGGGACGAGGAGCCGCGTCCCGATCTGCATCGTCCGAGGCCGCACGTCGGGGTTCGCCGCCTGCAGCTCCCTCGAGCGGACCCCGTACCGCTCCGCGATCTCGGAGAGCGTCTCCCCGCGCGCGACGACGTGCTCCGTAACGGTGACCCGTTCGTCGGCGGGGATCGCGGCGAAGGCGGTCCGGAATCCACCGACCGTCCCCTCGGGGAGGCGGAGCGTCGTCCTTCCGCCGCGGGGCGTCACCCCGCGCACGATGTGCGGGTTCCAGGCTCGAACGACCTCCTCTTCGATCCCCGCGGCCCCCGCGACCACGTCGAGGGACGCGGCGCCCTCCAGCTCCACGCTCTCCCAGCGCGCAGCTCCGACGGTGTCCGGGACCGCCAGCCCCCACCGCTCCGGTTGGCTCGCCACCGCCGCCGCCGCCAGGAACTTCGGGATGAAGTCCCGCGTCTCCTGCGGCAGGTGATCCCGGATGACGAAGAAGAGCGAGTCCCCGGCGGGGGCAAGCGGCGCGTGTCGCCGGAGGAGGCGGGCGACCCGGCTCGGGCCCCCGTTGTACGCGGCCAACGCCAGGAACCAGGAGTCGAAGCGTTCGTGCAGCTCCCCCAGGTAGCGGATCGCCGCCTCGGTCGACTCGACCGGGTCGCGTCGCTCGTCGACCAGCGGATCGACCCGCAGTCCGAAGGCGCGCCCCACCGGGGCCATGAACTGCCACATCCCCACGGCGGAGGCGACGCTGACCGCATTCGGCGAGTAGCCGCTCTCGATGACGGGCAGGTAGCGGAGAGAGCGCGGCAGGCCGGCCTCGGCGATCACCGAGTCCACGTGCACCTCCCACCGCGCCATCCGTTGGAGGTACACGGGGAACCAGTCCCGCTCGCGAACCGTGAAGACCTCCATCCAGTACCCCGCTCGATTCGTGAGCCCGTCGTGGCGGGCCCAGCGGGTGTGCAGGATCGGGTCGGCGCCCTCCCCGAGCTCCGGCGGGGGAAGGTAGACCAGGGGTGCGTCGCGCAGCGGGAGGTCGATGTCGATCGCGGGGACGGGAATCGGCTCCGGGGTCGGCGGGACGGAGGGGGCGCAGGCGGTCAGAGCCGCGAGGCCGGCGCCCGCCGCCGTCCAACGCAGCGCGGGCTTCCACGCGGCACCCCGCCGAGCGACCGGCCGGAGGCTCCGGCCCCGCGCGACGGATCTCACCCCATCACGACGTCGACCGCCTCGAGCAGCCGGTCGACGTTCTCGTCGCGGGCGCCGTACCCCATCAGCCCGATCCGCCACAGCTTCCCCTTCATCGCACCCAGCCCGCCCCCGACCTCGATCGAGAAGTCGTCCAGGAGGCGGCGGCGCAGGGGCCCCTCCTCGACGCCCTCCGGGAGGACGGCGGAGGTCAGCTGCGGCAGGCGGTGGCCCTCCTGCGCGTACAGGCAGAAGCCGCGCGCGACGAGCTCGCTCTTGAGCCGATCCCCCACGCGTCGGTGACGCTCGTAGCGCGCCTCGAGCCCCTCCT
Organism: Longimicrobiales bacterium; assembly: GCA_028280525.1. Classification (GTDB taxonomy): domain Bacteria; phylum Gemmatimonadota; class Gemmatimonadetes; order Longimicrobiales; family Gaopeijiaceae; genus Gaopeijia. The sequence continues at coordinate 6,124 of JANQLR010000130.1, forward strand.
CCTCGATCTCGACCAGGCCCTCGTGGAGGGCGTAGAGCATGTTGATCGGCGCCGTGTGGTGGTACCGACGCTCCTCTCCGAGGTAGCCGGCGATCAGCCCCACGTCGAGGTACCACGAGTGAGGGGGCTGCGGCCGCGCGGCGATCCGATCCATCGCCTTCGGCGAGAAGGTGATGGGGGCCACGCCGGGAGGGACCCCGACACACTTCTGTGTGCCGGAGTAGCAGATGTCGATGTGGTTGGCGTCGACCTCGACCGGGGTACCGGCGAGCGCCGTCACGGTATCCGCCACGAGGAGTGCATCGGTCGCGGCCACGAGTCGCCCGATCTCGTCCATCGGCTGATGGACTCCGGTCGAGGTCTCCGCCACGACCACGCAGACGACCGCGGCGTTCGGGTGCCGCCGGAGCGCCGCCTCGATCCGCTCGGGCTCGACGATCCTCCCCCACTCCGCCTCGATCTCGACCGCGGTCGCGCCCTGCCTGCGGGCCATCTCGGCGAGCCGCATCCCGAAGACCCCGTTCACCCCCACGATCACGGTGTCGCCCGGCTGGACGGCGTTCGTCATCGCCGCCTCCAGCGCCGCCGACCCCGTGCCGGACACCGGGAAGGTCATCGGGTTGTCGGTCCCGAAGACGCGTCGGAGCCGGTCCGCGATGTCGTCCATCAGCTCGAGGAACTGCGAATCGAGGTGCCCGATCGTCGGGCGAGCCATCGCCTGGAGGATGCGCTCGGAGACGGGCGAGGGGCCCGGGCCGAGGAGGAGGCGCGGCTGGAGGTCGGCGAGGAGGGACATCAGAGGTGGTAGTTCGGGGCTTCGCGCGTGATCGTGACGTCGTGCGGGTGCGACTCGCGGAGCCCGCCGGTCGTCACCCGGATGAATTTCGAGACCTCGCGGAGCTCATCGAGCGAGCCGGCGCCGCAGTACCCCATCCCGGAGCGGAGCCCGCCGATCAGCTGGAAGATGGTGTCGGAGACGGGGCCCTTGTACGGCACGCGCGCCTCGATCCCCTCGGGGACGAGCTTCCGCTTCTCCTGACCCTCCTGGAAGTAGCGGTCGGCCGAGCCCTCCTCCATCGCGGAGAGCGAGCCCATCCCGCGGACCGTCTTGAAGCGGCGGCCCTCCAGGAGGAAGACCTCGCCCGGCGACTCGTCGGTCCCGGCGAACATCGACCCCATCATGACCGACTCCGCACCCGCGGCGAGCGCCTTGACGATGTCGCCCGAGTAGCGGATCCCCCCATCGGCGATCACCGGGATGTCGCCCTGGACCCCGTCCGCGGCATCCATGACGGCGGTGAGCTGCGGCAGCCCGACCCCGGTCACGACCCGCGTCGTGCAGATCGAGCCCGGCCCGACCCCCACCTTCACGGCGTCCACGCCGCGATCGTGCAGCGCCCTCGCTCCCTCGGCAGTCCCGACGTTCCCGGCGATGAGCTGGACGTCCGGGAAGGCCTGTCGCGTCCGAGCGACCGCCTGGAGGACGCCCTCGGAGTGGCCGTGCGCGGTGTCGATCACGATCACGTCGACCCCCGCATCCACGAGCGCTCGCGCCCGATCGATGTCGACCCGGGAGGCGCCGATCGCCGCCCCGACCCGGAGACGCCCGTGCTCGTCCTTGCAGGCGTTCGGGTACTGCCGGCGCTTGTAGATGTCCTTGACCGTGATCAGCCCCTTGAGCCGCCCGTCCTCGTCGACCACCGGGAGCTTTTCGATCCGGTGGCGGTGCAGGACCTTCTCCGCCTCGTCCAGCGTCGTTCCGACGGGGACGGTGACCAGGTTCTCCGAAGTCATCAGCTCCCGGATCGACTGGTCGAGGTTCGTCTCGAACTGCAGATCGCGGTTGGTCAGAATCCCGACCAGGCGGTTCTCCTCCTCCACGATCGGCACCCCGGAGATCGAGAACTTCGCCATCAGCGCGTGCGCGTCCCGGATCGTCCCGTCGGGGCCGAGCGTGATCGGCTTGAGGATCATCCCGCTCTCCGACCGCTTCACGCGATCGACCTCGGCGGCCTGCACCTCGACCGGGAGGTTCTTGTGGATGATCCCCATCCCCCCCTCGCGCGCCATCTGGATCGCCATCCGCGACTCCGTGACGGTGTCCATCGCGGCAGCGAGGAGCGGGATGTTCAGCTCGACCCCGCGCGTCACCCGGGTGCGAACGGAGGTGTCCTTGGGATGCACGGTCGAGTGCCCGGGGACCAGGAGCACGTCGTCGAAGGTGAGCCCTTCCTTCAGGACGGTGGCGCCGTAGCGGTGGGATTCCTCAGACATGATTCAGCGATGCGGGGGCAGTGTTCACCTACGAAAAACGCCCGCACCCGCTCGCGTCCGTGGGGACGGGGGGTGCAGGCGTACGCCGTACTCGGGGGTCGGCACGTCTTCCATGGGCAAGGCTACCCGACCCCGGGAGGGGCGTCAACCCGAGGCGTCCTCCTCCGCGACCTCCCCGGTTTCGGGGCGAGGCGGAACGGGTGACGGCTCGACCTTCCCGGCGGGCGGGGGCTCGTTCGGACCGCGTGTGACGGGCCCGGTGGACCGCTCGTAGGAGCGCCGCGCGCTCGGCGCCCCGGCGCTCCCCGACGGCGTGGACGACCGCGAGGAGGAGCCCGGCCCCGGGTCCGGCCGAGCGCCGCCCCCCGGCTCGACGGGCGCAGCCAGTTCGTCGAGGATCTGCTTCCCCGCCGAGGAGACGCCGGAGAGGACGCGGTCCGCGGCCGCGATCAGCTGGAACGCCTCGCGGATCGTCTCGGGGTTCATCGCCTTCTTCCGCATCCGGTCCTGCAGGTTCTCCGCGAACTTCTGGAGACCGGAGGCCTCCGCGGCGGCGTCCCGCGCGTACTTCGACTCGAGGAACTCGATGTAGTCGAGGACCTGATAGATCTTCTCCTCCGGAAGGCTCTCGATCTTCCGGAGCAGGCGCTGCCGCAGTACCTCGTTCATTCCTTCGTCCTCGGATTGGCCGGTAGATTCCGGAACCCGCACGGGCTTGCTCCGGGTTGGGAGGGGGGACACCATTCGCCCTCTGCGACCGTTCGTCCGTTCACCCCGCCGACGCGGGGATCCTCATGGCATTTCTTCCGCTTCGCAACGTCTCGATCGACGAGGGTGCCGCCGCCCGGCAGGCCGAGTGGCTCGCCGCCCTCGATCGGGCGCTCGACGACCCTACGACGGATCGAAGCGCGCTGTGTCGGGACGTGCTGACCTCGATCTGGTTCCCCACCGGCGGGCCGTCCGACGGTGCGGAGCTCCCCCTCGGTCGGCAGGTCGCTCTCGACCAGCTCGACCCGCGGAATGTGACGCTGGAGGCCGAGTACTACCGGGAGATCGATCTCGAGCGCTACGCGCGGGTCAAGCCGCTCCTCTGGATGTGGGAGATGTTCGACCGCACCTCGCTCGGCGAGAACGCGTCGATCGGGGTGCCCTTCCGGCGCATCCTGGCGCGCCGGATCTTCCGGAGCTGCGGGCGCAACTTCAAGGCCTTCCACCAGGTCAAGTTCTCCTTCGGCTACAACATCGACGCCGGGAACAACGTGGTCATCCACCGACACGTCCTCCTCGACGACCGAGGTGGGATCGAGATCGGGGACGGGGCCTCCGTCTCGGACTACGCGAACATCTACTCGCACTCCCACGACATCGTCGACGGGCGCGAGGTCTTCCTCCCGAAGACGACCATCGGAGCGGGTGCCCGCATCACCTACCACGCGACCATCCTCGCCGGCGCCCACGTCGCCCCGGACTCGATGGTCGGAGCGGGAAGCATCCTCACGAAGCCGACCGAGCCGCACTACGTCTACGTCGGGGTGCCCGCGCGACCGATCAAGTGGAAGCCTGCGGACGAACGGGCCGAAAAGCGGGGACCGACCGGTGATCCGCTGTCGGAGGACGGGCCGCAGGCGCTCCCCCTCGACGCACCCCTTCCGGCGCGTCCGCACGGACTTCAGACCGACGGGTCCGTCTCGGACGAAGGCTGACCGGATGCGGGAGCGGCTGACCGACCTCCCACCGAACGCGGAGACGCATCTCCGCCAGCTGCGCCCGGAGGTCACGCCGACCGACGCCTTCTACATCCGCTCCAACTTTCCCGTCCCCGACATCGAGGCGGATGGCTTCACGCTGCGCGTCCGCGGGGCGGGTGCAACGTCGGAGTTCACCCTCGACGACCTCGGGAGCCTCGGCGAGGTCACACGCCGCGTCACTCTCGAGTGCGCGGGGAACGGGCGAACGCTCCTGCGTCCCGCGATCGACGGGACGCCGTGGACGCTCGGGGCGACCGGGACCGCGGACTTCACCGGGCTGTCGCTGCGCTCGCTCCTCGACCACCTCGACGTCGGCGCCGTCCCCACCGAGGTCCTCTTCCGCGGCGCCGACCGCGGGCGAAAGGAGGGGTGGGGAGAGCTCCGGTTCGAACGCAGCCTCCCCGGAGCGGCGGCGTGCGCGGCCGCGGATGGACCGCTGCTGGCGTGGGCGATGAATGGCGAGCCGCTCAGGCCGGAGCACGGCGCCCCACTCCGGCTGGTCGTCCCCGGATGGTACGCGGTCGCCAGCGTGAAGTGGCTCGAGGGGATCGAACTCCTCGACGCCCCCTTCTCCGGCTACTTCCAGACCGACCGCTACCGCTACCTGGTGGACGGAGAGACGCCGGCCCCGGTGACCCGCATGCGCGTGCGCGCCCTCCTCCTCTCTCCCGATCCCGAGGGCGACCGCACGCTCGACGCCGGGACGGTTCGCCTGCAGGGGATCGCGTGGACGGGGGAGGGTCACCCGACCCGGGTCGAGGTGTCGACGGACGGCGGAGCGTCGTGGCGCGACGCCGGGCTCTCCCCGGGGCCCGCCCCCTTCACGCCCTCCCGCTGGCACCTCGACTGGGAGACGACGCCGGGGGAGTACGACCTCGTGGTGAGGGGACACGACCACCTCGGTCCCCAGCCGCTCGATCAGCGCTGGAACGCCCTCGGCTACGGCAACAACGTCGCGCAGCGGGTCCGGCTGACCGTCGACTGACGGACGGGCACCTCAGCCCTCCTCGCCCTCGTACTTCTCCTTGAGGCGGTGAATCACCGCGGGGTCCGCGAGCGTCGTCGTGTCCCCGACGGCCCGCCCCTCGGCGATGTCCTTCAGCAGACGCCGCATGATCTTCCCCGACCGCGTCTTCGGGAGCTCGGCGGTGAAGATGACCGCCTCCGGCTTCGCGATCGATCCGATCTTGTCGCGCACGTGATCCTGCAGGTCCTCGACCAGGGTGTCGTGGATCTCGGCCGACTCCTTGAGCGTCACGAAGGCGGCGATCGCCTGCCCCTTCACCTCGTGGTGCTTCCCGACCACGGCGGCCTCGGCCACCTCCGGGTGCGAGACGAGCGCGCTCTCGACCTCGGCGGTTCCGATCCGGTGCCCGGCGACGTTCAGCACGTCGTCCACGCGCCCCAGGATCCAGAGGTAGCCGTCCGGGTCCCGCTTGGCGCCGTCCCCGGGGAAGTAGATCCCCCTCCCCTCCCACCTCGACCAGTAGGTGCGCCGGTAGCGCTCGTCGTCTCCCCAGATCGTGCGCAGCATGGAGGGCCAGGGGTGCGTGATGGCGAGGTAGCCCCCGCGCGCCTCGTTCCCGTCGTTGTCCAGGATGGTGGCCCGGATCCCCGGGAAGGGGTGGGTCGCCGTCCCCGGTCGGGTATGCGTGAACCCGGGGAGCGGCGTGATCATGATCGCCCCCGTCTCCGTCTGCCACCACGTGTCGACGATCGGGCACCGCTCCTTCCCGATCACCTCGTGGTACCACATCCACGCCTCGGGATTGATCGGCTCCCCCACCGTGCCGAGCAGCCGGAGCTTCGACAGGTCGGCCCTCTCCACCCACGACTCGCCCCAGCGCATGAAGGCGCGGATCGCGGTCGGCGCGGTGTAGAAGATCGTGACGCCGTACTTCTCGCACAGCTGCCAGAAGCGACCCCGGTCGGGCCAGTCGGGCGCTCCTTCGTACATGACGCAGGTCGCCCCGTTCGCGAGCGGCCCGTAGACGATGTAGGAGTGACCGGTCACCCAGCCGACGTCCGCGGTGCACCAGTAGACGTCGTCCTCCTTCAGATCGAAGACGAGCTTCGTCGTCGCGTAGACCTGGGTCAGGTAGCCGCCCGTCGAGTGGACCACGCCCTTCGGCTTCCCCGTCGTCCCGGAGGTGTAGAGGATGTAGAGGAGGTCCTCGGCGTCCATCGGCTCCGCCGGACAGTGCGCGTCGGCCTCCTCCATCAGTTCGTGCCACCAGAGGTCCCGGCCCTGGTGCATGTGGGCCCCGACGAGCTGGCTCGCCCCCGCGCCCCTCCGCACCACGACCACGTGCTCGATCGACGGGCAGCGCTCGACCGCCTCGTCCGCATTCGCCTTCAGCTGGATGACCGACCCGCGGCGGAAGCCGCCATCCGCCGTGATCAGGAGCTTCGCCTCCGCATCGTTGATGCGGTCCGCGAGCGAGTCCGGGGAGAAGCCGCCGAAGACGACCGAGTGGGGCGCCCCCACCCGTGCGCAGGCGAGCATGGCGATCGCGGCCTCCGGCACCATCGGCAGGTAGATCGCGACCCGATCCCCCTTCTCGACGCCGAGCGACTTCAGGACGTTCGCGAACTTGGAGACCTCGCGGTGCAGGTCCCAGTACGTGTAGGTGCGCGTGTCCCCCGGCTCCCCCTCCCAGATCAGCGCCGCCTTGTTGCGGCGGGCGCCGTCGAGGTGCCGGTCGATGCAGTTGTAGGCGACGTTCAGCTTCCCGCCGACGAACCACTTCGCGTGAGGCGGCGTCCACTCCAGGACGCGCGTCCACGGCTCGAACCAGTCGAGCTCCCTGGCCCACGCCTCCCAGTACCCCTCGATGTCGGCGTCCGCGGCCTGATGGAGACGGTCGTCGGCGCAGTGGGCCGAATCCGCGAACTCCTTGGGGGGCGGAAACTTGCGATCCTCTTCCAGGAAGGAGTCCAGGGCGGGACGGGCGTCCGACATGAAGCGGCCTCGGCTCGAGGGTGGAGACCCGGGAGTGTGGGGGGAGGACCGTTCCGTCCCGGGCGGCGGTCCGGTCCGGCAGACTACCCGACCGCCGGCGCGCACGGCAAGCGGGAGTCAGCCCCAGGGCGACTCCGGATCGAGATCGAGCAGCCCGCCGGCGGTGGGATCCGACAGGACGGCCTCGTACGCGTGCAGGATCCCCTCCACCGTCGAGCGGACCTCGACCGCCCCGGCGGCGATCGTCGCCGACGAGAGATGTGCCTTGAGTCGCGCCTCGATCTCCGCATCGGTCCCCGGCTCGGCGGCGTCGGCGAGCCGAAGGCGCACCGTCACCGGAGTCCGGAGTCCGGTCGGGAGATGTCGCTCCGAGAGGGTGCCGAGGGCCTCGAGCGCCTCCGGCAGGGGCGGCAGGTCCGGAAGGGGGTGAAGGTCGGCGACGAGAGCCAGATTCGCTCGCAGGCCTCGCGAGGTCTCGTCGAGGAAGACGTCGACGGAGCAGTCCGGCCACTCGTCGTGGTGAAGGAAGAGGTAGGCGCTACGGGTCGACTCGCCCTTCCATCGTCCCTCGAACTCGGTGCTGGTGGTCTTCTGCAGCCCGCTCGTCTGCCACCCCACGCGGGCCGCGGTCTCGCGGATCACATCGAGGAGCGGCTCGAGGGTCAGGAGGGGTGCGCCCGGCGATCGAGACGGGTCTGTGGTGCTGGACATCGGGCTCGAATGGGGGTGAAACCGACCGGATTTCGTCGGACCTAAACTCTTCTTGCTGGCGATCTGGAAACCGGGTAGACTCTCCGGGGTGTAACTCTGCGGTTACCGGACCCTCCCCGCACTGCATACGGCCATCATGCCGCGAATGTCCACCGACAGCGAGACCGTCCTTCGACGCGCCCTCGAGGCGAGCGGGCAGCGCTACACCGAGCAGCGTGCCGCGGTGTTCCGCTTCCTGCGCGCGACCGACGTGCACCCGACCGCCGACGAGGTGTTCGTGCACGTCCGCAACGAGGTGCAGGGGATCTCGCTCGCGACGGTCTACAAGAGCCTCGAAACGCTCGTCGGGTGCGGGCTCGCAACCAAGCTCACCTACGGCGACGGCTCGGCACGCTACGACGGGCGCACCGACGACCACCACCACCTCCGCTGCGTGGTCTGCGGGCGGGTGGTGGACCTGCCGGGTCAGATCGACGACCGGGAGATCTCGCGTCTGCAGGCCTCCGCGGACGGCTTCCACGTCACCGGCTACCGGCTGGAGCTGAACGGGTACTGCGCCGACTGCGCGCCCGCGCCTCGAATCACCGCGCAGGCCTGACCACGGGCCCCCACACCGCGTGACGCTTCCCCCGGCTCCTCGCGAACTCCGCGCCGTCGTCGACGTGTCGCCGGAGGGCGTGCGGGCGGTCTCGGGGGCCTCTGGTCCGTTCTGGATCCCCCCAGCGGGCGTCCTTCGCCCCCGGCATCGCGACGAAGTCGCCGGCTGCGTCGAGTGGGCGGCACTCGAGGGCCTTCGACTCGTCCCGCGCGGCGCGGGAACGGGGATGCCGGCGGGGAACGTCGGACCCTGGCTCGTCCTCGACAGCTCCCGCGTCGCCGGGGAGCTCGCCGTCGACCCCGAGAGCGCCGAGATCACCGCCTCCGCGGGAGTCGTGGCCGCCGAGGCGAACGAGGTGGCCGCCTCGACCGGGCTGGCGCTGCCCGCCCTCCCCTCCTCGGCGCCGTGGGCGACGCTGGGGGGGATCGTCGCGAGCAATGCGAGCGGAGCACGGTCCCTTCGCTTCGGACCGGCCCGCCGTTGGCTCCGGGCCGCCCGCTGGGTCGACGCCGAGGGAAACCCACGCGCCCACCGCCGCCACGACACCCCGGACCCGCCGCGCTGGTCCGCGCTGCACGACCGGATGAGGGCCCGCTTCGGAGAGCGGCTCCCCTGGCCGGAGGTGGCGAAGAACTCCTCCGGATACGCGCTCGACGCCTGGCTCCCCTCCGGCGATCCGCTCGACCTCCTCTGCGGGAGCGAGGGCACGCTGGGCATCCTCACCGACGTCACGCTCGGCCTCCACCCACCCGACGAGGAGCGGTGGGTCGCGGTCGCGGGGCTGCCCGCCCTCGCCGACCTCGGCACCGGGGCTGCGCTCGCCGCCGGACTCGGGGCCAACGCCTGCGAGTTCTTCGGTCGCACGCTCGTTCAGCTCGGCGGTCTCGGGGTCGATCCGCGGCTCTCGACCCTCGTCGCGGACGCCGGAATGCTCCTCATCGAGTTCGGCGGCTCCGAGGCCCACGTGCAGGCGTCGGCGACGGCGCTGCGCCAGTGGGCCCAGGGCGTCGGCGGGATCGTCGAGGCGGAGACGGAGGAGGCGCGCTCCCGTCTGTGGGCGCTCCGGCACGAGGCCTCGCCGCGCATCATGCAGCAGGTCGGGGCCGGGCGCCGGTCGATTCAGTTCATCGAGGACTGCGTCGTCCCCCTCCCCCGCCTCCCGGAGTTCGTCCGCCGGCTTCAGGACATCCTCGACGAGCACGACGTTCCCGTGGTGATCTTCGGGCACGCCGGCCAGGGCAACCTGCACGTGAACCCCCTCGTCGACACCGGTGAGCCGGGGTGGCGCGACACGGTGAGCCGCATCCTCGAAGAGGTCGTGGAGCTGGTCGCGGAGCTGGGTGGCACCCTCGCCGGGGAGCACGGGGACGGCCGCCTGCGCACCCCCTTCCTCGATCGGATCTTCGCGCCGGAGGTCGTCGAGGCCTTCCGCGCGGTGAAGTACACGCTCGACCCGACCGGCATTCTGAACCCGGGCGTGATCGTCCCCTCGGGAGAGACCGCTCCGCTCGCCGGGCTGGGCGAGGCACCCGACTTCGCGAGGGGTTCGCAGGGACCCGAGGTCGAGCGTCGATGATCGTGCGGCGTCTCCTCTGGGGAGGGATCGGCGCGACCACGGTGATCGCGCTCGGGATCGGATCCCGGACCGCGGCAGAGACCGGAGCCTACCCGACCGGTCGGCTCGACGCCGCCTCGGCGGCCCCCCTCGCG
>JANQLR010000137.1 GCA_028280525.1 Longimicrobiales bacterium
GCCCCCGCCCCCGAAGCCACCTCCCGCGGAACCACCCACGCCCGGTCCGAAGGTCGTCATCCGAATCTGCACGCCGCCCTCGCGAATCTGCCGCTCGATCGCCCGGCGCACCCTCGCCTTGAGGAGCGAACGGGTCGGCGGGAGGAGGAGCCCCAGGCCGACGAGGTCCGTCAGCACACCCGGGGTCAGGAGGAAGGCACCGCCCACCAGGATCGCCGCACCGTCCAGGAGGGAATCACCGGGGACCCGCGCCGAGGCGACCTCGGCCTGAATCCGCTGCACCGTCCGCAGCCCCTCCCGCCGGGCGAGTGCGGCTCCCGCAGCCCCCGTCGCCAGGACGAGCGCCACCGTGGGCACCAGCCCGATCCACTGACCGACCTGGATGAGGAGGGCCAGCTCGATGAGCGGGACGACGACGAAGAGGGCGAAGAGTCGAGAAAACATGGATGGAAAGATACACGCGGCGGCGACCGACCGATCCCCCGCTCGTGCGACCGCGGAACGCGACGGGCCCGGAAGGGTTGTGATCACGCCGAAAGGCATTGAAGGACGGGGCCGCTCACGCGACCTTGTCCGAACACGTCCGAACAGGCGGGCGCGTGGCACAGGGAACGAGCGGACCCGAAATCCGCTCCCACCCCCCGGGACTCCCATGGAGCAGACGTACTTCCGGAAGGGATTCGGCCTGAAGGCCGAGGTCCGTCCTCTCATCGAAGCCGAGTACCATTCCGCGATCGTGGAGCGCATCCGCTCCCGTGGATACGAGGATCAGGTCGGCGACATCCACGTTCGGCTCGCGAACGAGTTCGGGTTCTGCTACGGCGTCGATCGCGCGGTCGACTACGCCTACGAGACGGTCCGGAAGTTCCCCGACAAGTCGATCTACCTGGTCGGCGAGATCATCCACAATCCGCACGTGAACCGGCGGATGACGGAGATGGGAATCCAGTTCATCTACCCGGACGGCGAGGGGTCCTTCGACTTCTCCTTCCTGACCCCGGACGACGTCGTCATCCTCCCCGCCTTCGGCGTCACCATCCAGGACTTCGAAGAGCTGAAGAAGATCGGCTGCGTCCTCGTGGATACCACGTGCGGCTCGGTGCTGCACGTCTGGAAGCGGGTCGAGGGATACGCCCGCGACGGCTACACGGCGATCATCCACGGCAAGCACCAGCATGAAGAGTCGCGGGCGACCGCCTCGCAGGCGCTCAAGTACGAGAATGGTCGCTACCTGATCGTGCGCGACATGGCCGAGGCCGAGATCGTCTGCGACTACATCTCGAAGAAGCCGTCCGCCATCTCGCGCGAGGCCTTCATCGAGCGCTTCCAGGAGAAGGCGTCCGAGGGCTTCGATCCCGACCTGCACCTGGAGAAGGTCGGGGTCGCGAACCAGACGACGATGCTCGCGAACGAGTCGCTGGCGATCGGGGCTCGGATCCGGAAGGAGATGGTCGAGAACTGGGGCGAGGAGCACGCCGCCGAGCACTTCCGGACCTTCGGGACGATCTGCTCCGCGACGCAGGAGCGTCAGGACGCGATCAAGGAGATGATGAAGGACCCGCCGGACATCATGCTGGTGATCGGGGGCTACAACTCCTCGAACACGAACCATCTGGCGCACATGTGCCAGCAGTACACCACGACCTTCCACATCGAAGACGCCGCCTGCATCGACGTGGAGACCGGGGTGATCCGGCACAAGGTGGAGCTCTCGGCGACCGCGCCGGAGACGCACGATACCGACTGGCTCCCGGAGGGTCCTTTCTCGCTGGGAATCACCGCGGGCGCGTCGACCCCGAACAACAAGATCGGGGAGGCGCTCCTACGCATCCTCACGATCCGCGGAATCGACATCGAGGAGGAGATCGCGGCGCCGCAGCCGGTCTGAATGCGCGAACGGGCTCGAGCCCGAAGGGGCGTCAGCCCGGAAGGTCCTCCTCCGCCATCGCCTTCCCCCACTTCTTGAGGAGGCGCCGGAGCTCCGCCCGCTCGTCCGGCTCGAGGCTCTCCGCCATCCGCGCGATGTACGCGGCGTGGCCCGGGAAGACGTTCTCGATCAACTCCTCCCCGGCGGAGGTCAGGCGGGCGCGCACGATCCGGCGGTCGGTTCGCGACCGGTCCCGCACCACGAGCCCCTGATCCTCCAGGCGGTCCATGATGTAGGTGATGTTGCCCCCGGTGACGAGCAGCTTGTTCGCGAGTTCGCCGAGGGTGAGGGGCCCCAGGTGGTGGAGCGCCTCCAGGATCCCGAACTGCGGGGTCGTCAGCCCGTACTCGGCGACCTTCGAAGCCACCTCGCGCGAGAGCGTACCGTAACAGCGGGCAAGCGCGATCCAGAGTCGGAGCGCCTGCTCCTCCTCGTCCGACCACGACCGCCGCGTCTCCACCGCAGCGCCCTCCGCCGACTCGGCCCCGCCGAGGCCCACAGCACCCGTCTCGATGGCGGTCCTCAGATGTGGATGGCGCGACCCAGGACGTGGAGGGCGCCCTCGCTGACCCCTTCGCTCAGGGTGGGATGCGGGTGCATCGCCTGCTCGATCTCCTCGACGGTCGACTCGAGGTGACGGCCGATCACGAACTCGGCGATGAGTTCGGTCGCGTGCGGCCCCACGATGTGCGCGCCGAGGATCTCCGAGTACTGCTTGTCGCGAATGACCTTCACGAAGCCGTCCGCGTGCCCCGATGCGACGGCGCGACCGATCGCCACCCAGGGAAGCTTCCCGACCTCGACGTCGTAACCGGCCTCCTTCGCCTGCTTCTCGGTCATCCCGACCGAGGCGACCTCGGGGTGGCAGTAGGTGGCGTTCGGGACGTTGTCGTAGTCCACGGTGTGGTGGCCGACGCCGAGCATGTTCTCGATGCAGGCGACGCCCTCGTGCATCGCCTTGTGGGCGAGGAGCTGCTTTCCGGCGCAGTCGCCGATCGAGTAGACCCCGGGGACGTTCGTGCGCAGCTGATCGTCGACGATGACGTAGCCGCGGTCGTCCGTCTTCACCCCGACCTTGTCGAGCCCGACGTCCTCGGTGTTCGGCACGCGCCCCACCGCGGAGAGGACACGGTCGACGACCATCTCGTGCGCCTCGCCCTTCTTGTCGGTGAAGGTGACCTTCACCTTCTCGCCCTGGATCTCGGCGTTCTGGAAGGTGGCTCCGGTGTGGATGTCCATGCCGCGCTTCTTGAAGGTGCGCTCCATGAACTTCGACACCTCCTCGTCCTCCAGCGGGAGGACGTTCGGCGCCATCTCCACGACCGTCACCTTGGAGCCGAAGGCGTCGTAGACGTCGGCGAACTCCATCCCGATCGCGCCGGAGCCCACGATGAAGAGGGTCTCGGGCGCCGACTTCTGCATGAGGGCGCCGGTCGACGACCAGATCATCTCCTCGTCGATCTTCAGGATCGGGAGGTCACGCGGCCGCGAGCCGGTGGCGATGATGATGTTCTTCCCGGTAATGACGGTCTTCGAGCCGTCCTCGGCGGTCACCTCGACCTTCCCCTGCCCGGCGAGGCGACCGTGCCCCATGAAGGGCGTCACCTTGTTCTTCTTGAAGAGGTGACCGATCCCCTTGTTGAGCTGGTCGGCGACCGAGCGGGAGCGCTCCTGCGCCGGCCCCATGTCGAGGCGAATGTTGTCGGCGAGGATTCCGTGCTTCGCGCCCGAGTTCACCATGTCGTTGGCGAGGAGGGCGCTGGTCAGGAGCGCCTTGGTCGGGATGCACCCGATGTTCAGGCAGACACCGCCGAGCTTCTCGGCCTCGACGCAGGCGACGTCCTGCCCGAGCTGGGCGGCGCGAATCGCCGCATGATACCCGCCGGGACCACTCCCGATGACGACGAGGTCGAAGTTGGTCTTGTCCGCCACGGGACACCTCTGCTATTCGAATCGGCCGGACGCGCCGGCGTGGGCTCTATGGGGTCGGCCGAGCCTCCCTCCTCCAGGCGGATTCGGCGCTCAGCCCGTGGAAGGTAGACGGTCGCCGCACCTCCGGTAAAGACCGCACCCACCCTCACACGTAGAGGGAGTTGTCGAGGGTTTTCCGCCCTCCCGGTCGGGGCCTACCTTGGCGCTCGCACCGGTCGGATCCTACCTCGTACGGAGGCGTGTCATGGGCATCGAAGTCGTCGTTCTCGCCGTGGTCGTCGGCGGTGCCGTCGTCCTCTACAACGGGCTCGTGAAGCTTCGGCAGCAGGTCGACGCCGCCTGGGCGGACATCGACGTCCAGCTGAAGCGTCGCTACGACCTCATCCCGAACCTCGTCGAGACGGTGAAGGGGTACGCCAGTCACGAGAAGGAGACGCTGGACGCCGTGATTCAGGCCCGCTCCGCTGCGATGTCCGCCACGGGCCCCGCGGCCCAGGGTGCCGCCGAGGGGATGCTGGCCGGGGCGCTCAAGTCGCTCTTCGCGCTCGCCGAGGCCTACCCGGATCTGAAGGCGGCGGGGGGCTTTCGCGATCTGCAGGAAAGCCTCGCCCAGATCGAGGACGCCGTCGCCAACGCCCGCCGCTACTACAACGCCGTCGTGCGCGACTACAACACGAAGATCCAATCCGTCCCGCAGAACCTCGTCGCACGCTCCTTCGGCTTCCGGGAGCGCGAGTTCTTCGAGGTCGAGGAGGCGGCTCGAGCCGTGCCGAAGGTCGACTTCTGAAGCGACGACTCCGGGTCGCACTGACCCTCATCGGGGAGGGCCGGGGACACATGACCCAGGCGATCTCCTACGCGCACATCCTGCGCGACGCGGGACACGAGATCGTCTCGGTCGATGTGGGGCTGGGCCAGGGCTGGACGATCCCGGAGTGGTTCGAGGAGCGCATCGGGCATTCGGTGCGCGTCTTCCAGTGTCCCGTGCACGTGCTCGACCCGACCGCCACCCGGGTGGACGCCGGTTCCACGCTCCGGAACTCGCTGCGCCGATTCCCCGACTGGACCCGGGAGGTGCTGCGGCGCGCCAGCTCGGTGGCGCCCGACCGCGTCGACCTTCAGATCGGCTTCTTCGACATCCTCGGCGGGTGGGCGCAGCAGATTCGCCGGCGGGCCGTTCCCCGGCTCGCCGTGGGTCACCACTACGTCCTGCGCTGGACCGACGAGGCGACCCTCCGGGGCGCGGGGCTGTCGTGGAGCGAGCGGCGATTCGTCCGGTCGGTCACGGCGATGTCCGGGTGGCGCTCTCAGCAGCTCGCGCTCGCCTTCGCGCCCGCCGGCGCGGTCCACGGGGGCGGGGAGGAGGGCGCGGTCGCCCCGGACATCTGGACCGTGCCCCCGCTGCTGCGCCCCGACTTCCGCGAGCTGGAGGCCGCCCGGGGCGACTTCCTCCTGGTGTACGCGGTCGCGCCCGGGGTCGCCCGGCAGGTCGTCGCGTGGCAGCGGAGCCGACCCGAGGCCCGCGTGCGCATCTACGTGTCGGGGGGGGCGTCCGGACTCGACGAGGCGCCGGGCGACGGCTGCTCCGTGCACGAACTCGACGACCGGGCCTTCCTTCGAGACCTCGCCGCCTGTCGGGCCTACGCCGGGTCGGCGGGCTTCGAGTCGGTCTGCGAGGCGCACGCCCTCGGCAAGCCGATCCTCGCCGTCCCCACCGAAGGGCAGGTCGAGCAGCGACTGAACGCGGCGGATGCAGAGCGCCACGGCGTCGCCCGGACCGGGACCTGGGGCGACCTCGACACCTTCTGGACGGAGGCGACCCCTCCCTCCGACGCGCAGGTGGACCGTTTCCGACGCTGGATCGCCTCGGCGCCCGAGATCTTCTTGGAGCGTGCCGAGAGGGCGGCGGCGTGACGCCCGCCACCGAGGTGCGCGCGGTCTCCGGCCGGGGAGCGATGCGGGACTTCCTCGCCGTCCCCTTCCGCCAGGAATCCCCCGCGGGGCTTCCCCGGGTCCACCCGTTGCGACGGATGACCGCGGAGGCGCTCCACCCCGGTCGGGACCCCTTCTGGCGCCACGCGGCGCGAGAGCTCTTCGTCGCCCGGCGCGGTGGACGGCCGGTCGGCAGGATCGCGGCGATTCACAACGCCCGCCACAACGAGGATCGCGGGGACCGCGTGGGCTTCTTCGGCTTCTACGAGGCCGACGCCGCCCCCGACACGACCGCCCAGCTCGTCGAGGCGGCCGAGCTCTGGCTGCAGCGGCGCGGCCTGGATCGGATCCGGGGGCCGGTGAACCCGTCGATGAACCACGAGTGCGGACTCCTCGTGGACGGCTTCGAGCACCCGCCTCGCATCCTGACGCCCTGGAACCCGCCCCGGTACGCGGAGCAGATCGAGGATGTCGGCTTCACCGGCGCGATGGACCTGATCGGATACGATCTGCCGATCGAGCACGGAGAACGGGTCGAGACCCGGATGGGCGCCATCATCGAGCGGCTTCGGTCCCGGGTCGGAGTCCGCTTCGAGCTGCTCGATCCGGTTCGCGTCGAGGAGTCGGCGGACATCCTGCTCGACCTCTACAACGGGGCGTGGGAGGGGAACTGGGGCTTCGTTCCGGTCGATCGCGAGGAGTGGCGGCACATCGCCCGCGAGCTGAAGCCGCTCTTCCTGCCGCAGCTCTGTCTGTTGGCCGTGGCAGGAGGAGAGCCGGTGGCCTTCATGCTGGTGGTGCGGGACCTCAACGAGCTCCTTCGCCACACCCGCAGCGGCCGCCTCGGGCCACTCACGATCCTCCGGCTGATTCGTGGGCTTCCGAGACTTCGAACCGGCCGGCTGATCGCCCTCGGCGTCGACCCGGCCCACCGCCGCTCGGGCGTTCTGAACTTGCTGCTGTGGGAGCTGGTCCAGCGAGCCCGTGAGATCGGGGGGGAGCGGGGCGAGGCCTCCTGGATCCTCGACGACAACGCCGCCCTCCGGGGGCCCATCGAATCGCTCGGACTGGAGCCGTACCGCAGATGGCGCATCTACGAGAAGGAGATCGATCGATGAGACGGCTCGTCCTCCTGGTCGCATGGCTCGGCCTCGGCCTGGCCACCACCGTCTTCGCTCCGGAGAGGGGGGCCGCGCAGTCGCGCGAACTCTTCGTGGAGAGCTTCGTCTCCGATGTGACGGTGCTCACCTCCGGGGTGGTGGTGGTCCGGGAGGAGATCACCTTCGAGTTCACCGGGAGCTGGAACGGAATCCTGCGGCACCTTCCCGTGCGCTACGAAGGCTCCCGCGGCCTGTCGTACAAGCTCGACGTGCGGCTGCAGTCCGCGACCGCCGACGGAGAGGAGCTCGAGGTCGAACGCAGCCGGGAGGGGCGCAACCTCCAGTGGAAGGTGTGGGTGCCCGGGGCGCGGAACACCACGAAGACCGTCATCCTCGAGTACCGCGTCCGGAACGGACTGCGCTTCTTCGAGGAGCACGACGAACTCTACTGGAATGTGACCGGTGCCGACTGGGACGTCCCGCTCGGGATGGCGGAGGCGCGCGTCACCCTCCCGGTCGGAGCCGACGGCGTCCGCACACGGGCCTTCACCGGCGCCTACGGATCGACGGCGGAGGAGGCGGACGTCTTCCAGAACGCCGCGGGCCAGTGGGTCTTCCGCACGCAGGAGCCCCTCGGCTTCAAGAGAGGGCTCACCCTCGTTCTCGGGTGGAACCCCGGGCTGATCGATCGACCGAGCACGGCGGACAAGGTCCTGGACGTGGTACGGGCGAACATCTTCGCGATCGTCCCCTTCTTCTTCTTCCTCTTCGGCTACCGACAGTGGGACGCGAAGGGACGGGACCCGGAGTCCCGGTCGATCACGCCGCAGTACGAGCCACCGGAAGGGATGACGCCGGGCGAGGGTGGGACGCTCGCGGACGGCTCCCCCGACATGCGGGACATCACCGCGACGATCGTGGACCTGTCGATCCGCGGGTACCTGCGAATCGAGGAGGAAGAGGCTGGCACCTTCGACAAGTTGCTGGGGCGAAAAGACTTCCGCTTCAGGTTCTTGAAGCCGCCGACGGAGTGGACCTCGCTGAAGCCGCACGAGCAGGCGGTCCTGGAAGGGCTGGAGGCGTGTGGGGGAGGGTCGGTCACGACCGACGACCTCGAGAACCGCTTCTACAAGGAGCTGCCCACGATCCAGCGCCGGATGTACGACTCGCTCGTCTCCAACGGCTGGTACGCGGAGCGCCCGGACAAGGTGGCGGGACGGTGGGCCGTGATCGCGATCATCCTCGGGGTGTTGTCCGGGGTCCTCATGGTCTACCTGAGCCAGCGGTTCGCGCTGAGCACGCCCGTGGCAATCGGGGCCGGCGTCCTGAACACGCTCATCCTGCTCGGCTTCGCGATCCTGATGCCCGCGCGAACCGACGAGGGTGCCCGGGCGCACGACCACCTGCAGGGCTTCGAGGAGTTCCTTCAGCGGGTCGAGAGCGACCGTTTCCGGCGCATGATCGACACGGTCGAGAAGTTCGAGGCCGCACTCCCCTTCGCCATGGCCTTCGGCGTCGACCAGAGGTGGGCGAAGGCCTTCGACGACATCTACACGGAGCCGCCGGACTGGTACCGAGGTCGCTACCACGGAGGCGGTTTTCACACCTACCTGCTCGTCGCCTCCCTCGGCGACATGTCGACGGCGACGGCGTCGTCGATGCAGACCGCGCCGCGCTCCTCCTCCGGCAGCTCGGGCTTCAGCGGGGGCGGCGGGTTCAGCGGGGGCGGCTTCGGCGGCGGCGGCGGCGGCGGCTTCTAGAGTCGAATCCCCCGGACGGCCGCGGGCGCGGGAGGGGACGGAGGTCCGGTGACCGGTTCGCCGTCAGCGACCCCCGCCCGCAGGCACGAGGACCGGATCCCACGTCGACAGCGACCCGTCGACCGGTGCCGGATCCAGGCCGAGGATCTCCGCCATGAGCGGGTAGATGTCCACATGACGGACGCGGTCGAGCCGGCCCCCCGGACGGAGCCGCGGACCGCGGGCCAGGAAGATCCCGTGCATCTCCGGAGAGCGCGGATCCCACCCGTGGTTGAAGGGGGACGGGTTCCACCCCGCGGCGAAGCTCTGCGTCGTGCGGCGAAGGGTCGTCCCGAGCGGCGGGACGGCGATGATGTCCCCGACCTTCCGCGTCGCGGAGTAGTGCAACTCCTCCGGCACCTCCTCGCGGAGATACACCGGGATCGACTCGGGCAGTTGGACGGCGATCGCGTCGCGCACCTCGCGCCGGCGCGCGGCGTCCCCGTCTACGGCGAAGGCGCCGTACGGACCCGCCTCGATGATCATCACGCCCTCCATCCCCGAGACGTCGACCGGGTGGGAGAGCTCGACCGGCTGCTCGTACATCCCGTGGTCGGAGACGAGGACGACCGTCACCTCCTCTCCGCCCTCGATCGCATCGAGACCGTCGAGGAGACGCTGGAGGTAGCCGTCCACCGCCTCGATCGCCGCCTCGATCTCGGGCGAGTCCGGGCCGTAGCCGTGCCCGGCGTCGTCGGTGTTCGGAAAGTAGAGGGTGATCATGCGGGGACGGGTCTCCGGGGGCATTCGAACCCACTCGAGCACCCGGTCGACCTTCTCCTCCCCGGTGACGGAGCCGTCGTAGGCGTACCAGTAGGAGGGGCGCACGCCCCCCACGTCGGCTTCGGAGCCGACGAAGAAGTAGCTCGCGGCCACCATCCCCTGGCTCTCCGCGGTCACCCAGATCGGCTCGCCCCCGTACCAGCTGCCGTCCTCCACCTTGTCCCGATCGCGGACCCGGTACATCTCGCGGCGCTCCGGATCCCAGAAGGTGTTCCCCGCGAGCTCGTGGTTCTCGGCCCAGAGCCCGGTCGCCATCGAGAAGTGCGAGGGGAAGGTCTTGGAGGGGAAGGGGGGCATCGACCCGTTCGTGGCCATCACCCCCTCGGAGGCGATCCGCAGGAAGGCGGGCGGTCGATACCGCTCGACGTAGTCCCAGCGGAAGCCGTCGAAGGAGATCAGGATCACCGGTGCGGTGTCGAGCCAGCGCGGGTCGTTCCACCCCTCGGTCGGGTTCTGCCCCTTCCGGTCGTACCCGGGGAGGGTGGAGGGCGCGACGACGGCGTCGCGGGCCTGCGGTGAACCCGCCTCGGCCGCCGGATTCGACGGGGCGTTCGCCGGGCCCTCGGACGGGCGGCTCTGCGGGCCACCGCCACACCCGGCCAGCCCCGCCGCTCCGGCGGTCGCCAGCAGGAGGGCGATCCGGTGGAGCCGGCGGAGGGAGTGGGTCGTCGGGCGGAGGGGATCGCGGGGCATGGGCGGGGCGCGGTTCGAGGGGGTGCAGGGAGGAAGGGACGTCGTTCGCACCGCCCTCGTCAATCGCCAGTCGGTCACAACTCGCCTACACCCACACCACCGATCCCCGGGAGGCGCCAGCGCTCACCCGGGGGCGGTCCGCCGCCGACCGGCGTCCCTCAGATGAGGATCGCCGTCGGCTCTTCGAGCATCGTGCGAAGCGTCGCCAGGAAGGCGGCCCCGCTCGCGCCGTCGATCACGCGGTGGTCGCAACTCATCGTGACCCGCATCCGGGGCCGCACGACGACCTGGCCGCCCTCGACGACCGGGATCTCCTTCGTCTCGCCGATCGCAAGGATTCCGGCCTCGGGCGGGTTGATGATCGCGGTGAACTCTCGAATGCCGAACATCCCGAGGTTCGAGATGGAGAAGGTCGACCCGGTGTACTCGTCGGGCTGCAGCTTCTTCTGCCGGGCGCGGCCCGCGAGCTCCTTCACCTCGCGCGAGATCTGCACGAGGCCCTTCCGGTCGGCGTGCTTGATCACCGGGGTGATCAGACCGTCCTCGACGGCGACCGCGACGCCCACGTGGACGTGATCGAAGCGATGGATCGTGTCCCCGTGCCACGCCGAGTTGCAGTTCGGGTGCCTCCGGAGGGCCCCGGCGGTCGCCTTCAGGATGAAGTCGTTGACGGAGATCTTGTCCCCGTCCTTCTCGACGGCGGCGTTGATGCTCTTCCGCGCTTCCAGGATCCGGGTCATGTCGACCTCGATCGTCAGGAAGAAGTGCGGGACCGGGGAGAGCGACTCGGTGAGTCGACGGGCGATCGTCTTGCGCATCTGCGAGACGCGGATCTCCTCGTAGCCCTCCGAGGCGCCGGCATCGATCCACGGCTCGGGCGCCGGGGCGGCCGGGCGAGCCGGTGCGGCGGCGGGTGCCGCGGCCGGGGCGGCCGCGGGCGGTGGGGGCGCGGCCTTCGCCGCCTCGACGTCCCGCTTCACGATCCGACCCGCGGTCCCGGTACCGGTAATCCCCGCCAGGTCGATCCCCGCCTCCTCCGCGAGTCTACGGGCGAGTGGCGACGCCTTGATCCGCGCTCCGTCCCCATTCCCGGACTGGGCGGCCTGTGCCTCCAAGTCGTTGTCCGACCTGGAGTCAGGGGATCCGTCGGTGTTGTTGTCGCGGGCGGAAGCGGCGGCGCTCGGCGCCTCGTCCGCGGCGGCCTGGGCATCCTCGGCGGCCGCGCCCCCCGCATCCGCACCGCCGGCCGGCGCGATCGCGGAGATGTCCTCGTCCGCCGTGGCGATCACCCCGATCACATCCCCGACCGGGGCGACGCCGCCCTCGCCGATCAGGATCGCGCGGAGAATGCCATCGCCGCGCGCGACCAGCTCCATCGTCGCCTTGTCGGTCTCGATCTCGGCGAGGATGTCCCCGTTCGCGACCTCATCCCCCTCCGCCTTGAGCCAGCGGACGACCTGCCCCTCCTCCATCGTGGGGGAGAGCGCTTCCATGTGGACCTTGGTGGCCATCGTTCGGACTTCCGTGTTGGCGGAGTTAGCGGTACAGGACCTGGTTCACGGCCTCGATCACGTGCTTCACGCCAGGCTTGGCGATCTGCTCGAGATTCTTCGCGTACGGCATCGGCACGTCGGCCTGCGTCACCCGGAGGATCGGCGCGTCGAGGTAGTCGAAGGCCTCCTCCTGCACGATCGAGGAGATCTGCGCGCCGACACCGACGTAGCTCCACCCCTCCTCGAGGTAGATGGCGCGGTTCGTCTTCTTCACCGACTCGAGGATCGTGTCCACGTCGAGCGGGCGGAGGGAGCGCAGGTCGACGACCTCCGCGTTCACCCCGTCCTTCTCGAGCTTCTGCGCCGCCTGAAGGGCGACGTGGATCATCTTGCCGTGCGTGAGGATCGTGACGTCGTCGCCCTCCCGCTTGATGTCGGCGACTCCGAGCGGGATCACGAAGTCGTCGTCCTCCGGAACCTCGCCCTTCACGTTGTAGAGGAGCTCGCCCTCCATGAAGGCGACCGGGTCGTCGTCGCGAATCGCGGCCTTCAGCAGCCCCTTCGCGTCGGCCGGCGTCCCCGGAACGACGAGCTTCACCCCCGGCGCATGCACGTACCAGGTCTCACACGCCTGCGAGTGCTGTGACGAGAGCTGGAGCGCCGCCCCGGTCGGGCCGCGGAACACGATCGGACAGCCGATCTGGCCATTCGACATGTACAGCGTCTTCGCCGCCGAGTTGATGACCTGGTCGATCGCCAGGAAGGAGAAGTTGAAGGTCATGAACTCGATCACCGGACGGAGCCCGGTCATCGCCGACCCCACGCCCAGCCCGGTGAAGCCGAGCTCGGAGATCGGGGAGTCCACGATCCGCTTCGGACCGTACTTGTCGAGCAGCCCCTTCGAGACCTTGTAGGCCCCGTCGTACTCCGCGACCTCCTCGCCCATCAGGAAGACGGACGGGTCGCGCGCGAGCTCCTCGTCGAGCGCCTCGTTGAGCGCCTCACGGTAGGTCATCACTGCCATCGTCGTTCGTCTCCTACTGCGCGAATCCGGGACGCTCGTGCGCGTCGAAGAAGAGCCGTCCGTTCGGATTGATCTCCGCGTACACGTCGCGGTAGAGGGCATCCGGATCGGGAAGGGGCGACTCGTCGGCGAAGTCGAAGGCTTCCTGGGCGATCCGACGCGCCTCGGCATCCATCTCGTTCAGGCGCGACTCGTCGAGGAGCCCCTCGGACTCCAGGACGACGCGAAGCATCGCGATCGGGTCCGACCCCTCGATCTTCCCGTCGACCTCCTCCTTGGACCGGTAGGTCCCGGAGACCGGATCGGACATCGAGTGTCCCTTGAAGCGGTACGTCTTCAGGTCCACGAACTGGGGACCCGCACCCTCGCGCACCTTCTGCACGAGATCGGTGAAGAAGGCGTAGGTCTCCAGGACGTCCTGGCCGTTCACGACGTGGGCCGGAACCCCGTGGGCCGCGCTCTTCATCTTCATCTCGGTCTTCGAGACGCGGCTGAAGGCGGTCCCCATCCCGTAGTCGTTGTTCTCGACCACGTAGATCACCGGGAGATTCCAGATCGCCGTGAGGTTCATCGCCTCGTGGAAGGCGCCCTGATTCACCGCGGCGTCGCCCATGAAGCAGATGCAGACCTGGTCGGTCTCGTTGTAGTGCGCCGTCCACCCCATCCCGGAGGCGAGCGCGCACTGCGCACCCACGATTCCGTGGCCGCCCATGAAGTTCACGCTGGCGTCGAAGAGGTGCATCGAGCCGCCCTTGCCGCCGGAGCATCCGGTGGCTCGACCGAAGAGCTCGGCCATGACCGCATTCGGGGCGATTCCCTTCGCGATCGCCTGGGTGTGCTCGCGGTAGGCGCTGATCGCCCAGTCGTCCACGCGCAGCGGCTTGAGCGAGCCTGCGGCGGCGCCCTCCTGCCCAATGTGCAGGTGGCAGAAGCCGCCGATCTTTCCGATCGCGTACGCCTCCTCCGCCTTCTCCTCGAAGCGGCGGTAGAGGAGCATGTCCTGAAGCAGCTCGAGCGCGATCTCCGGAGACACGCCCTTCAGCGCATCCCCCTTCGTGCCCGGCTTCTCTTCCGTCATCGTCGCCATCTCATCCCCTGATCCGTGGGGTCATTCCGTAGGGCGCGGTCAGGCCGACCGCGACCCGGGCCGCCCGACCTCGATCTGCACGAGGTTGAGCTGCGGCATGTACTCGGCCGGCGCGGGAACGTCGGCCTCCAGCACGTCCTGGATTCGACCGGGTCCGCCGGCCTCCACCTCGCGTGCCTGCTCCTTGGCGTGGTAGCTGGAGCGGACGAGCGGACCCGACTCCACGTGTCTGAATCCGAACTCCTGCTCGCCGACGCGCTTCCACATGGCGAACTCGTCCGGGGTCACCCAGCGGGCGACCGGGATGTGCTGCGGCGAGGGGCGCAGGTACTGCCCCAGCGTCAGGATGTCGACCGACGCCTCGCGCAGATCGGCCATCGCCTGCCGCAGCTCGTGCTCCTCCTCGCCCATGCCGAGGATGATCCCCGTCTTGGTGAGGATGTCCGGGCGCAGCTTCTTCGACGCACCGAGGAAGGAGATCGACCGCCAGTAGCGCCCGCCGGGGCGGACGTCCGGGTGCAGTCGATCGACCGTCTCGAGGTTGTGCCCGAGAATGTTCGGCTCCGCCTCTAGAACCGTAGCGAGCGCCTCCTCGTCCCCCTTGAAGTCGGGGATCAGGACCTCGACCGAGCACTCGGGGAGGCGGTCCTTGATCTGCCGGATCGTCTCGGCGTAGATGCCGGCACCCCCGTCGGGGAGCTCGTCGCGATTCACCGAGGTGATGACGACGTGCTCGAGCTCCATCGCGGCACAGGTGTCCGCCACGCGGCGGGGCTCGTCGGTGTCGAGCACCGTGGGCATCCCGTGCGCGACGCCGCAGTACTTGCAGGCGCGCGTGCAGACGTCGCCCAGAATCATGAAGGTGGCGGTGCCGGCCTCCCAGCACTCGCCGATGTTCGGGCAGCTCGCCTCCTCACACACCGTGTGGAGCGACTCCGACCGCATCATCTGCTTCAGCCGGAGGTAGTTCTTCCCGCCCGGCGACTTCACCTTCAGCCACTCCGGCTTGCGAGAGCGGAGCGGAATCGTATCGAGCCCTTCGTGGGCTCGGATCTTCGACGTGCCCTTGGACTTCACCACCCCGGTGTCCTTCCCCGAGGGCGTGTAGCCATACGGTGCGTCGATCGTGGTCTCTCTCACTATCCGTGGCCTCCCGGGTCGGAACTCGACCCAAAGCGGGGACCGGAAAAAAAAGCCGCCGTCGCCGGCAGCTCATCCGTCTTCGACGCACCTCTCCCAACGGTACGTCGCAAGCGGAGAATCATAGCCCGATCGACAAGGCCCGTACAAGGTAGGCGACGGCCAGTCCGGCGTAGTTCCCGACGGCGTATCCGAGGAGTCCGACGACGATCCCCGGGAGAACGAGGGCCCGCCACTCCCGGGACACGGCCACCGCGAGCGCGGAAGACGGCCCCCCGACCGCGGCCTGAGAGGCGACCGCGAGCGTTCCCAGGTCGAGGCGGAAGAGCCGTCCGACCCCGAAGGTCCAGACCCCGTGCACCCCGACGATCATAAGGGTGAGCCAGAAGACCTCGATCCCGACGGAGAGGATCTCCGAAACACGAGAGAAGATCCCGATCACCACGAAGAAGAGGTGGAGGGCCACCGTTCCCGCCTGAAAGGCTCCCCGAGTCCCTCGAATCCCGGGGAGGTGGCCCACGATGAGCGCGAGGGTGGTGAGCCAGAGGATC
>JANQLR010000181.1 GCA_028280525.1 Longimicrobiales bacterium
GCAGGTGGATCTCCGCGCCCCCGCCCTGAGGGTTCTCGCGGTCCTGCCAGTTGACGACGAGGATCCGCACGTCAGGGCGTCAGCTCGGGCAGGCGCTTGTAGAGGGCGTCGAGAACGCCGTTCACGAAGCGGGGCGACTCCTCCCCGCCGTACTGCTCCGCCAGGAGGATCGCCTCCTGAATCGACACCTTCGGGGGGATCTCCTCCAGGTAGAGGATCTCCGCGGCGCCGAGGCGGAGGAGCGCCCGGTCGATCGCCGAGAGCCGCTCGAGCCGCCAGTTGTCGAGGGAGCTCTGAATCGCGTCGTCGACCTCGACCCGGTGGTCCTCGATCGTGCGCAGGATCTGCCGCACGTACGGGAGGCGGCGCGGGGAGATGCGGCGGGAACCCGTCGTCTCGACGAGGGCGTCCCGGAGCGAGCCGGAGGCGCGCGATTCGCCGGCCTCCCAGCGGTAGAGGATCTGGAGCGCCCAGGCGCGGGCGCGCGAGCGGTCGATCCGGGTGCGTCGTTCCTCGGCCGTCGGGCTCACCGGTGCCTCCGGTAGAAGGCCGCCATCTCGAGGGCGGCGAGGGCGGCCTCGCGACCCTTGTCCATCCGCTTCGGGTCGGCGCGTTCTTCGGCCTGCTCTGCGGTGTTGGTCGTCAGGACGCCGAAGATGACGGGGACGTCGTGGTCGAGGGCGACCTGCCCCAGCCCGCGTGCGCACTCCCCGGCGATGTAGTCGAAGTGCGGCGTGTCGCCGCGGATGACGACGCCGATCGCGATGATCGCGTCCACCCCGCCCCACCGTGCGAGTCGGGACGCCGCCTGCGGCAACTCCCACGCGCCCGGGACCCGGTAGAGGTCGACCGCCTCGTCGGCCACCCCCTTCTCGATCAGGGTGCGGCACACCGAGCCCATCATCTGCTCGGTCAGATCGGAGTTGAAGCGGGCGGTCAGGACGGCGATGCGCATCCCGCTCCCGTCGACCGCCTCCGACAGCTCCCCGGAGTAGCTTCCCCGATCGCTCACAGCAGGTGCCCCAGCTTGGTCTTCTTGGTGGCGAGGTACTTCTCGTTGTGCTGCTGCGGCTCCACCTGGATCGGGACCCGCCCGGAGACGGTGAGCCCGTAGCCGTCGAGGCCGACGATCTTCTTCGGGTTGTTCGTCAGGAGACGAATCGAGGAGAGCCCGAGGTCGAGGAGGATCTGCGCCCCGATCCCGAAGTCGCGGAGGTCGGGCTTGAAGCCGAGCGCCACATTCGCCTCCACCGTGTCCTTCCCCTCGTCCTGCAGGGCGTAGGCGCGGATCTTGTTGCCGAGTCCGATCCCGCGGCCCTCCTGCCGGAGGTAGACGATCGCGCCCTGCCCCTCGTCGGCGACCTTCTGGATCGCGAGGCCGAGCTGCGGACCGCAATCGCATCGGAGCGACCCGAAGACGTCGCCGGTGAGGCACTCGGAGTGCATCCGCACCAGCACGTCCGGCTTCCCCTCGATCTCCCCCATCACGAGGGCGACGTGCTCTCCACCGTCCAGGAGGGAGCGGTAGGCGATGAGCTGGAAGTCCCCGTACTCGGTGGGGAGCGGAATCTCCTGAATCCGCTCGACGAGCCGCTCGGTGCGCAGACGGTAGGCCACGAGCTGCGCGATCGTGATGAACTTGAGCCCGTGCTCCTTCGCGAAGACGTGGAGTTCGGGACGGCGCGCCATCGTCCCGTCCTCCTTGAGGACCTCGCAGATGACCCCGACCGGAGAGTGGCCCGCGAGGCGCGCGAGATCGACGCCGGCCTCGGTGTGGCCGACGCGCCGGAGGACGCCGCCGGGCTTGGCGCGGAGGGGGAAGATGTGCCCCGGCCGGGAGAGGTCCGCTGGAGCGCTCCCCGGATCTGCGAGGACGCGGATCGTCGCGGCGCGGTCCTGGGCGCTGATCCCCGTCGTGACGCCGAAGCGGGGGGCGGCGTCCACGGAGATCGTGAAGGCCGTCCCCTTCGGATCGGTGTTCACGTCGGTCATCGGGTTGAGCCCGAGCCGGTCGGCGTCCTCCTCGGTCATCGTGACGCAGATGAGCCCGCGGCCGTGCTTCGCCATGAAGTTGACCGACTCCGGGGTCATCGCCCCCGCGGCGCCGACGAGGTCGCCCTCGTTCTCCCGGTCGCCATCGTCGGCCACGATGATCAGCTTCCCCTGCCGGAGATCCTCGAGCGCCGCCTCGACCGAATCGAAGCCCGCCGCGTCGTCGGCCTCGGCCTGCGACACGGTCGCGCCATTTCCGTTCGTCTCCACGACCGGATCCTCCTCTTCGAACCGCTTCATTCCGGCGCCTCCGCCGTCGTCATCAGCTTCTTCACGTACTTGCCGATCATGTCGCCCTCCACATTCACCCGCCCACCGGCCTCGAGCCGGCCGAGGTTGGTGACCTCCCAGGTGTGCGGGATGATCGCCACCTGGATTCGACCGGGCGCGGGGAGGGCGTTCACCGTCAGGCTCACCCCATTCAGGGTGATCGAGCCGTGCAGGATCGTCTGCGCCCAGACCTCGGCGGGGATCTCGAGGTCCAGGAAGTGCGTTCCTCCGGCCTGCGTGGCCTCCAGGAGCACCCCGACGCCGTCGACGTGGCCCTGGACGATGTGCCCGTCGAGCCGGCTCCCGAGCCGCGCGGCGCGCTCCAGGTTCACCGTGGAGCCGACCCGATAGTCGGAGGCGACGGTGCGCTCGAGCGTCGACAGGATCAGCTCGACCGCGAAGAGGGCGCCCTCGAGTCCGACCACGGTGAGGCAGGCGCCGTCGACGGAGATCGAGTCGCCCACCCCCGCGTCGGCGAGGAAGGGCTCGCCGTCGTCCTCGCGGGCGATCTCGATGCGGAGCCGCCGGAGTCCCTCGACGTCCTCGACGTGGGCGATACGCCCGAGGGCGGTCACGATTCCGGTGAACATCAGGTGGTGCGTTCCAGGATGAGGTGCACGTCGTCGCCGTGGGCGACCGGGGGCGCGATCGGGCGCCACCCGCGTCCGGTCTCGACGTCGAGCGCCTGCAGCGCCTCCCCACCGAGGACGAGCGGCGCCTGGAAGAGGTGCAGGCGCCGTGCGTACCCGCCGGCGATCAACGATCGCCCGAGCGTCGCGCCCCCCTCGCAGAGGATGGACTCGACGCCGAGGAGGCGGCACTCCCGGAGGACGGTGTCCAGGTCGAGGAGACCGCCCGAACGAACGCGCGGAACCGGGTGCACGCGTACCCCGTGCGCCTCCAGCCGCTCCACCTCCGACTCGTCGACGTCCTCGCCGCAGAAGAGCCAGACCGGGACCTCCCGGGCGGTCGCGGCGAGGCGCGACTCGTCCCCGAGCGTCGCGGCAGCGTCGAGGACGATCCGGACCGGAGGGCGCGGGGGGGCCGGGGCCGCGCGCACGGTGAGCTCCGGGTCGTCCACGCGCGCCGTCGTCGCCCCCACCATCACCGCGTCGAAGCCGCTGCGAAGCCGATGCACCTCGCGCGCCGTCTCGGTGCCGGTGAGCCGGGTGCGGACGACGCGACCGCTCCCGTCCGGGGCCTGATTGATCGCCCCGTCGAGCGAGATCGCGAGCTTCAGCGCCACCCACGCCGCCTCCGACTGGAAGCGGTGGAAGAAGGCGGGGTTCTCGCGCGCCGCGTCCTCCGCGCTCAGGTGCGGACCCGAGACGTCGATCCCGGCCGCGCGCAGCTCCTCGGCGCCCCCGCCCGACTCGCGGCCCGGGTCGGCCGCACCGTAGACGACGCGCGCCACCTTCGAGCCGATCAGCGCGCGGGTGCACGCGGGGGTCTTCCCCTCGTGACGGCACGGCTCGAGCGAGACGTACGCCGTCGCCCCCTCCGCGGCCGGACCGGCGGCCCTCAGCGCCCGGACCTCGGCGTGCGGCTCCCCGAAGAACTCGTGGAAGCCCTCGCCGACCACCTCGCCATCCCGGACCAGCACGCACCCGACCATCGGGTTCGGGTGCGCACCCGCCCACCCCTCGCGACCGAGTTCGACGGCGCGGCGCAGATGCCGGGCGTCCTCCTCGGGGAGCGCGGGGTCGATGGGGGGGAGTCGGAGCATCGGAGGGTCGGGCGGCCGGGGTCAGAAGGTGATGCGGGTGCCGAAAGAGACCCAGAAGCTCCCGCCGGTCGGATCCCACTCGTCCAGGTCGAAGTCGGACACATCACCCGCGAAGTCGAGCGTGTCGGGGAGGTCGAGGCCCTCGCTCCACCCGCCCTCCAACGAGATGGTCGCGATCAGGAAGGTGCGCGACACCCCACCGAAGAGGGTGAGGCGGTCGTGGCTCAGATCCTCCACCGCGATCGGCCCCGCCGTCGGGAGCGTGCTGGTGACGCGGAAGTCGCCGTCGACCTCGGTCCGATCCCAGCCGACGCCCGCGGAAAGCCCCAGCGACAGGAACTCCTTCCCGGCGACGGCGCGGAGGGAGGTGGTCACCACGTCGTCGATCCGCGTGGAGCCGCCGGTGCGCGCGCCGCCGCGCTCGTTCCCGAACGCCCAGAGTACCCGGTCGCTCCCCGCGGAGTGCACCCGCATCGCCGACAGCGTCACGCCCGGGAGGGTGAACGACTCGCGCAGCAGGCCGAGGCGGAGGCCGTACCCCCAGTAGGTGGGGCTGCCCTCGGAGACATCGTCGTAGACCCGCGTCGTCCCCACCCGGGCGAGGAGGTCGACCGCGAGGACGCCCCCGATCGTCGGCTGGGGCGAGAAGCCCTCGGTCAGTCCCACCGCGAGCGTCGCGTCGAAGGAGACGAGGTTCGAGGGAACGGTCCCGTCGACCGACCCGGTGTATGCGGTCCTCGCCCGCGTGAAGGCCATGCCCCCGGAGAGGGCGACGCGCGGCGTGGTCCCGAAGCGGCGACCCAACGTCGAGGAGGAGCCGGGCAGGTGCGTCCCGCGCGTCTGAACCCGGGAGAGCGCCTCTCCGAAGGCGAGGACGGAGGTCGCGGTCGGGGCGCAGAGGAAGACGTCCTCCGTCTGGGCGGCACAGGTCGAGGCCAGCTCACGGAGCGACTGCCCCGCCACCGGCGCCGCGAAGGTCAGCCCCAGCGCGACCCCCAGGATCGCGATCCGATCAGTCCGCATACCGCACCCCCTTCCCCGACTCGATTTCCCCGAGGATCCAGGGCGACTCCCCGGCCCCCTCCAACTCCGCCCGGACGGTGTCCGCCTCCTCGGGCGCCACCACGGCGATCATCCCGACGCCCATGTTGAAGACGCGGTACATCTCGTCGCGCTCCACCCCACCGGCCCGCTGCAGAACGTCCCAGAGGGGCCCGGGCCGCCAGCTCGAGCGCCGAACGACCGCGCCGAGGCCGTCGCCCAGCACCCGCGGCAGATTTCCGGGGATTCCGCCCCCGGTGATGTGCGCGAGGCCGCGGATCCGGTCGGCCTGCAGGAGGGGCAGGAGCGGGCGGAGGTACGAGCGATGCACGTCGAGCATGACCTCCCCGACCGGGCGTCCCACCTCGGGCATCTCGTCGTCCACCCCGAGCGCCATCTCCTCGAAGACGATCTTCCGCGCGAGGGTGTACCCGTTCGTGTGGAGCCCGGAGGAGTGGAGCCCGATGAGGACGTCGCCTTCGGCGATCCGCGTCCCGTCCAGGACCCGGCCCCGCTCGACGAGCCCGACGATGAAGCCGGCCAGATCGTACTCGTCGTCGGCGTAGAACTCGGGCATCTGCGCCGTCTCGCCGCCGAGGAGCGCACACCCGTTCTCCCTGCAGGCGAGCGCGATCCCCGTGACCACCTCGGCGACCGTCGTCTCGTCCATCGTCCCCGTCGCGAGGTAGTCGAGGAAGAAGAGCGGCCGGGCACCCTGCACGAGGATGTCGTTCACGCAGTGGTTCACCAGGCACTGCCCGACGGTGTCGTGGACCCCCGTCTGGAAGGCGATCTTGAGCTTGGTGCCCACGCCGTCCGCGCTCGAGACCAGGACCGGAGCCTCGACCCCGCCGGGGACCGCGTAGAGCCCGCCGAAGAGGCCGAGCTCGGAGAGGGTGTGTTCGTCGCGGGTCGAGGCGACGAGGGCGGCGAGGCGCTCCTTGGCACGCTCGGCGGCGTCCAGGTCGACACCGGAGGCGCGGTAGTCGAGGCCGCCGCTCATCGCGCCGCCTCGAGCTCGTGCTCGAAGGCCGTCATCTCCCGGAACTCGGAGACGCGCCGGGCGACGTCGCCGGCGTGCAGCTCGCGGAACCGGTCGACGGAGAACCGCTCACAGGCGAAGGAGCCGGTGGCCGAGCCGAAGATCATCGCCTGGCGGAGCGCCTCGTGGTCGATGCGATCGGCACCGGCGAGCGAGCCGAGGAAGCCGCCGGCGAAGGCGTCCCCCGCCCCGGTCGGGTCGAAGACGTCTTCGAGCGGGTAGCCGGGGGCGAAGAACATCCAGTCGTTGGCGTAGAGCACGGCACCGTGCTCGCCCTTCTTGATGACGACGTACTCCGGCCCGAGCGCCTGAATCCAGCGGGCGGCCTTCAGGAGGTTGTGCTCCCCCGAGAGCTGCCGCGCCTCGGCGTCGTTCAGGAGGATCATGTCGACGCGCCGGAGGACCTCGAGGAGCGGCTCGCGCGAGCCCTCGATCCAGAAGTTCATCGTGTCGCACGCCACCAGACGGGGCGAGTCGACCTGATCGAGGACGTCGAGCTGAAGCTCCGGATGGATGTTGCCCAGGAAGACGATCGGCGAGTCGCGGAAGGCCTGGGGGATCTGGGGCTGAAAGTCGGCGAAGACGCCGAGCCGTGTCTCGAGCGTATCGCGCGAGTTCAGGTCGTAGGAGTACTTCCCCGCCCAGAAGAAGGACTCGCCCTCGGCCGTCTCGACGCCGGAGAAGTCCGCGCCGCGCGCCTCGAGGAAGTCCAGCTGCTCCGTCGGGTAGTCGTTCCCGACCACGCCGACCACCCGGACCGGGCCGAAGAGGGTGGCGGCGGCGGCGAAGAAGTTCGCGGAGCCTCCGAGGACCCGCTCGGCCTTCCCGAACGGGGTCTCCACGGAGTCCAGCGCGACGCTTCCGACGACGAGAATCGACATGTCCTGACCTTACCTCGGTGTGAATCGGGCCGCCGGCGACGTCGGGTCGGGCGGCGTGCGAGGGGGGTACCCCACCCGCGGGCTCAATCTACGGCGCTCTCCGCCTCCTCGCGGACCATGCGCTCCGGCGCGGAGATGCCGAGGATCTCCAGTCCGTTCGCCAGCACCACCATGACGCCTCGGACGAGTGCAAGGCGGGCGGCGCGCAGGCCGGGATCGTCCGAAAGGACGGCGAGTTCGGGGGCCCGCGTGGGGTTCCCGGCGTGGTACCAGGCGTTGACCGCCCCCGCCGTCTGCTCCAGGTAGTCGCAGAGGAGGTGCGGCGCCCGCAGCTCGGCCGCCTTGCGGACGAGGTCGGGGAAGTCGCCGAGGCGCTTCACCAGCTCCCGCTCGAGCTCGTGGCCCAGGAGCGAAAGGTCGACGCCCTCCATCGAGATCTCCGACGGGTTCACCTCCCCCCGGCGACAGATCGCGTGCATGCGGGCGTGCGCGTACTGGATCTTGAAGACCGGGTTCTTCTCCGACTGATCCGCCGCCTCCACCAGATCGAAGACGAGGTGCGCCTCCGGCTTGCGCATCAGGAAGAAGTACCGGGTCACGTCGACGCCGACCTCCTCCTCCAGGTCGCGCACCGTCGTGTACGACCCGGCGCGCTTCGAGAACTTCACCTCGACCCCGTCGCGCTCGACGCGGACCATCTGGTGCAGGACGTACTCGGGGTACCCCTCGGGGAGTCCGAGCGCCTGCAGCCCGGCCCTCACCCGGGCCACCGTCCCGTGGTGATCGGCGCCCTGCACGTTGATCGCGTGCTCGAAGCCCCGCCCCCACTTGTTCATGTGGTAGGCGACATCGGGGAGGAAGTAGGTGGCGCTCCCGTCCGACTTGAGCATCACCCGGTCCTTGTCGTCGCCGAAGGCGGTCGTGCGGAGCCAGGTCGCGCCCTCGTGCTCGTAGACGAGGCCGGTTGCTCGGAGCTTCCCGACCGTGTCGTCGACGAGGCCGTCCGAATAGAGCGATGACTCCAGGAAGAAGTGGTCGAAGGCGATCCGCATCGCCTGGAGATCCCGGTCCTGCTCGTCGCGCAGGATCTTCACCGCGAAGGCGCGCATCTCGTCGAGCGCCGGCCCCCCGCTCCCCGAGAGCCGGTCGCCGACCTGATCCCGAAGCGCCTCGGCGATCTCCCGGACGTACGCCCCCTGGTACCCGTCCTCCGGCATCTCCACCGGGACTCCGAGGAGCTGCTCGTATCGGGCCTGCACGGAGAGGGCGAGCCGCTCCATCTGCCGCCCGGCGTCGTTGTAGTAGAACTCCCGGTGGACGCGCCACCCGGTCCATTCGAGGAGTCGGCAGATTGCGTCGCCGAGCGCCGCCTGCCGGCCGTGCCCCGCGTGCAGAGGTCCGGTCGGGTTCGCCGAGACCCACTCGACGACGATCGGGCGGCCCTCCCCCTCGTCCGAACGACCGTAGGCGTCTCCCTGGACCACCGCGTCCCGGATCGCCTCGGCGACGGCCCCGGCGGAGAGCCGGAAGTTGAGGAAGCCCGGGCCCGCGACCTCCACCGCGGTCACCCCGGCCGCCTCGCGATCGATCGTTCCGGCGAGCTCCTCCGCGATCTGCCGAGGGGCACGCCGGAGCGTGCGCGCGAGCGTCATGGCGACGTTCGTCGCGAGGTCGCCGTGCGACGGATCGCGGGGGCGCTCGAGGTGGACCTCCGCCCCCTCCGCACCCATCGCGTCGAGTGCGGTCGCAATCGCCTCGCGGATCCGATCCTGCGGGTCGGAGGCGCTCACGCGTCGCTCGATCCGGAGGAGGAGCCGCCACCCGAAGGGCCGCCGCTCGACGACGAACCGCTGGAGGAGCCGGAGGACGTGTCCCCCTTCGACCCACCCGAGGCCCCGTCGCTCCCGGCCCCACCGCTCTCCGCGGAGGCTGCCTTCTTGTACGACTCCGAGCGGTAGTCGGTGATGTAGAAGCCGTCGCCCTTGAAGAGGAACCCGGCCCCGGCGGAGAACTGCCGCTCGGCGGGCTTCCCGCACTCGGGACAGTCGGCGCCCGGCTCGTCGGACATCTTCTGAAAGAGGTCGAAGGTGTGCCCGTCCGGGCAACGGTACTCGTAGGTGGGCATGGCGGTCGAACGGTCGGGTCCGGCGGCCCGGCCGCGGTCTCCTCCGCGACGGGGCCAATCAACCGCAAAAGCTAGCGGAAGGGTGACGCGACGTCAGCGTCCGCTGGACGCGACCGGTGGCCCGTCGACCGCGGCGACGCCGGCCCCTCTCGAAGGGCTCGCGCGCACGACCTCCGGGGTGGGGCTACGCCTCGGGGGCCTCGGGCGGCTCGAGATCGATCAGGATCTGGTCCTTGCCGACGGTGTCCCCGGCCGCGACACGGATCTTCGTCACTCGGCCATCCGCCTCGGCGGCGAGCTCGTTCTCCATCTTCATCGCCTCGACGATCGCCACGCCCTGCCCCGCGCGGACCTCGTCTCCGACCTCGACCTCGATCCGCACGACCAGCCCGGGCATCGGCGCCTTCACCGGCTTCGGACCGGCGGGACCGGCGAGCTGCGCGTGCATCGAGCGGATCCGTCGCGTCCGTTCGTCGACCGCCTCGACCTCCGCCTCGCGCCCGTCCACCGCCAGGCTCCACCCCCCATCGCCGAGGGGGTGCGCCGCCACCACGTAGCTGCGATCACCCAGGCGGAGCGCCCAG
>JANQLR010000213.1 GCA_028280525.1 Longimicrobiales bacterium
TGACCCGCCAGGAGCGGATGCGGCTCGGGGTCGAGGCCCGCGAGGCCTACAGCGCGACGCTCGCCGAGGTCGCCGCTGCAGCCGACGCCCGTGAGGAGGAAGTCACCGCCGTCGCCTCACCGGTCGACGTCGCCGACTTCGTCGACCACATCGACTACATGGTCGAGCTGATCGGAATCGAACACGTGGGCATCAGCTCCGACTTCGACGGCGGGGGCGGCGTGGACGGATGGATGGATGCCTCCGAGACCTTCAACGTCACCCTCGAACTCGTGCGACGCGGCTACAGCGAGGAGGAGATCGGGCTGATCTGGGGAGGGAACCTGCTGCGCGTCCTGGACGAGGTGCAGGCCGTATCGGCGCGCATGCAGTCGCAGGGGTGACCTCAGCCGGCGGCGTCGCACTCGGCGGCGCCCGCCTCCAGCAGCTCGGTCAGTCGCTCGTCGTCGAGCGCCTCGTCCTGGAAGTGGTCGACGGCGATCTCGTACCCGGAGGCGAGGTAGCACCCGATCTGTCGGGTGACCGCCCACTGCGCGAAGAGCGTGCGTAGCGCGGTGGACTCCCGCTCCGTACCAACGGCGCCGATGTACTCCGTGAAGCCCTCGAGAAGTCGGTCCTGACGTTCGCTGAAGGTGGCCTGCACTCCGTACAGCTGGGAGATCCGCGCCTGCAGGCGAAGGTCGACCGTGCGCATCGCACCGGTCAGCCGCGCGCTCTCCCAGACGTCCGACTGTTGAAGGGAGTAGTTGTAGGTCAGGCCGCGAACTCGCCGGGCATCGTCAGTGTCGAGCGCCTCCGCGACCGACCCGAAGGCCGAGTCGTTCTCCGGCTCGTTCTCCGTCAGCTCCTCCAGATTCGCGGCGAACTCGGAGCGGATCGCCGCCAGCGCCTCCTGCCCTCGCTGACGCTCCTCCCGATCGTCCCACGCCTCCTGGACGCCGAGCGCCACCAGTACGGCGAAGACGATCAGCCCGGCCTCGAAGAAGAGCTCGGTGGCGCTGCGGCCTCCGGGCAGCCACCCGCCGCCGCTACTCATCCCGCTCCGAGCCCGTGGCTCCCGCCGTCCCGGGGAGCGCTCGGCTCGCCATCTGCGTTGCCAGATCCGTCAGCCGGGCCATCTGCGCCATTCGCGTCCTCGCCCATCCGCGCAGGCCGAGAATCCCCGTACCCAGCATCCCCGCTCCTGCCGCGGCAAGGATGGAGAAGGAGACCAGCGCCGCCTGGGCGTCGCCGACCACGATCGAGACCGCGCCCAGAACGACCCCGGTCCCGAACACCGCGCTGCCGGCCTGCAGCAGTGCGCGGGAGGACTGCCGGTACGTCTGCATTCGCAGCTTCTGACCGTCCCGCGTCGGCTCGAGCTGGACGCGGAGGTTCCCGTTCCGCCAGGACCGGAGCGTCCGGGTCTCCTCCAGCGTGCCGTGCGCGCCGAACTCGTCGCGGATCCGCGTCACCAGCCGCGCCCACTCCTCGTCGGACAGGCGGCGCGGAAGGGGCTCCACCGACATGACCCCGATGGGGAGCCCCAGGAGGCGGCGGTTCACCTCGGGCGGACGTGCGCTGCGGTCGATCGCGCGTGCCGACGCCTCGATCGCATCGGCGGAAATCCCCACCTCCGCCCCGATTCGCTGCAGCTCCTGGAGCGTCATCCCCGGGGCCTCGGCGGTCGGTTCGTCTCCGGAGGCGAGAGCCCGCCGCTCCTGGTCCGCGCGCGTCGCCCGCTCGAAGATCTCCGCGATCTGGCTCTCGTCGTAGCGGCGCTCGGACATGGGGGTCGGGGTGGGTTGGGGCATCCGGACTTCGTGAGCCGGTGGACACGGAAACTACGCGCTGCGGGCCGACTTCGTTCATCCGCATCCGCTGCATCGCGGGAAACCTCCCTCACCATTGTCCGAACTTTACTTCATACTTGAAGGTGCCGATACTCGACACCGTCCGGACCTGCCAACCACGCGTGCAACCTTGAACACCCCGTCCCTTCGCGGACGCGCCCGTCAGCTCCTGATCGGCACGGGCGTCGTCGCCGTCACCAGCCTCCTCGCACTCGGCACGTCCGAGTTCACCGCGGCGCGCGCTGAGGTCGAGGGCGAGCTGGAAGTCGCTTCGGCGGTCGCGAACTCCAGGGTCGGGCAGATCTTCGAGCAGAACCGCACCATGGTACGGGCGCTCGCGGAGAGCCCCTACCTGGCGGGAGACGAGCCCTCCTGCCGGAGCTTCCTGGCGCAAACGAACCGCCTCTTCGCGGACGAGCGGGCGATCTTCGCGATCGGGGTCGACGGCCGGACCTGGTGCCACTCGGTGCTGACTCCGGGAGAGACCGGTCCCCCGGCAACGACGCGCCCGTGGTGGCCGGCCGCGGTCTCCGGAGAGTCCTTCACGACGACCGGCCCAATGTTCGGCGCGTTCAGCGAGAGGTGGGTCATCGTTCACACGGCGCCCGTCATGCGGGACGGTCGGCAGATCGCGGT
Source organism: Longimicrobiales bacterium (assembly GCA_028280525.1). GTDB lineage: Bacteria > Gemmatimonadota > Gemmatimonadetes > Longimicrobiales > Gaopeijiaceae > Gaopeijia. The sequence goes on from JANQLR010000213.1 coordinate 2,469, forward strand.
CGTGGGAATGTCGATCGGGGCGGAGGCCTACGAGGACCTCTTCCCCTCCGAGGGCCTCCCGGAGAAGCTCGCGCTGATGGTCACCACGGCGGACGGCGTGGTGGTCACCTCCCGGAACGCACCGCAGCAGGTCGGCGACACCGTCCGCGAGGCGCATGCAATGACGCCCGAGGGCGTCGTCGACGTGGAGGAAGACGACGGCGGGGCGATCTGGCGGATGACGAGGGCGTCGCAGTCTCCCTGGATCGTGCACGCGCGTCTACCGCTCTCCTACCGGAACGAGATCTTCCTCGCCAACGCTACGCCGCGTCTGGCGATCCTTCTCGCGCTCTTCGTCCTCCTGATCGGGATGGTCGCGGCCTTCACCCGGACCCTCGACGGTGCCCTTTCGCGGCTCCTCCGACGGATCCTGCGGTCGGACGACGATCGACCTCCCGAGACCGTTCCCGGTGAGCCCGAGGAGATCCGCACCGTTCGTCGCGCCTTCGAAACCGTCCTCGATGGACGCGAGGAGGCGCTCGACTCGGAGCGCTCGACCCGCCTGCGACTCCAGTCGATCCTCAACAACGCGGTGCTCGGAATCGTGGTCGAGGAGGGCGGGCGCATCACCGAGGCCAATCCGGCGCTCGCGGAGATGCTCGGATACGACGACCCCGCCGACCTCGTCGGGCTCGACACGCGGGATCTGTACGCGGACGCGGACGAGTACGAGGTGATCCGGGCGATCGCGCGCGAGGGCGAGGTGACGACGGCGGAGGCGCGGTGGGTCCGGCAGCACGGTCGCCCCTTCCCCGTCCGATTGCGCTGGTCGCTCTCGCGGACGGCCAACGGCGAGCTCTGGGAGGGGATCGTCGAGGACCTCGGCGAGCGGCGCCGACTCGAGGAGCAGCTTCGCCAGGCGCAGAAGATGGAGGCCGTGGGGCGCCTCGCCGGGGGAGTCGCACACGACTTCAACAACTTCCTCACGGTGATCGGCGGTCAGGCGGAGCTTCTGGCCGAGGAACTCGAGGATCCGGACCTGACGCCCGTGGTCGAGGACATCCTCGACTCGGTGGGTCGTTCCGCCCGCCTGACCCATCAGCTTCTCGCCTTCTCCCGCCGTCAGGTCTCGCGCCCCGTTGCCTTCGACCTGGCGAGCTCGCTCGCCCGCACCGTCGAGCTGGTCGAGCGCCTCATCGGTGAGGACATCGAGCTCCGCTACGCGCCGAGCGGCGAGCCGCTCTCGATCGTCGCCGATGCCGGGCAGATCGAGCAGGCGATCATGAACCTCTGCACCAACGCGCGCGACGCGATGCCGGAGGGTGGAGCGCTGACGATCCGCACGCTCACCGGTGGACTCGACGACAGCATGGTAGGCATCGTCGTCTCCGACACCGGCGTCGGCATGAGCGACGATGTCGTGGAGCAGATCTTCGAGCCCTTCTTCACGACGAAGCCGACCGGCAAGGGGACGGGCCTCGGCCTCAGCCAGGTCTACGGGATCGTCACGCAGAACGGCGGTCGGGTCGAGGTCGACACCGAAGCGGGACGGGGAACGACCTTCACCCTCTGGCTCCCGCGGGCCGAAGGAAGGCACCCCGGTGCCCCCCGGCGCCGCTCGTCGACGGGTGCGGCTGAGGTCGAGGGCCGTGGCGAATCGATCCTCGTGGTCGAGGACGACGACAAGGTCCGCGAGGTCATCGTGCGGACGTTGCGTCGCGCCGGATACCGCGTCGAGGTCGCCTCGTGCGGCCGGAGCGGACTCGAGGCCGCACTCGCCTCGGCCGAGGGGTGGGATCTGATCCTCACCGACGTGCGCATGCCGGGGATGTCCGGACCGGAGATGGTCGAGGAGCTCGCTCGACGGGGGCGGGCCAAGCGAGCTCTCTTCATCTCGGGCTACGCCGACCGCACCCCCTCCGTCGACCTGCCGATCGAGTGGGACTTCATCCCGAAGCCCTTCACCAGCGCGGCGCTGCGCGACGCGGTCCGGACCTTCCTGGACGGCCGGACCTCCTCCCCCAGGAGAGCGGCCGACCCGGGCACCGCGGGTCGACCGACCGTCGAGCCCGACCGCTCCCGGTCGAGGAACACCTCGCAGGTGTGAGTCGGCCGGGGCGACCGGGCCCGAGAGCCCGTCCCGCTGCATCCACGACCGCGTCCACCCGGTCGGTCACACCCGTTCGATCACGCACCCCGCGGCCAGAATCGAGCCTCCGTCGGTCGGCTGGATCGTGCAGCCGGAGATGATCTGGAAGTCCCCGTACCCCGCGTTCCCCATGCTCAGCGACAGGGTGTAGCTCCCGTCCACCGAAGGGAAGCGGAGGATCCACCGGTTCTCGCTGATCTGCATGCGATCGGGGTCCACGGTCAGCGTCCCCTCCTGCCGCGGCGCGCCCAGCGGCTTCCGGGACGACGAGACGATCTCGAAGTCCTCTGCCGAGGTTCCGGGCTCCCGGACGCGGAACACCACTCGGTGGACGCCGAGCACGTTGTCGGGAGTGATGATGTTGGGAAAGAGCTCGAAGATGATCGAGTACGACCCCGGACGGAGGCCGTTGCTCTCCTCGGGCTCCGTCGCACCGCTGGTGCAGGCAACGAGGAGGAGGGTGACGAGGAGCGTGGCAGACCCTGCGGCGCGGGAGATCATCGACCGTTCGGGGGTGGAGGGATCGGGCAGTCTATCCAGAGTACGACTTCACGACCGCGCTCACAGCGGCAAGCGCAGCTCCTCCGGGTGGACCCGGCTGCGCGCCGTCTCTCCGTCCACGACGATCCCCTCCAGTCGGAGCAGCGTCGCCTTCCGGGACAACCCTCCCGAGAAGCCGTGCAGCGCACCGTCCGCGCCGATCACGCGGTGACAGGGCACGACGATCGACACCGGGTTCGCGCCGACGGCACCCCCGACCGCCCGCGCGGCGCTCGGACCGAGCCCCAGCGCCTCCGCGATCTCGCCGTACGTCGTCAATCGACCGTACTCGACGCCGGTCAGGTGATCGTAGACCTGCCGCTGAAAGTCGGTGATCGCACCGAGGTCGAGCGGGACGGTGAAGTGCACCCTCTCCCCGGCCAGGTAGCGCTGGAGCTCGGCGACGGTACGGTTCAGCGACTCCGGCGGCTCGTCGACCCCCAGTCGCTCGCCGGGCAGGGCCAGGTCGGGACCGTCACGGAAGGCGATCCGACGGACTCCCGACGACGTCGCCCAGATCTTGATCGATCCGAGCTTCGTCCCGGCGATCAGAGCCGAGTAGACCGGGGTGCCGACCAGGGGAGTCCCTCCGCTGCGAGTGGGCGCGCGACGCTGCAGCCGCTCACCCCGAAGCTACGGCGAGGGTCCGGCCAAAGTCACGGGCGCTCGTTCTGCTCGCCTCTCCGCGCGCCATCCGTGCTGCTCGTTCGGTCAGATCCGCTCGACTACGCAGCCCGCAGCGAGAACCGATACGCCGTTCTCCGCTCGGACGGCGCACCCGTGCGTCACCCCGACGTTCCCCCGCCCGGCGTTGCCCAGGCTGAAGCTGACGACGTAGCTCCCGTCCACCGCGGGGAATCGCAGGATCCACCGTTCCGGACCGATCGTCAGCAGATCGCGATCCAGGGCGTCAATGCCACAGCATATCCCGACTACTGAGTCGTGGCCGTCGTCGCCGCAAGCATCCGAGTACCCGGGTCGAAAGGCGGCTCCCGACCGTCGAACGATGGCTTCCGGGGGGCGACACCGGGAGGCGATCGGCGGATGACCGACTAAAGTCACGCACCTCGACCGGTCGACACTGCACTCCAGAAGAGTCGAGGTCCCGGGCCGACCCGCCCGGACGCGCCTCGCGTCGTGCCACCCGTCGAGAGTCCACATGCCCTCCGCCTCCCGTATCGCCATCGTTCCCGCCCGCGGGAATTCGAAGGGCATCCCGGGGAAGAACCTGCACCCGGTGGCCGGGCGGCCGCTCCTGGACTACACGCTGGACGCGGCTCTCCACAGCGGGTGCTTCGATCAGGTCGTCGTATCGAGCGAATCAGCGACGATCCTGCGGCACGCCGAGGAGTACGGCGCGACGCCCCTGCCGCGACCGACGCAGCTCTCTCAGGACCACGTCCACTCGATCCGGGTCGTCCTGCACGCGATCGATGCGGTCGAGACGACGCCGGAGACGGTCGTGGCCATGCTCCTCCCGACCTCGCCACTCCGCACCTCCGAGGACGTGAGTCGCGCCGTGGCCGAGTTCGAGGCCCACGACGTCGACTCACTCGCGAGCGTCTACGAGAGCGAGAAGCACCTCCTCTGCTACCGACGGCTCGACGCCGACGGTCACCTCGAGCCCCTCTCCGACGGCGACCTCAACGTGCAGCGGCAGGATGTTCCGCCGCTCTACGTGCTGAACGGGAGCATCTACCTCTCGACCGCCGGCGCCCTCGCTCGTCTCGGCTCCTTCCACCGCGGACGGGTCCGGCCCTTCCTGATGGACCGTCGCGACTCGATCGACATCGACGGCTACACCGACATCGCCGACGCCGAGCTCCGGCTCGTCTCCTAGGCCCCTCACATCTCCGGCATCCCTCCCATGCACGACCGTCCCGACCTCGATACGACCGCCGCGGAGATGGAGCGGCTGTACGCCTCGAACCTCGAACTCTTCCGGCAGGTCGCGCCGAACGAGTTCCAGCGGTTCGTCCAGTGGCAGACGCGCCGCTACGAGGTGCGCTGGTTCGAGGAGGTCGGCGTGACGATCGTCGACACCATCGGCGACCGCCCGATCTACCCGGGAGACCCCCATGCACACGCCCTGCGACAGGTGGAGCGCTTCCGTGCGGCCCCCTCGCGGCACACCTGCCGCTTCCTCACGAAGGAAGTTCTGCAGGGCGACACGACGCTGCACGTCCGGAGCGTGAACGAGGCGACCCAGCGGCTGAATGCGGGGATGACCTCGACGTCGCCCGAGCTCCCGAACGACGTCAGCACCCTCTTCGTTCTCGGGGTCGGGCTCGGTCACCACCTCCTCCCCCTCCTCGAGTCGGCCGAGGTGCGCAACCTGTGCATCGTCGAGCCGGAGATGGACCTCTTCCTTCCCTCCCTCCACACCGTCGACTGGCTCCCGATCCTCGAGTACTTCTCGCGGCCCGGGTACTCGCTCGAGGTCGTGGTCGGGCGTTCGCCGCACGACGCGATCCTGCAGATCCGCGACTGGCTCGACGAGATCGGCGGCTTCCACATCGTCGAGCGCTACGTCTTCGAGCACCTGTCGAGTCCGGAGATGAAGGAGACGTGGGAGGGGATCGCGAACGTCCTCGTCCCGCTCTTCACCAGCCAGCTCGGATACTACGACGACGAGCGGGTGGGGATGGCGCACACCCTGGCAAACGTCGAGGCCGGAATCCCGGTCTTCGAGGCGCCGCTCGATGCGGACGACGGCGGCGCGCTCCCGCCGGCCTTCGTCGTCGCGAACGGCCCCTCTCTCGACGAGGCCATCGACTGGCTGACGGCGCACCGCGACCGAGGGATCGTCCTCTCCTGCGGCTCCGCGCTCGGCTCGCTGATCAAGGCCGGGATCACGCCCGACATCCACGTCGAGATGGAGCGGACCCGCCCCGTCTACGAGTGGGTCTCGCACGGCTCCACCGAGGAGGAGCGGGCACGGATTCACCTCCTCGGACTGAACACCGTCCACCCGGACGTCTTCGACCTCTTCCCGAACCGCGGGATGATGGCGAAGCCGAACGACCTGGGTGCCCACTGGATGGACTCTCGGCTGCCCGGCGACCGCCAGCTGCCGAACGCCGTCGAGTGCAATCCGACCGTCGGAAACTGCGGACTCGCGGTGGCGGCCCGTCTCGGCTTCCGAGACGTCCACCTCTTCGGGATGGACCTCGGCTACCCGGCCGGGACCCAGCACCACTCGCGCCTCTCCACCCACTACGAGGTCTCCGAGGACCAGCAGAGCGACCTGGGCGTCTACGCGTGGGACGACCCGAACAACCCGCTGGCCGAGGGCAACTTCGGCGAGCAGGTCCGGACGACACCCGTGTACGTGAACGCCGCTCGCGCCGTCGGCCGGCTCGCCATGTACCATCCGGGAATCACGATCCGGAACACGGCAAACGGACTGAAGATGCCCGGGACGGTGCCGACCCGCGTCTCCGATCTCCCGATCGGGGAGGCCCTCGATACGCGGGCCTTCGTGCAGCAGCTCTTCGCCGACGGCTTCGACGACCGGAGGATCACCGCCCCGTCCACCAGGGAGCGCGTCCGGATCGCCGAGGGCGTCCGGGTCCTCGCCGAGCGTCTGAGCACGATCGTCGGCGGCGAGGTGGCCACCCGCGCCGACGCGCTCTCGCGCCTCTCTCGCGCGCACGAACTCCTGCGCGAATCGGCCGCGCACCCGAAGCGCTCCTTCGCGACCGCGATCCTCCGCGGGAGCTTCGCGCACTTCGCCCTGCTCCTGGCTCAGGCGGTTCACGCCGACGCCGACGAGCGGATCGCGCTCGGCCTCTTCCGCAGCTGCCGCGAGCCCTTCCTCGCCTTCCTGCAGGATGTCGAATCGGTGCGCTCGGTCGAGGACTTCTACCGCCTCGACGACCGCAGTCGCGACCTCGAGAAGCGGATCGCACGGAGCGCCTGACGCCGGAGAGCAACCTTTCGCTCCCTCCTCTCGTCGGACTCTTCACGGGGCCGCGCGTGCGGACGCCCGTGACGACCGCCCGGATGAATGGAGGGAGAGGATGGGACTGCGAACGGACCTTACGGCTCTCGGCGCGATCGGCGCCGGCACCCTCGGCGCGGCCGGGCTCACCGCCGCCCTCCTCTGGGCGGATAGCGGACCCCGAGAGACGGTCGTGGAGGAGGCCTCCGCCTCCTCGTGCATCACGGTCCGATCGCTGGCACCCACCGTCGCCGTGACGCTTCGCTCGGACGCCTCGGAGGAGGGTTCGAGGGGGGTTCGAGTGATCCGTACATCGGAGGAGGGCGCCGCGGCGACGATCATTGCGAAGACCGGCATTCGCGTCGCCACCGCACCGGAGGTTGCGACGATCGTCACCTCACCCGAGGTCGAAGTCCGTCAGGAGTGCGTCGAGCGCGAGGTGGAGATGAACCTCCGCGACCTCGAGATCGGCCTTGAGGGCCTCGAGATCGGTCTCCAGGACCTCGAGATCGACCTGCAGGACCTCGAGATCGACCTGCGAGGGATCGGTGAGCCCTGGGGGGTCGCGGGGTTCCGTGCCCAGCTCGAGGCCGCCCGGGAGCTGCAGCGGGCTCGACTCGACGGAATGCGTGAGATGATGGACGCGCAGCGGGAGCTGGAAGAGGCGCGCGAAGTGCTCCGCGAGGCGGAGCGGGAGCTCAGTCGGGTGGAGGGCGAAGGGCGGTAGCTCCCCTCCCCGGGGTTGGCCCTGCCGGGGGAGCTTCACGCCCCGGAAGGGTCAGCCCTCCGGGGTATCCACCTGATCTGGTCGTACGACGACCGTGATCTGCGCGATCGACCCGTTGTAGTCCCCGGTAATGACCGCCGTACCCGGCGCGAGCGCCTCCACCAGTCCGTACGAGTAGACCCGCGCGATCTCCGGGTCGGACGAACTCCAGCTGGCTGCGGCGTGCTGCTGCGACCGACCGGCGTCGTCGAAGAACCACGCGAGCGCAGGATAGACCGACTGTCCGACCTGGACCTCGATGGAGTCGGATTCGAAGGCGAGGCCCGGCCCGACCACGTGAATGTCGGTCTCCAGACTCAGCCCGTTCCAGGTGACGGTCGCGCGCGCGGTACCGGTGAGTCCGGAGACCGCCTCCAGGTACCCGCCCGTCTCCCGGACGAGGGTCGGATCGTCGAAGCTCCAGACCGGTGCGTCACCGAGAAGGGGAGCGAGCGTGCCGTTCTCGTCCCGACCGACCAGCGCGTGCCGTGTCCGGCGGCCGCTCTGACTCGGGTTGATGGAGCTGATGTAGAGGGGTGTGTCCGGGATGTAGAGGCTCGTCGGAGCGTTGGACACGAACACCCCTCGCGTCCGGGGCCACTGCCCGTACCAGGCCCTGATACTGGTCTCTCCGGCCCGAATGGCGGTGAGGACCCCGTCCGCCGAGAGCGTCGCGATGGTGGTGTCGGCCACCTCCACGTACGGCGCATACGGCAGCGAACTCAGGGGGCGACCACTCCTCACACTCAGCGAGATCGCCTGGGTGCTGTCGACGTACATGGGGGAGAGCGCGCCGAGGTCCAACCCGCCCTGTGACTCGAGGGCCAGAACCGGGATGCGTCGCTCCACATCGTCGACCCTCAGGGTGAGCATCGTGGAGTCGGGTGGCGTCTGCGTGAAGTCGAGTCGGAGCTCCTCGTCCTGTGCGAACCAGGAGAAGCCCCGGTACTCGAGAACCTCCGGGTCGTCGACTTCGACCGACAGGCGCGCCGTCTTGATCGGAGCGCCGGAGGCGTCCCGGATCTGCACCTGGAGGACCGGGGTGCGGGCCTCGATGCGCCACGCGCCGCCCGGGAGCGGATCCCAACGGGTCGCGATGTGAGCGGGCGCGCGCGGATCCTCGACGACGCGGACCTCCAGCGAGTCCGCGACGGATCCCAGCCGTGCGACGATGATCGAGGTGCCACCGAGTCGCGCTCGTGCGGCGATCTGGATGCCCCGATAGAGGTCGACGACGGTGGAATCGGACGAGCTGAACTCGATCTCCGCGTGCGAGATCGTGTCCCCATTGGCGTCCTGCGCGATCAACCGATCGCGGGTCAGGAAGAAGTCGAACGGGGTGAGTTCGAGGCTCTCCGACGTCCACTGAAGCGTGGGCGCGGGGACGATGGGTTCCTCGACGCTCACGGGGATCGAGGCAGACGCCGAGCCCTGCCGGGCAACGATCCGGGTCGAACCTCCGGCCCGCGCGGTAACCCGCCCCGCGCCATCCACGGACGCGACCGCGGGCGCGTCGCTCGACCAGGTCACCGCCGGACTCACCGCTCCCCCCCGGTCGTCGAACGCCTGCGCCTGGACGTTCGTAGTCTCGCCGACCTGCAGCGCTAGCGAGTCCGGAGACAGCGCGATGCGGGCCACGGGTCGTGCCGTGACGGTGTACTCCCCGGTCGCCGCAAGTCCGCCCCAGGTCACCCGGACGGTCCCGGTACCTGGCCCGACCGCTCGGAGGAGTCCGCTCTCCGAGACGGTGACGATCGCGGGAGCCTCGCTGGACCAGCTGCCGGTCAGCGTGTCGATCGCAACGGAGTCCGCGGTCCAGCCTCGGAGACGCAGCAGGGTACTGTCGCCCACCTGCAGGGCACCGGTCGGCGGCGCGACCGCGATGGAGGTCACGCCCGCGGGCGGCGGCGAAGCCGCAACGTCGATCGTGAGGAAGGCCTCGAGGCCCAGAACCGCCGCCCGCACACTCCCCCCACCCGGAGAAAGCGCGCGGACGACGCCTTCGTCGGAGACGCTCACGACCGTCGGGGTGAGGCTCGACCACACCGGCGAGAGCCCCGTGACCACCGCCCCCAGCGAGTCCCGCACGACCACCGACGCCTGAACGCTCTCGCCGACGCTCAGCTCGCTCCGGGGGGCGGCGATCTCCATGGAGCGCAGACCGAGCGAGCGCACACGGACCGGGACGTCCCGCCAGACGTTCTCGATCGTGACGCGAACGCGGGTCGAGCCGGGCGATCCGGCCGTCAGGACTCCGGCCTCCGATACCGTCACGACGCCGGGGTCGAGGCTGAAGAACCCGACCGCGCGATCCTCCAGCACCCGCCCCAACGAGTCGAGGGCCACGACGTCGAGCGAGCGGGTCTCGCTCGGAGCGAGCACCACCGAGTCCGCCACCACGATCGAATCGACGGGCCAGGGGAAGACGTACTGCTCGACCGTCGCCGTGAAACCGGAGGGTGCGGTCGCCGTGATGACGGTGTTTCCGAGCCCCACGGCCGTCACCAGACCGTCCGCGTCCACGGTGGCGATTGCGGGATCGGCCGACGACCATTCGGCGGTGGTTTCCAGCTGGAAGCCGTTGGCGTCGAGGCCCACGAAGATCAGCTGCTGGGTGTCGCCCAGGCGTATCGCGCCGCTGCTCCCGATGTACCCTCCGGCCACCGGACCCTGGATGATCGCCAGCCCTTCCACGGTGAAGTTGAAGCTCTCACCCTGCCCCGCGGCTTCGAACGTCGCCTGACCCGGAGCGACCGCGGTCAGCAGGCCGTCGTCGGACATCGTCGCGAGGTCCGGAGAGGTGGACGACCAGGTCACGGGCACGTCGAGGACGCCTCCGAAGGCGTCGCGCGCAACGAGCGAGAACCGGACCGTGTCCTCCACGTTGATGCGGGGGTGGTAGGGTTCGTCCTCGCAGGCCACCGGCGGGGCCGCCGTGACCCCCACCACGACGGTGTCGGCGACGCCGTCCACGGCGGCCGCGACGACTGCCCGGCCCTCCTCGACCCCCCTCAGGACGCCCTCGCTCGAAACGGATACGCGATCCTGTCCCTCCAGGACCGACCAGCGCAGCACCGAGTTCGGGAGTCTCGCCCCGGTCGCGTCCAGGACGACTGGATTCACGGGCCGGGCGAGGGTGCGCACCACGCTCACCGAGTCGTCCACGATCGTCACCGAGGCGGCCGCGCGACGAATCACCGTCACCCCGACCCGGGCGACCTGACCGTACGATTCGGCGATGATCCCGGTCGAACCCTCCGACACGCCGGTGACCGTGCCGCCGGAGACCGTCGCTACGGCGGGATCCTCGCTCGACCAGCTGATCGTCGTGCTCGAGATCACGCCGCCGGCGGAGTCGTAGGGCTGAACCACCGCCCGCTCGTTCTGCCCGACTCGGATCTCCAGATCCGGCCCCGGTTCCAGACGCGCGACCCGGACCGGGGTCACCTCCACCTCGAGCGACGCCTGCATCCCCTCGCTCGTCGCGCGAAGCGTCGTCCGCCCCGCTCCGATGGCCCGCGAAACACCCGAACCCGAGATCGAGATCACGCCGGTCGCGTCCGAAGACCAGGTCACCGAGGCGTCGTTCTGCACGTTACCCGACGCGTCGAAGACGGTCGCGGTATAGCGGACGATCTGATTCTGACGAACGAGATTCGGCCCCTCGATGCGGATCGCGGGCCACGGCGAGGGACCGCCAGGCTCGGTCGGCCCCTCCGAGCCGGAGCAGGCGAGAACCAGGAGTGCGGCGAAGAGGCCCGCAGAGGTGCGGGTGCTCACCCCCCCAACTTCTTCAGCGATTCCTGCAGCGCATCGAAGCCGAGGAGCGCGCACTTCACGCGGACCGGGAAGCGTCGCACACCCGCGAGCGCCCGCAGATTCCCCATCGAGCGGTCCTTCGCCGCCTCCTCGTCGCCGTGCATCATCTCGGTGAAGCGGTCGGCGAGGGCCGCCGCGTCCGAGAGCGGTCGGTCGGTCAGCATGTCGGACATCATCGAGACGGCCGCCTGCGAAATCGAGCACCCCTGGCCGGAGTGCTTCACCTCGGCGATCCGGTCGCCCTCGACGCGGAGCATGAGCTTGATCTCGTCCCCGCACGTCGGGTTGCGCATGTGCACCTCGACCGTCGCGTCCTCCATCTCGCCCTTGTTCTTCGGCGAGCGGTAGTGCTCGAGGATGAGCTGCTGGTAGAGGGAGCCGAGCTGGGGGGTCTCCGCCCCGGGTCCGGTGGTCATCAGCCGAAGAAGCTCCGCACGGTCCCGAGCGCGTCGATCAGTCGGTCGACTTCGTCTCGGGTGTTGTAGAGGTAGAAGGAGGCGCGCGCCGTCGCCGGCACATCATACCGCTTCATGACGAGCTGGGCGCAGTGGTGCCCGGCCCGGATGGCGACACCCTCGGTGTCCAGGATGGTCGAGATGTCGTGCGGGTGGGCGGTCTCCATCGAGAAGGAGACCACACCGGAGCGACGCTCCATCACCCTCGGTCCCCAGACGCGAACGCCGCCCATCTCCCGAAGGCGCTCGATGGTGTAGGCGGAGAGCTCCTGCTCGTGCTCGAGGATCGCCCGTCGACCGACCCTCTGCAGGTAGTCGACCGCCGCGCCCATCCCGACGGCACCGGCGATGTTCGGGGTGCCCGCCTCGAACTTGTGCGGGACGTCGGCCCAGGTGGAGTAGTCGCGCTCGACGAGCGAGATCATCTCCCCTCCACCTTGGTACGGCTCCATCTCCTCGAGCCGCTCCTTGCGCCCCCACAGCCCGCCGATCCCGGTGGGCCCGGCCATCTTGTGCCCGCTGAAGGCGTAGAAGTCGACGCCGAGCGCCTGCACGTCGACGTCCAGGATCGGCGTCGCCTGCGCCCCGTCCAGCAGGACGACCGCCTGGGGCGCCCGGACTCGCACCCCGGCGACGACGGTCTCGACCGGGTTGATCGTCCCGAGGGCGTTCGAGACGTGGTTGAGCGCGACGATCTTCGTGCGCGCCGAGAGGAGCTTCGGGAGGTCCTCCAGGACCCACTCGCCGTCGTCGTCGATCTCGATGTAGCGGATCTTCGCGCCCGTGCGGCGGGCCACCATCTGCCACGGCACCAGATTCGAGTGGTGCTCCAGGATCGAGAGGAGGATCTCGTCCCCCTCGGAGAGGTGGTCCATCCCCCAGGCGAAGGCGACCAGGTTGATCGCGTCGGTCGTCCCCTTCGTCCAGACCAGCTCGGTCGGGTCGGAGGCGCCGATCCACGCCGCGACCTTCGCCCGTCCGCCCTCGTAGCCGTCGGTCGCGCGGCGGGACAGCTCGTGCATCCCGCGATGGACGTTGGCGTTGTCGTGGTCGTAGTAGGCGTCGACCGCGTCGATCACCGCCCGCGGCTTCTGGGTGGTCGCCGCGTTGTCCAGATAGACGAGCGACTTCCCGTGCACCTCCTGATGGAGGGCGGGGAAGTCGGAGCGGAGCGCCTCGATGTCGAGGCGTGTGGGGGCGGTCGTCTCGGCCATCGCCGGAGCCTCAGCC
>JANQLR010000233.1 GCA_028280525.1 Longimicrobiales bacterium
GACGAGCTCTACTCGGACGACATCGTCAGCGTGGAGGCCGGGGATCCGCCCCAGGGGGAGCGCGAGGCGCATGGGATCGAGGCCGTGCGGGGCAAACAGGAGTGGTGGTACGACAACCACGAGGTTCACGCCTTCGCGGCGGATGGGCCCTTCCCGCACGGCGAGGACCGGTTCGCGGTGATCTTCGAGCTCGACGTGACCTTCAAGCCCGCCGACCAGCGCTTCGAGATGAAGGAGGTCGCGCACTACACGGTGGCGGACGGGAAGATCGTGAAGGAGGAGTTCTTCTACTCCGTGACCTGAGCGTCGAGGACGGGGCGGTCCGCTCGGCCGGGGCCGCCTCGTCCCACCCCCGTCGTCCTGGGCGCGGTCGTTCTACCCCCGGTCGTCCGAGGCGCAGATCCGGCCACCCGCCCCCGCGGCCTCGACGATCTCCACGAACTCCGCCACGGTGTCCCGGCCCTCGTTCTCGGCGTACCAGGCCATCTTCATGTCGAAGATCCCGTCGCGATCCAGCCCGCCCGGGTTCTCGACGATGTGATCGCGCAGCCAGATCGGTCGCTCGATGAAGCAGCCGGCCGACTCGAAGTCTCCGTCGAGGAGGAGGACGGTCGGGGTCGCGCTGCGGCCGTCCGGCGTCGGATGGGCGGCCATCACCCGGGCCCCGGCCGCAGAGTCGACGATCCGCATCTCCAGGTTGTCCGCCTCCGCCACGACCCTCGCGATGAAGGGAATGGTGGACGCCGAGTCGGAGCACCCGTCGACGGCGATCACGAGGACGCGCCAGGCCCCTCCCGCTGCCGCCGCTCGCTCGAACATCCGGGCGTCGATCTCGGCGCTCTTCTCCCAGTTCGACTCCCAGAGCTCCTTCCGACGGTCGGCGGTCGCCAAGAAGTCGGCGAAGCTCAGCCCCTCGTTCCAGAGGGCGCGGTACTGTTCGTCCGAGCGTGGGGCGAGGGAGTCGTCCGCGCGTCCAGAGACGGGTCCGCGTGCTGCGGCGCCCTCGAAGCGGTCCGCGGATGACTCGCCCGGTCCACAGGTCCAGGGCGGGGACGCGTGGGGGCCGACGGAGAGGAGGGTCGCGAGGAGGAGCGGAGTCGTCATGGATGCGCGGGGGCTGCGGAACGTTCGAGATCGGTTCAAGATGGGGGGTCGGGGGCGGTGACGGCCACGGCCTCCGCGAATCCGAACTCCCGGAGCGTGCTCCCGTGCAGACCCATGTCCGACCGTTCGTCCACTCGACCGGTCTCCTCCTGGTGGGAGTACTCCTCGTCGGCGTACGGGGACTCTCCGGCCAGGCGACTTCCGAGGAGGCCGGGGTGCGGCTGGACTTCGAGGTCACCGTCCCCGAGGGGACGCCGACGCTCTACGTCGCCGGAGACCACCCCACGCTCGGGAGCTGGTCGAACGCCGTCGCCCTCGAGGGCGACGGGGAGGTGCGGACCGGCTCCTTCACCTTCCCTGCAGGGACCCGGATCCAGTACAAGTTCCACCTCGGGAGCTGGGACCGGGAGGCGCTCGGGCCCTCGGGGACGGTGATGCCGAACTTCCTCTGGCAGATCAACGAAGAGGACATCGTCGTCCGCCACACCCTCGCGAATTTCCGGGCCGATCCGATCCAGTACGTCCGCGATCCCGCGGGAGGCGGGGTGGTCGGGACGCTCCGCTACTGGGAGGACGTCGAGTCCGAGTTCCTCGTCGAGCCGCGGCACGTCGGGGTCTGGCTTCCGCCGGGGTACGCCGACGACCCGGATCGGCGCTATCCGGTGCTCTACATGTCGGACGGGCAGAATCTCTTCGATCCCAGGCTGTCCTCGTGGGGGCTCGACTGGGGCGTCGACGAGGCGATGGTGGCAGGGGTGGAGGCCGGTCTCTTCGAGCCGGCGATCGTGGTCGCCGTCTTCAACTCCTCCCGCCGGCTCGAGGAGTACTCCCCCTGGCACGAGGCGGACCTCTACGCCCGCTTCCTGATCGAGGAGCTGATGCCACGGGTGAACGAGAGCTTCCGCACCCGGACCGGCCCGGAGCACACCTTCCACATGGGGTCGTCGATGGGGGGACTCCTCTCCTGGCACCTCGTGCAGACGCGGCCCGACGTCTTCGGCGCGTGCGGGTGCGTCTCCTCGCACTTCGTCATCTCGGAGGACGTCGTCGGCTCGATCACCGGGGGGTCGAACCCCGATCTCGACCCGACGCCGTACCTGATCCGCGACATCGAGGCGGGGCTGGAGCCGGCCGACGGCGTCCGGGTGTTCTTCGACTACGGTACGGAGGGGTTGGACGCGACGTACGGACCGCCCCACGACGCCCTGGGCGCCTGGCTCGACGAGGCGGGCCGGGCCGAGGGTCGCGACTACCTGATCCGCGAGTACCCCGGCGCCGACCACAACGAGGGGAGCTGGCGCGAGCGTTTGGGGGATCAGCTCGGATGGATCCTGGCGGGCGTCACTCCTCCCGCATCGCCGTCAGGGGGCTGATCCCGGCAGCGCGCTGGGCGGGGACGAGGCTCGCGACGACCCCCACGAGGGCGAGCACGGCCAGGACGCCCAGGTAGACGACGGGATCCCGCGCCTCCACTCCGTACAGCTGGCTGGAGAGCGTCCCCGAGAGGAGGAGGGCGCCGACGATCCCGACCCCGAGACCCGCGCCCACGAGGGCGAGAGCGTCGGAGAGGATCAGCCGCCGGACGTCCGAGGCGTCCGCCCCGAGCGCCATCCGGATCCCGACCTCCCCGGTCCGCTGCTCGACGGCGTAGGCGAGGACGCCGTAGACGCCGACCGCGGCGAGGAGGAGGGCGATCACCCCGAAGCCGCCGAGGAGGACCGTGCTGAACCGATCCCGGGACCAGGCGTCGCCGAGCACGTCGTCCATCTCCCGGATCGCGGTGAGCGCCACGCTCGGGTTCATCGCGGCCAGCTCCCGGCGCATCGCCGGAACGATGGCCGTCGGGTCCCCCGTCGTTCGAATCACGAAGCTCCGACGGCGGATGGAGGACTGCAGCCCGCTGAAGTAGACGGCCGGCATCACCTCTTCGCGAAGTCCGTCGTACGGGATGTCCTTCACCACCCCGACGATCTCCGACTCGCGGATGTCGGCGGCCAGGTGGATCTCCCCGAGCGGTCCCCACCGCTGCCGTACGTCGCCGATGCGCTCGCCGACCGGGTCGATCCCTGCGAGGAAGCGTCGCGCGAAGGCCTCGTTCACCAGGACCACGCCGGGGGCGTCCGTTCGATCGCGGTCGTCGAAGGCCCGACCCGCGATGACGGGCGTGCCCATCGCCTCGAAGAACCCGGGCGAGACCGGCCGGATGAAGGTCCGCACCTCGATCCCCTCGGGGACCTCCCGATCGACGAGGGGCACGATCTGGGAGTAGTCGAGCGCCTCCCCGAGCGGGAGCGTGGACGCGTCCCCGACCGACACCACGCCCGGCAGGGCCGCGATCCGCTCCCGGTAGGCACGGTAGAACTCGGTTACGTCGGCGTCCTCGGGCGCGGCGTCGCTGGAGAGGTCGAGCTCGGCGGTCAGGACGCCGGTGCTCGAGAAGCCGGTGTCGATGGCGCGCACGTTCTGGAAGGAGCGGACGAGGAGCCCCGCCCCGACCACCAGAACGACCGCGATGGCGAACTGGGCGACGACGAAGCTCCGCTGCAGCCCACCGCCGCCCGACCCCGCGGAGCCGCGCCCACCCTGCCGGATCGAGGTGTGCAGGTCCTTCCGGAGAAGGCGGACGATCGGGGCGAGCCCGAAGAGGAGCCCGGTGGCGAGGCTCACGCTGACGACGACCGCCAGCACCGTGCCGTCGAGCCCGATCTCGACCTCCGGCGGGAGGCTCACGGGCGCGATCCGAAGGAGGGCGGCGAGTCCGAGTCGGGCGAAGAGGAGGCCGAGGAGCGCTCCGGCCCCCGCCAGCGCGAAGCTCTCGGTCAGGAGCTGTCGCACGAGCCGACCGCGGGGAGCCCCGAAGGCCACCCGCACCGCCATCTCCCCGGCCCGTACCTCCGCGCGGGAGAGGAGGAGGTTCGCGACGGTCGCGCAGGCGATCAGGAGGATGAGCGCGGTGGCCCCCAGGAGGACCCAGAGCGCCGCGCGGGTGTCGCCCACCTTCGTCTCGGTGAGCGTGGCCGTCGTGACGGTCCACCCCTCGTTCGAGGCCGGGTACTGCTCGGCGATCCCCGCCGCCGTGGAGGCGAGCGCCGCGGTCGCACGCTCCAGGGTGACCCCGTCCTCCAGCCGGCCGATCGCGCTCATCCAGCGCGCGCCACGGCTCTGGATCTGCATCGGCCACGTCATGTTCGTCCACAGGTCCGTACCGGCCGGGTGGCTCTGCACCCCCGGCATCACGCCGATGATCTCGAGTGGGCCACCGTCCAGGACGACCGCGCTCCCCACGACGGAGGGATCCGCGCCGAAGCGGCGCTCCCAGAACCCCTCGGAGAGGACCGCGACCTGGGCCGACCCGGGGCCGTCATCCGAGGTGAAGCCGCGCCCCAGGATCGGACGGGCGCCGAGGACGTCGAAGAAGTCCTCGGTCGTGTAGACGACCCCGACGCGAACCGGGTCCCCTTCGTTCTCCGTGACGGTGCCCGTCGTCGGCCAGAAGGCGGCCATCCCCTCGAAGCCCTCCGTGTTGTTCCGCCAGTCGTCGAAGTCCATCGGCGAAACCATGTACCGGTCCTGACCGGCGGCGTCGTTCCGGGTCCAGAGGACCGCGAGTTCGTCGGGGTCCTCGTACGGGAGCGGTTCCAGCAGGACGGCCTCGACCACCGTGTAGATCGCCGCATTCGCGCCGATCCCGAGGGCCAGCGTACCCACGGCCACGACCGTGAAGAGGGGAGACTTCACCATCATCCGCAGCGCATACCTCAGATCGTCCACCTCATCCCCCCCATTCGGTTGGTCCACACCGATGGGGCGCCGCTCGCGCCCCGTTCACGTCGGATGCCGGCACCGGGGTGAAGGTTGCGGACATCCGCCGGGGGCCGGGTTCCGTCTCACGGACATGGCGCTCCTTCACCTTCTCCGCCTCCCGGGCCTCCCCGGCGTGCTCCTCCTCCGGGGAGGGCTCGCCTGGATGATCCTCCGCTTCGCGGCGGCCTACGCGAGTGTGGGGATCGGCCAGGTCGCACTCGGGATCGTCGTCTGCGGGCTCGCCGCTGCGACGGTCCTCCTCGACGCGGTCCGGCGGAGGGAGACGCTCTTCCTGGCGAACCTCGGGATCCCATGGTGGCCGGTTGCCGCGACGGCGGCGATCTCTGCCGGGGCGCTCGAAGGGCTACTCCGGGCAGTCGCTGGAGGGGTCGGTGGCTGATGTGCTCGTCCTGGAAGCGGACGGCATCGGAGTCTCGTTCGGCCAGCGGGAGGTCCTTCGCGCGGCGGGACTGCGACTCCGAGCCGGCGGGATCACCGCGCTGCTGGGCCGGAACGGAGAGGGAAAGACGACGCTCTTTCGCGTCGCGGCTGGACTCCTTCGTGCGGACCAGGGGTGGATTCGCTTCCGGGGGCGGACCGTGCTTCGGCCGCGTCTGGCCCGCCTCGCGCAGCAGGGGCTTCTGTATTCGTCGCAGGAGGCCTCCCTCGCTCCCGGCCTCGGGGTGAGAGAGCACCTCGAGGCGTACGCGCGTCGGTGGGACGGTGCGGGACGCCTGAACGACGCGGTGGAGCGGATGCGGCTCGGGGAGTGGCTCGAGCACCGTGCCGTCGGCCTCTCGGGGGGCGAACGACAGCGGCTCTCCCTCGCGCTCGCGCTGGTGCGCGCCCCCGCCTGTCTCCTGGCGGACGAGCCCTTCGCCGGGGTGGCCCCCCGCGATCGGGAGGATGTCGCCGACGCGATCCGTGACCTCGCCGACACGGGGTGCGCGGTCGCGGTCTCCGGACACGACGTGGACGACCTCTTCGGCGTCTCCGACCAGGTCATCTGGATGACGGCGGGGACGACGCGCGAACTCGGAACGCCGGAGGAGGCCCGAGAGAGCTTCGAGTTCCGGCGCGGGTATCTCGGGCCGGCGCGGTGAACCGTCGGGGAATCGGTCCCCGAGCGGTACTGCCCTCGGATGGACCCGACTCGCGGTGAGCCCTCCGGCCGGCCGGGGGGCTACTCCGTCAGCGTCCCCGCCCGGAGCCGCTCCTGCGCCTCGCGGCACGCGTCGAAGAGCTGGCTGAAGTCGTCGACCACGAAGAGGACGTCCTGCAGGCGGTCGATCTCGAAGTCCTGCCGGATCACCGCGTCGAGCGAGAAGGGGCGCCGGTCGCAGTTCGGCCCGAGCGCGTTCGCCGCGTCTCCCACCGAGCTGATCAGACCCGACCCGTAGATCCGGGTCCTCCCCCGCTCGTTCACCAGCCCGAACTCGACGGTGAACCAGAAGAGCCGCGCCATCGCCCGGATCTCGGCCTCGGACTCCGCCTCGTACGCGACCGCTCCGAAGGTCTGGAGGAAGTCGGCGAAGGTCGGGTTGGCGTGGAGCGGGACGTGGCCGAAGACGTCGTGGAAGATGTCCGGCTCCTGGAGGTACTCGAGCTGCTCCCGCGACCGCACGATGATCGTCGTCGGGAAGCGGCGCTCGGCGAGGCAGCCGAAGAACTGCCGCGCCTCGATGAACCCCGTCACCGGGATGGCGGCCCACCCGGTCCGCTCCCCGAGACGGCGGTTCACGTCCTCCAGATCGGGGACGCGGGAGGCGTCGAGTCCGATGACTTCCGCACCGGAGAGGAAGGCCTCCGACCCGGTGTCCTCGAGCTCCGCCATGCGCTGCTCGAAGAGGATGCCCCACACCTCGTGGTTCTCCTCGGTGTACGCGGCATACTCCTGCCGGGTGAAGAACTTCGGATCGAGACCGGCGGGAGGAGTGACGAGAGCGTCTTCGATCGGCGAGGTGGTACGGAGGTTCATGGAACGACTGCAGGGCGAGGAGGGGGTTCGGTGGCCGTCCGTTCGAGACGGAGCCACCGGATACAGTGCGGAGGGGGACGGGTTCCTCGATCTTCGCCCAGACGGCGTCGACCGAGACCGGGGTCAGGTGCCGACGTCGGCCTCGATGCGCGGCCCGAACTGAGCCCGGTGAAGCCGCGCGAACTCTCCTTCCCTGGCGAGCAGCTCGTCCCACCCCCCGCTCTCGACCAGTCGACCGGCGCTGAAGACGAGGATGCGGTCGGCCGAGCGGATCGTGCTGAGCCGGTGCGCGATGGTGACGAGGAGACGACCTCGGAATCGGGCTTCGACCATGTCGAGGACCCGGCGCTCCACCCGGCTGTCGAGCGCGGAGGTGGCCTCGTCCAGGATCAGGACGTCCGGCCGCCGGAGCAGCGCGCGAATGAGGGCGATGCGCTGTCGCTGTCCCCCGGAGAGCTGCGCCCCTCGATCGCCGAGCGGGCGCTCGAGGACCTCGTGCTCCGCGTCGGCGTCGGCGCCCGGAAGCTCCAGGCCGACCTCGGCGAGGAGCTCGAGCAGCTCCTCGTCCGTTGGGTGGTCGTCGACGCCGAAGAGGAGGTTCTCACGCAGCGACCGGTGGAGGATCCAGCTCTCCTGTGCGACGAGCGCCACCTTCTGCGCGTACGAGCCCGCTTCGAGGTCCCGCAGGTCGACCCCGTCCACCAGGATGCGACCCGGTTCGATGTCGTGGAAGCGCGCGATCAGGTGGGCGAAGGTCGACTTCCCCGAACCGGTCTCCCCGACGACGGCCACATGCGTGCCGACGTCCAGCCGGGTCGAGACGTCGGTCAGGACCGGAAACCCGGGGGAGTACCCGAAGGTCAGGCCCCGCAGCTCGATGGCCGTGTCCAGACCGACGAAGGCACGGCTGCCCGCGGGCGGCATGAACTTGCCGGAGTCGCTCCAGAAGTCGGCGACGGCGAAGACCTTCGGCGCCGCCTCGGCCACCTGAGTCGCGAAGTTGGTGAGGCCCTGCAGGTGCGGCAGCGTCTGCTGGACGAGGAGGAGGAAGGCCGCCAGGACGGCGAGATCGCCCAGCTGGAAGTCCGGATCGGACAGGATCAGGACGACCTGGACCGCGAAGACGGTGAGGAGGACGAGCAGCTCCTCGAGGGGCCAGCGCACACTCGACAGCGTCCCGCGGCGGACCGTCAGGGTGTCCAGCGACTGCTGGAGACCTTCGTACTCGGTCGCGCTCTCGTCCTCCCTGCCGACCGCCTTCACGAGCGGCATCGAACCGAGGAGGTCGTGAAGTCGATCCCGGATCGCCGGCTCCACACGAGCCTCCTCGGCGGCCACCCGCCCGATCCGCCCCGTCATTCGCGTCATCATCAGCTTGATCACGGGGAGGGCGATCGCCATCGACACGGAGAGCGGAATCGACAGGGCGACCATCACGCCGAGCTTGATGAGGATGCCGACGACGTCCGAAACGGCGTTCTGCGCCGCTCGCAGGAGGTGGATCGACGTTCCGGCCCACTGAAGCTGGTGCTGCACCCCGCCCGGGCCGTTCGCCGCGAACCACTGGCGGCCGAAGCCGAGAATGCGTCGAAGCGTCGCCACCTGCAGCGCCCGGATCTGCCGCACGGACCGGCGGAGGACGAAGATGCGGCGTACGACGCGGATCCAGAGCGCGACCGTGCGCGCGGCGATCACGACGCCGATGGTTAGGATCGCGACCGCTCCCTGACTCGTCCCGGCTCCGGCGAGCTCCAGGATCCCGGTCGACCAGCTCAACCACGGAGACTGAAGGAGCGCCTCGAGCGATCGATCCGAGACCGAGTCCGCGAGCGGAACGAGGAGCGCCCAGGAGGCGAGCTCGAAGAGCGACGCCACGAGGATCAGGAGGGCGGGGACGGCCACATCCATCGCGCCGTACCCCGCTCGTCGACCGACCCGAAGCACTTCCCGTCGGAGTCGGGGACGCAGGACGGTGTCGAGAACGGCCATCGTGGAGGGGCGGGTGGGAGCAGGCGCGACGGGCGGTGTCCGCGCCTCAACGCTCCGGCTAGTATAGCGACTGCCTTCTCCCTTCGGCCTCCCACGCCTCCCGTGCGACCTCCCCAGCCCCACCCGTCGAGAGGGCTCGTCATCTCGTCCCCCGTCCGGACGACTCCCCTCCTCGCCGCGCTGGTGCTGACGCTGATCGCGCCGCCCCGCGCGCTCGACGGCCAGGCGATCCGGTCCTGGCTCGACGAGGTCGAGGTCGGGCGGATCGCGCAGCTCCTCGGAGAGGACTCGGTTGGGTACGGCTTCACCATGCTGGCGCCCTTCGGGACGCGTCGCGTGGAGGGCGGGCCGTGGGCGCCCACGCGGGCGACTCGATCCGAGCGTCACCTCGGACCGGTCCGGATCGGCGCCAGCCGCGTCGACTTCGGCGGCTACTACTCCTCCAGCGTGCCGAATGCGTCGAACGACGGACGGATCTGGAAGGGGAAGGGGTCGAGCGGGGCCCTGTCCGTGGGCACACGCCTCGATTGGGGACGGGTGCGCGTCGATCTGCGGCCCGAGTTCTGGAGTTCGACGAACGACGCCTTCCTGCTCGCCGAGCGGATCGACGGTATCGAGGGGCTTCCCTACCCCTTCAGCGACCGAGTCGACCTTCCCCAGCGACTCGGTACCGGGGCCGTCGATCAGCTCTCCCTCGGGGAGAGTTCGCTGGGAGTCCGACTTGGCCCCGCGGAGGACGGGGCGGGGGCCCAGTCGCTCCGATGGGGCCCCGGCATCGACAACTCGATCGTCCTGGGACCGCACGCCGGCGGCTTTCCGCACCTCTCGATCAGCGTCTTCGATCCGCTCGACGTCGGCTTCGGTCTCCTCGAGGGACAGTGGATCTGGGGCGGGCTGGCGAGCAGCGAGGTGTGGCGCGCGCTGGAGGACGACGACTCGCGTTTCCTCACCGGCTTCACCCTCTCCTTCACCCCTGCCCCGCTCCCCGGGCTCACCCTCGGCCTCGCGCGGACCGCCACGCGAGTCGTCCCCGACGGTGGGATCGGTGGGGGCGATCTCTTCGAAGCGGTGCGGCCCGTCCCCCGCTCCGACCCGGTCGGCGCATCGGTGGACGACCAGGACCCCTTCAACCAGATCGGCTCGCTCTTCTTCCGCTGGCGCTTCCCCGAGGACGCCTTCGAGGTCTGGGGGGAGTGGGCGCGCGACGACGCCGCGGAGGGGGTCCGCGATCTGGCCGAGAGCCTGGGGCACTCGCAGGGGTGGCTCCTCGGGCTGCGGAAGGCCGGTCGGCTCCGATCCGACCTCGTGCTGTCGGGAGCCTTCGAGGCGATCCACCTCGAGCGCTCGTCCTCACAGTCCTTCGGTGGACGCGGCGACACCTCGTGGTACCAGCACGACCTGGTTCGGCAGGGGCATACCCTGCGGGGGCAGCTGCTGGGGGCATGGGTGGGACCGGGGGGGAGTGCCCAGCTGCTGCGGCTGACGCTGTACGCCCCCGGGGGGTTCATCGAAGGGCATCTCCGCCGACGCACCCGGGACCGCGACGCCTACCTTCGGACCGAGCTGCCCAGCTTCCTCGACGGCCCCACCGCGATCGATGTCGGCGGGAGGGTCCTGCTTCGCAGAGGTCCGTTCGATGTCGTGGCGCACTACGAACTCTCGGGGGAACTCAACTGGTTCATGACGGGACGGGACATCCTCGGCCATCGGGTCGGCGTCGACCTCGCGTGGAGGCCCCAATGAGGAGGTCGCTCGCCGTCTTCTCCCTGTGCTGCCTGGTTCTCGCGACTCCGCTCGCGGGGCAGGGTCGAGTCTCGACCGAGTCCCGGGAGTGGCTCCGCGCCCTGCAGCTCGTGGGCGAGCCGGTCGTCGGGTCCTTCACCGTGACCGACCCCTCCCTCGCCGACTCGGCAGGCCAGCGTGAAGCACTTCGGCGGGGAGGGCCCGGATCTCCGCTCTCGGCGTGGTCCGGTGTGAGCTGGAATTCGTCCGTGCCGTACGGGCCGAACGCCGGTCCCGTCTGGAAGGGCCGAGGGCTCACCGCGTGGAGCGGGGTCGAGGCGCGGTTCGGGTCGTCGTGGTTCGAGGTGACGGTGGCACCCGTGTTCCACGTGAGCCAGAATCAGGACTTCGAGCTGGGGGTGGGGCCCTTCACCACTCCCGGCTCACCGCTCGGGTACCCTTGGGCCCCCGCAATCGACCTTCCTCAACGACCCCGGGACGGGGCGAGGGCTTCGGTCGACCCGGGGCACACCAGCGCGCGGTTCCTTCTTGGGTCGGTCTCCGTCGGCTTCGGCACGGAGGGACGGTGGTGGGGACCCGGTTGGGAGAACGGGCTCATCCTGACCGACAACACGGCCGGCTTTCCGCACTTCGACGTCTCCAGCCGGAGGCCGATCTCGGTCGGCATCGGGACGGTGGAGCTTCAGTGGATCGCAGGCCGCTCGTCCGACAGTGGAGTCGGGTCGGTGCCGAACAGTAGTCCCTTCGTCGCGGGCCTCGCCGCGGCCTTCTCGCCCTCCTTCCTGGAGGGACTGGCTCTGGGCGGGACTCGATTCATCCATCGAGTATGGGGCGACGGGCCGGGGGCGGGAGCCCTCCTCCTTCCGTTCAGCCTCGACCTGACGAGGAGCGCGGCAGGAGAGGACCCGGACACGAACCAGCTCGTCTCGCTCTTCCTCCGGTGGCACCTCCCGGGCTCCGGCCTGGAGGTGTACGGAGAGTGGGGGATCGAGGACTACCCGTTCAACCTGCGGCACTTCTTCCGCGAGCCCGAGTCGTCACAGGCCTGGTTCATCGGCCTTCGCCGGGCCCTTCGACTGGAGCGTGGCAGGATCCTGGCGCTCTCCGGAGAACTCACGCGCCTCGAGCGCCCCAACCCGGCAAGTGTCACGCGGCTGGACCTCTCCTGGTACACGAACGGCGACATCCACCAGGGCCACACACACCGGGGTCGGGTCCTCGGGGCCTGGATTGGTCCAGGGGGCAACTCGCAGTCCCTGGGCGCCGACCTCTTCTCGCCTCGCGGGCGCCTGGGTCTTCTGCTCCGCCGTCGTACCGTCGACGCGGACGTCTACCACCGCAGCTACGCGGGCCAGCCCGACTCCGCCCCCCACGTCGCCCTCGACCTCGAGTTCTCCGGACAGCGCCGGATCCGCGAGCAGTGGTCGTTGCGCTGGGGCGCCACCCTGACCCGCGAGCTCAACCGCTACTACCAGTCGGGGAACGACCTCACGAACGTCTCACTCGAGACGGCGGTGCAGTGGTTCGGTCGGTAGTCGGAGGATAGCAGGGCGGCTCCCACGCCCTGGGCCAGCCGGACCGTGGGGTCCACCTCACCCCCGGCCCCCAGCACCCGCCTGAACGCAGCGCAGCACCGCCCGGATCGGCTCTAGAGGTCCCAGACCAGTTCGCCCGAACCACCCGCGGACGGCCGGCTCAGGTCGAGCGACCAGGCGAACTCCGCGGACTCGGGTACGGCCTGCTGGTACTCCTCGAGGAGCGATCCGGCCAGCGCCATCCCCGCGTTCGAGTCGGACTTCAGCTGCCGCAGGATCGCGGCAGGAATCCTCGTGCGCCCGCCGCCGCCGGGGTTCTCGCCGATCCACCGCCGCACGAGCGTCGGCAGCGACTGGGCGTTGTTCGCCATGAGGAAGCGGAGCGACTCGTGGAGCTCCTCCGGGGGCGTGGCCATGAAGACGGCTTCCACCAGCCATGGGGAGCCGATCGTCCGACGGTACCCCTCGATCATCGCGCGCCGAAAGGCGGGGCGGTGGTGCGGGAAGAGGGGGTGGGCCAGCCGTCGCGACTGGTCGATGATCCGGCCCCCCTTCTCGAGGATCGCGGCCAGGAGGCGCTCGAGCAGCGGCTCGTCGACGTTCGGGTGAGAGAGGACGGTCGCCAGCGTTCGGTCGGGCGCTCCCGGCTGGGTCAGAAGCTCGACCAGACGCTCGAGGTAGGCGGGGTCGACCTCGTCGGCGGGCGCCGAGAGCGACGCGAGGATCAGGAAGCGGTGCCCGCGCGCGTGCAGGTGCAGCCGCTCGAGTTCTCGATCTCGCCACAGCTGGCGAAGGAGGCCGAGGGCGCGCGTTCCGAGGTCCTCGGTCACGAGGTCCGGGCGGTGCTCGTCGACGACGATACGGAGGAGCTCCGCGCGGGTTCGCCCCAGCTGGTCGAGGAGCGAGGGGTCGTGTCCGAAGCGCTCGAGCGTCGGCGGGCTCGTCGGCAGCTCGATCCGATCGAGCCAGACGGACGCCACCTTCCGAGCTTCCTCGGCGACCCGTTCGTCCCCGTGTCGCACGAGCGGGAGGACCGCCGGCTCGTACCTCGACGCGAGTCGACCCGCCGCCTCCGGCGTGGGCCCCGGCCCGACGAGCAGTCGGTCGAGGGCGAAGGCGTGAAGGCGCGGGAAGCGCTCGGCAATGGCGAGGAGTTCGGGGAGCGCCGGATCGTCGAGGGCGCTGGAGCGGCGGAGGAAGGTCCGGACCTCCTCCGGCCAGTGCATCGTCGGGGCGTTCGGCACCCCGTACGAGAAGGGCGCCCGGTCCGGCCAGAAGGGGAGGTGCCGCAGGAGCGCCTCGAGCGGCGGGGTCAGGAGGACGCGGCGCGGCTCTCTCCGAAGCATGTGCACCTGCACGAGGGCGAAGAGCTCTCCCTCGAAGGCTCGCAGGACGGACTCCGGGAGGCGCGCGAGGAGCTCGATGGCCCGCACGCAGGTCGCCTCCGATCCGCTCATGGCCGCCACGATCACATCCCCGACGCGGACGTGTTCTTCCGGGTCGCCCCCGACGCCGCCGAGGATGCTCCGCCCCCCGCCCCCCGCGCCCCGCGCCAGCCGCGCCTCCGCCCGCCGGATCAGCTCCACGCACCCCGCGTCGTCCTCCGGGACGTACATCTCCCGGCGGTCGAAGTGGGTCTCGAGCGCGCCGTGGGCGCGTCGGGTGGGCTGGACGATCGGGTCCGTGCGGCGAATCTGGCTCATGGCCTCCAGCGTCGGACGCCCGGAGCCAGGCTGTAGCGTCAGGCCTCGCCGACGCCTTCGCGAATCTGCCGCTTCATGCGGGCGAGGATGGCGCCCATTCCCCGCAGGCGAAGGGGCGAGACGACCGCGTCCAGCCCCATCGACGCGTAGAAGTCCGGCGGGACGTCGAGGACCGCGGCGTACGGTTCGTTCTCCAGCCCTTCCCGGAGAATCCCCGCGAAGCCGCGGACGGTCGGGCTCTCGGCGGGTGCGTCGAAGAAGAGGTGAACTCGCCCGTCGTCGTCGATCTCCGTGGCCACGAAGAAGGGCGACTGGCACTCGTGGACCCGCTCCAGCTTCGACGGATCATCAGCGTAGCGCGGCGGGAGGTCGGGGACCTTCTTCGCGTAGTGAAGGAGCGCCTGGACGCGGAAGTCCTTCGGCGACTTCTGGAAGCGGTCGACGATCCTCGAGAGGGGAGCCGGGAGGGACATCGGAGCTGCTCGGGGTTTCGGTGCCCGGCGGGGCAGCGGAGGGGGCGGGATCGTCGGGACGGCGACGAACCCGAAACGGCCCGCACGGGTACCCGCGAGGACGTACGGTCGGTCCATTGGGCCGACCCGTCTCCCGCCCTGTCCTCCCCCCGGAACCATGCCCGTCGCCCACGACCCCGCCGAGCGCTTCCAGCAGTACGCCGACCCCTCGCGCCTCGTCAGCACCGAGTGGCTGGCCGAACACCTCCGCGACCCCGAGGTCGTGGTGGTCGAGTCGGACGAGGATGTCCTCCTCTACGACACCGGGCACATCCCCGGATCGGTGAAGGTCGACTGGCACATGGATCTCAACGATTCGGTCACGCGCGACTACGTCGACGGCGAGGGCTTCGCGGAGCTCATGCGCCGAAAGGGGATTCGCCGCGACCACACCGTCGTCTTCTACGGCGACGCCTTCAACTGGTGGGCGGCGTACGCGCTCTGGGTCTTCCGTCTCTTCGGGCACGAGGACGTTCGACTCCTCGACGGGGGTCGGAAGAAGTGGATCGACGAGGGGCGCGACATCACGACCGTGGTTCCGGAGCGCGAGCCGACCGACTACCCGGTCGTGCAGCGCAACGACGCACCGATCCGCGCCTTCCGCGACGAGGTGCTCGAGCACATGAGTTCGGGCAGCCCCCTCGTCGACGTGCGCTCCCCCCAGGAATTCCGGGGCGAGCTGCTGCACATGCCCGACTACCCGCAGGAGGGAACCCTCCGCGGCGGCCACATCCCCGGCGCCCGCAACGTGCCGTGGAAGACGGCGGCGAACGAGGACGGGACCTTCCGTTCCGCCGAGGAGCTGCGGCGGATCTACATGGAGGAGAAGGGGCTCCAGGCGGGTGACGAAGTCGTCGCCTACTGCCGGATCGGGGAGCGCTCCAGCCACACCTGGTTCGTCCTGAAGCACCTGCTCGGCTTCGAGAACGTCCGCAACTACGACGGCTCGTGGACGGAGTGGGGCAACCTCGTGCGGGCCCCGGTCGAGACGGGGGACTGAGGCCGGGGAGCGCCCGGTCCACTCGGGGACCGGCGGGGGCCGCCCGCCCCGCGAGGGTTGACCGCCACTCCGTTTCGTTGAAAATATGCATCGTGCATATTGAATCCGAGACGGAGCCTCCGGCATGCCGATCGACCCCAGCGGACCGCTCAACCCGCGGCACTATCTGATCCTCCTCCTCCTCGCGGAGGAGGCCACCTTCGGCGTCCGGCTGATGGAGCGGATCGAGGAGCGCTCGGACGGCTCGGTCCGCTTCAACGCCGGATCGCTCTACCGCACGATCGCCCAGCTCGTGGAGGCGGGGTGGATCGAGCTTCGCGGTGAGGAGGCGGTCTCGGAGGGCGCCGGCGCCCCACGGAAGATCTACGGAGTGACGGCCGCCGGCCTCGCCGCCCTCCGCGCCGAGGCCGCTCGCCAGGCCGACCTGCTCACCTCCGTGCGGGCGCTCGGCATCGACGGATGAGCGGCCGAACGAAGCGCGGGCGGTCCACGCCGCCCGCAGCCGAGCCGACGCGCCGGGCTCCATCGTGGCTGCGCGCGCTGCTCCCGCTCTTCCCACGCGGCCATCGCCGTCTCTACGGCGAGGAGATCTGGGAGGTCGCTGCACACCGCTGGACCCGCCAGGGGGCGGGGTGGCGGGCGACGCTCGCGATGGCGTGGGACCTGGGAAGCGGGGCGGCGGTGCTCCGCGCCAACCAACTACGAGACGAGGGGATGGGAATGGGACGGGGATGGGGAATGGATCTGCGTTTCGTGCTGCGCTCGCTCTGGAAGAGCCGCGGCTACGTCTTCACCGCCGTCGTGGTGCTCGCCTGCGCGGTGGCCGCCAACACGACGATCTACAGCTACATCCAGGGGACGCTCCTCGCGGAGCCGTCGTATCCGGAGCCGGAGTCGGTCGCGCTCGTCTGGGGGCGCAACCTGGAAGACGGCCAACGGCGGGACGTGATCTCGGGGCCGAACACCCTCGACCTGCGTGAGTCGCTGACGACGGCGCGCGTGGCGACCTTCCACTACGACGGCACCTACATCGAGCTCGACGGACGGCCGGAGGTCTTCACGGCGCTCGACGTCTCGGCCGACGTCCTCGACGTACTCGGGATCGCCCCCGCCCAGGGTCGCGGGTTCGGGGAGACCGAGCGCCGCTCGGGTGGAGCGCCCTCGATCCTCGTGTCGCACGGCTTCTGGCGGGATCACCTCGAGGCCGATCCGGACGTCGTCGGGAGCGCGCTCCGGCTGGAGGGCGTGCCCCACACGATCCTGGGCGTGATGGGCGAGGGCGCCGACTTCCTCGCCCCCGCACCGATCGTCCGCGTCCTGCACGACGACCTCCTGGAGGCGCAGGACCGGGGCAACATCCACTACAACGTCGTTGCGCGGCTCCGCCCGGGCGCGAGCTGGGATCAGCTCAACGCCGAACTCGGCCGGGTCGCGCGGGAGATCGAGGCGGAGTACTCGGGCTTCGAGGGGTGGGACTTCCACGCCGAGCCGATCCAGCGGATCACCACCGAGGCGGTCCGCTCGGTCCTCTGGTTCCTGGGCGGTGCGGTGACGCTCGTCCTCCTCGTCGCCGCGCTCAACCTCGCGACGCTCTTCCGGGTCCGGACCGCGGTGCGCCGGGAGGAGCTCGCCATCCGCGCGGCGCTCGGCGCGGGGCGTCGGGGACTCCTCCGCGTCCTGCTGCTCGAACCGGTCCTGCTTGCCCTCGTCGGCGGCGGGATCGGGCTCGCCGTGGCACCGATGCTCCTCGCGGAGCTCGCCGAGATCGTCCCGCCGTGGATCCCGATCCCGGACTCCGCCGCGGCCGTTCCGGTCCTCTATGCGGAGCTGGCGCCGGGCGTGGCGATCACCGGGCTCGCCGTCGCCGTCGGCGCGAGCCTCCTCCTCAGCCTCCCCGCCGTCCTGCAGACGGTGCGCGCGGGTCGAGATACGTCGCGCACCGAGCTGATGTCGGGGGGGAGTGGTCGTGTCGCGCGAGGCGTGGGCGGCGTCCGCTGGCTGATCGGCGCGGAGCTCGCGGTCACGGTCGTCCTGTGCATGAGCGCGGGGCTCTTCGTCCGCTCCCTCGACGAGATGCTGCAGACCGACCTCGGCCTCGTGCCGGAGGGGCTCCTGACCGTCCGCTTCGGCGACGTCTGGGACCAGCCGTTTGCAGACCAGGCGCGCTACTTCGAGCAGGTGGTCCAGAGCGTGGAGGCCGTCCCGGGGGTCGAGGAGGCGGGGGTGATCGACTACGTCGATTTCCGGGCGGAGGACGACTTCGCCCGCGTCTACTTCCTGGACCGCGAGCTTCAACCGGTGAACTCCGTCCGCGAGGAGTGGCGCCGGGTCGATGCAGGCCTCTTCCGCACCGCGCGGATGCCGATCGTGCAGGGGCGCGACTTCGCCCCGGAGGACCTGGAGGGCCCCGCGCGAACCGCGATCGTGAACCGGAGCTTCGCCGAGCGGCACTACCCGGGCGGCGACGCGGTCGGGCAGCTCATCAGTACGCACGACTCGGGGTACGTGGACATGCGGATCGTGGGGATCGTCGAAGACGTCTGGTCGCTCGGTCCGACCACGCCCCCTCCGGCCGTCCTCTACGTCCCGCAGCAGGGCTCCCCCCGCGGGACGGTCGGACTCTACGCACGAACCTCCCTCCCACCCATGGAGCTGGCAGCCGCGGTTCGCGAGGCGATCTGGGCCGTGGATCCCACCCAGCCGGTCATGGATATCGCCCCGATGACCTCGCTCGTCGACCGCTGGTACGCGATCCCGTGGGCGGCGCGTTCGCTGGTGGTCACCCTCGCCGGAATCGCCTGGGGTCTCTCCGTGATCGGCGTCTTCGGCGTCGCGTCGTACACCGTGCGCAGCCGCCGGAGCGAACTCGGGATCCGCGCCGCCCTCGGCGCCAGCCGCGCCCGCCTGGAGGGCGATCAGCTCCGCGCGATCTTCCCCGTCGTCGTGATCGGGATCGGGGTCGGGATCGCGGGGGCGCTCGCGATGGGGACGGCGGTCCGCTCGCTCCTGTACGGGGTGAGCCCGACCGATCCGTGGGTTCTCCTCGCGAGCATCGCGGTGACCGCCGCCGCGGCGATCCTGGCCGCCTGGCTCCCGGCTCGCCGGGCGGGACGGGTCGACCCGAAGGAGATCCTGGGCTGACCGAGGGCGAGGGGGGCCCGCAAGCGCAGGCCCCCCTCCAAGCGGCGACGTCGTCGCCCGACGCCGCCAGAGTTCCGGCGGTCAGTTGATCGGACGGACGCCCGGGGCGTCGTGGTCGATGAGGCGGAAGCTGTCCCCACCGTCGATCTCACGTTCGCGGGTGTCGGTGACGGCCGCCCACTGACGGATCGACCCGGGGAACGGTTGGGTGCTGTACGCGCGACCGAAGGGGTCGGTGTACCAGATGTTTGGCCCCTCGGCATTGTGAACGGCGATCCCGTTCACGTCCATCCCTCGCAGGACGCCCTTGAAGGGGGTGTCGGGATGATCCCAGGCGACGCCGGGGGTGCCGTAGAGCTCGCACCACTCGAGGAACTCGTCCTCTCCCTCGGAGCAGAGGTTCGCGGAACGCGCCAGGTTGCGGGGCTGAGAGGGGTCGTAGTGGCGGCTCGGGTCGAAGACCTGGAAGTACGGCCCGACGTCGACGAAGAAGGGTCCGTCCTCCTCCCCCACGACGACCTCGGTCTCCCACGTTTCGTGGACGACCAGATCGAACTCCTCCTCCAGCGCCTCGAGCGCACAGCGGACGGTCGGGATGACCCGCGTGCCGATCCCTTCCGGCGACTGGGCGGGCGTCGCCGGCCCGACCTGGATGAACTCGTCCTCCATGCACGTCTCGAAGCCTCCGGGCGTCCCGATCGGGGCGAGCACCGTGATCGAGGTCCCGAGCCCGTCGCTGCAACGCACGTGGAATGCGAGTTCGTGCAGGTTGTTGGTGAAGGCGTCCGGGGAGTGCGTGCCCTGGTGCAGCTTGGCGAGGATGTCGCAGACGAGGGGCTCGCCGTCGGTCTCCATCACCAGATCGTTGATGACCTCGACCTTGTGGCCGACGTGGTCCTCGTGCCGGTGCCCCGGGAAGCCGCTCGCGACCAGGTACTGGTTCGCGTAGCCGAAGGGGATGTCGCCGACCTCTTCGTAGATGTCGGAGGTGCGTGGATCGGTCCCGTGCTCGTGCCCGAACCAGCACCCCGTCTCGGGATCGACGGGGGGGTGCCAGGTCGGATAGACGAGCCCGTCGGGCCCAACCGTCTGGTACCGGTCGTGGATTTCCTCCGAGCAGGTGTCGGTGCCGGCGGGCGACCAGATCCCGTACGAGTCGGCGAAGCCCACGGGGTCGGGCGCCGGAGAAATGCGGAAGGGGGTGACCGGAGGAGCGGGCGCGGCGGGGGGCTCCGGCTCGGGACCGACCGGGGTCTCGGGTTCCGTGCAGGCGACGACGAGGAGCGCTGCCGTCCCGAGCCCGGAGGTCCACCGAGCGAGTCTCGTCCTGAACATCGTGGGAACTCCTGAAGCGAGTGGGTTCGACGGGGCGAAATCCCCGTTCGTGCCCCAGCAGACGCACGAGTGGCGCACCACCCTACCTCGCTTCGGGAATGTCCTCGTCCAGCGACCCGGCCGGCCCGCCCGCGCCGCCCTCGCACCCCCGCCATCTCACCCTCCGCCGCCCACCCCCTGCAGCCGCCGCCGCGCCTCGGCGGTGAAGTCGTCGAGCGACTGATCGGACCGGTACAGGACCTCCGCCCCACCGCGGACCCCGCTGATCTGGAAGAGGCCGCCCCCCAGCTGCAGGTAGAGCATCCCCTCCGCGAGCTCCGGTTCCGCGAGCGCCTCCTCGAGCGTCGCGGGGAGCGCACCCGTCCGGTTTCGGAAGGCCACGACCTGCCCGGCAACGACCGCGACGCTCATCTCGAGGCCGGCCTGGATGTTCTCCTCGGGGGGCGCGGGCGGCGGGTCGGGGCGCAGAAAGGCCGGCGGAGCGACGGTGAACCAGACCGCGACCACACCGATGGCGATCGCGACGCGCTGTCCCCGGCGCTGCCCGGCGCTCCGGCGACGGGTGTTGGCGGGTCTCCGCCCTAGTCCAGCCACTCGATGACCCAGGTGAACTTGAAGTTCCCGTCGCTCCAGGCGTTCGAACCCAGCATCGCGAGCACCATGTCGCCGAACTCCGGGTCGTCGCCGGTCTCTACCGTCACAGCGATGAAGCGGGGGCTGTGGCTCGACCAGTTGTCGTAGTTCAGCCGATACCGCTCCCGCTCGAAGGTGAAGCCGTTGGGGAGGTAGTCCTCGAGGCCCGGTGGGACGTTGCCGACCCGGTCGTCCTCCGGCCACTCACCCCGGTCGACGAGGTAGTTCAGCGTCGCCACCCGAATCGCCTGCAGATCTCCGACCGCCTCGGCGGCGCGGGCGCGCAGAAGGGCGGACTGCATGTTCGGAATCGCGACCGCGGCGAGCACACCGATGATCAGCACCACGATCAGGAGTTCGATCAGGGTGAAGCCGGCCGGGGGCTCCGGGCGGGGTCGATCTGTCGTGGCGGCGCGGTCGTTCGTCATCGGCACCCAGGGGTCGAGAGGACGGACTCGAACGTTGCCGACGCCGATTCCAGGGCTGCAAGACTCGCAAAGTGCGGAAGATCGTGCGATCCGCGGGCGCATCCCGGAACTCCATGACATGAATGGACTTGTGGGGTCGGATTCGCACCGCCGATGCCGCATTCCGACCCGTTTCTGCCGTGCAGGGACACGATTCAGCGGCGACGAAGCCCGGGCGAGGACGCGATCCCGCCGACCCGTGATCCATCGGTCCCGTGCGGATTCGACCGTCGGAACCCGTGAACCCGCGCTGGCCTCGCCGTGTAGCGGGCCGAAGGTTGGACCGCGGCCGTCCGCCTGCGACGACTCCCCCTCGACCCACTCGACCCTGACCCGCTCCGGCCTCGACGACACCGCCTTCGAGGCGGCCTTCCGCGCCCACTACGACGTCGTCTATCGCTTCGTGGCGCGGCGACTTCCGGCGGGGGCCGAGGAGGCGACCGATCTGGTTCAGGAGACCTTCCTTCGCCTCTGGAAGTCGGACGATCCCCCGACCGATGAGCGACTCCGCTCCCACCTGATCACCATCGCCAACCGGCTGGTCATCGACCGCTACCGCAGGCGCGCGGTGCGCGACGCCCACGCCGCCGCCGAGGCGACCCGTCCGCCGCCCACCATCGCGCCGATCGAGGACGTCGAGATCGAGCCCGCCGTCCGCGAGGCGATCGCCGCGCTCCCGGGCACACTGCGCGAGACCTTCCTCCTGAGCCGGATCGACGGCCTCTCCTACCGGGAGATCTCGGAGGTGCAGGGCGTGTCGGTGAAGGCGATCGAAGCACGGATGTCGAAGGCCCTCCGTTCCCTCCGCACCGCGCTCGCACCGTTCCTCGGAGCGCTCGGGGCTCTCCTCCTCTCCGGGGTGGGCAGCGCACTGACCTCGCTCGCGCTAGCGATCTCCGGGATTGGAACCGTTCTCGTCTCCATCGCCGTCCTCGGGATCGCGCTCTGGGGAGGGGGACCGTGAGGGGGGTGGGCCGCTCGTGCGTCTGCAGGTTCGGAGGGTGGGTGATCGCCCTCCTCCTGACCCTGACGACGACGAGCGAGGCGATGACCGCGCAGAGCGAGCTGGACCGACCGATCACCCTTGCGGCGACGGAGCTCCCGCTGCGCAACCTCCTCGACCGTCTCGGCGCGGAGGCCGGAGTCCGCTTCGCCTATGCCGACCGGGCGATCGCGGAGCTGCGAGCCTCGATCGCGTCCGAGGGAGAGGCGCTGCGCGACGCCCTCGACCGACTCCTCTCTTCGCTGGGACTGCGCTGGCGGTGGGTGGCGGGGCAGGTCGTGGTCCAGGCACCGACCGGCGTCCAAGGGGCCCGTCGGCTGGCCGGTCGCGTGGTCGACGCCCGCTCCGGGCGGCCGATCGCCGCGGCGGAGGTCGTCGCCGGACCCGCCTCCACCCTTTCCGGGCCTGATGGACGCTTCTCCCTCCTCCTGCTCGAGGGCGTGGACCGGGTGGGCGCGGAGGCGTTGGGCTACGTGGCGGGGAGCGCCGCCGCAGACCCGGCTGGGGAGTTTCTCCTCCCGCTCGACCCCGTCGTCATCGGCCTCAGCGAGCTGCGCATCGAGGCGAAGGCATCCGTGGTCTCGCGACTGCGCGGTGGCCCTGCCCGCGTCCTCCCGGAGCTGGTGGAGCAGGTGCCGGCGACCGGTGGCGAGGACCTGCTGCGCGCGCTCGAGACCATCCCGGGTGTGTCGCTCGGAGCGGACGCGAATGCCGGGCTCTTCGTGCGCGGCGCGCCCCCGGACCAGCACCTCGTCCGCTTCGACGCGATCACCGTCTACCATTCGGGGCACCTCTTCGGCTTCTTCAGTCCGCTCAACCCCGACGCCGTGCAGCGCGTCGACCTCTACCGAAGCGCCTTCTCGACCCGCTTCGCGGAGCGCGCCGGATCGGTCTTCGATCTCCGGAGCGAAGACGGCACCGGACGTGTCGCGCCCACCAACCGCACCCGCATCCGCGTCGGTCCGCTCGCCTCCTCCCTCTCGGTCCAGCGACGGCTCTCCCCCACCCTCGAGCTTCGCGGTTCGGTTCGCGGGGGGACGACACGGCTCTGGCCCGCCGCGCTGCGCGAGTCCCTCCTCGACGTCTCCGCACCGGAGGCCGATCGCGACGCGCTCGGCGAGCGCGGCTTCCGATTCGTGGACGCGAACCTCTCCGCGCGCTGGCGGCCGACGCGTGACGATGTCGTCCACCTCGCCGGCTTCCTGGCCCGCGACCGCTTCCAGCAGAGACTGACCGGGGAGGAGGACGGCGCCGACGCCACCGACGAACTCGGGACGGTCCGGGAGTCGAACTCCTTCTCCCTCGGGTGGCAGCGCCACTGGTCGGAAGAGGTCGAGAGCCGCACGACGCTGAGCACGACCACCTACCTGGACCGCGTCGCGAACGGCTTCGACGTCGAGCGCGACGAGGCCCCGCTCGGGTCGCTCTACGTCGAGCAGGAGAACCGTGTGCGGGAGTCGGCGCTCCGCGGCGAGGTCCTCTGGGAGGCGGGCGCCGGGCATCGACTGCGCCTCGGGGGCGACCTCACGCGACTCGATCTTCGCCTCGACGAGCTCCGGGAGGAGAGCGACGGACCCGGCGACGCGAACGTGCTCCTCGACGGTTCGGACGACCTTCTGGGATCACTCTTCCTGGAGGACCGGTGGCGTCCGGTTCCGGCGGTCGAACTCCGGGGGGGAGTTCGCTGGACCCGATCCGGGGAGCTTGGTGAGAGCTTCTGGTCGCCCGCGGCCTCCGCCGACTGGATGCCGGGCGGGGGGTGGCGAGTCGGCGTGTCCGGCGGGCGCTACCACCAGTGGCTCGGACAGGTTACGGACGAGACGCTCTTCGGCGTCCCCGTCTCCGTCTGGCTCCTGACCGAGCGGGAGACCCGGAGCGATCACGCCGTCCTGGACGTGGAGTGGAGCGGACGGCGCGTCGGCGTGCGCGTCGCCGGCTACCTCCGCCGGAGCGAGGGAATCGGCGACTTCACCGACGCCCGCGGCACGACGAGCCCCCTCTTCGACTTCGATGGTCGCGCCGAGGTGCACGGGGTCGAGAGCTCCCTCCGGTGGGACGGTGGGCCCTGGTCGGCGCGTGTGAACTACACCGCCGCGCGCGTCCGCCACCGCTTCGACGCGATCGACGACGGGGCGGCCTTTCCCGCCACGCATGACCGTCCGCACACCTTCGAGCTGGTCGGCGACGCCGAGTGGGGCGGATGGCGCCTCGGTGCCTTCTTCGTGGCCCGATCGGGCCGGCCCTTCACCCCGATCGTCGGGGTGATCGACGACCCGCAGGAGGAGGACGACCCCGAGCTGATCGAGGGTGCGCGCAACAGCGCTCGACTCCCCGGCTACGCCCGCCTCGACCTCTCGTTGGGGTACGAGGCGGAGGTTGGGGGGCGCCGGTGGACGGTGACGACCTCCCTCTACAACGTGCTCGACCGCCGGAACCCGTGGTACCGTCGCTACGAGGCGGATGACGGGCGCATCCTCTTCGACGACGTCCCCCAGCTCGGCTTCCTCCCCTCCATCACCCTGCGCGTGGATCTCCCCTGATGTCCGACGACACGCCGAGGATCGACGAGATCATGGCCGCGCGGATCGGTCGCGCGCTGGCGGGGGAGTCCACTCCCGACGAGGAGGCGCGCATCGCCGAGTGGCGCGCGGCGGACCCCGCGAACGAGCGGGAGTACCGGACGCTGGTCCGGCTCTGGGAGTCGACGGCGCCGGCCCGCACGGTCGAGGTCCCCCCCGTGGACGAGGCGTGGGCGCGCATGAGGGCGCGGGTCGCGGAAGAAGCGGGGCGGGACACGGGGGAACGCGGCAGAGACGGGCGCGCCTCGGAAGCGGCCGAAGTGGGTGGGACGCCGCGGGGACGGGCGGCCCCGACCCACCGTCCGCGCGTGCACCACCGTCCACGCGCGCGCCGCCAATGGGGTCTCGCCGTCGCCGTCGCCGCGGGGGTCGCCCTCCTGATCGGCCTGCCCCTCCTGCGGTCGACCGCAGTCGAGTCCACCCTCCGGACGATCGCGGTGGCGCCCGGCGCGTCGGAGTCCGTGACGCTCGCGGACGGCTCGACCGTTCAGGTCGGTGCGGGCTCCTCGCTGACCTTCCCGGACCGCTTCGACCCGGAGCGCCGCCTGGTGCGGATGGAGGGAGAGGCGGAGTTCGACGTCGAGCCCGGCGAGCGCCCCTTCGTTGTCGAGACCGCATCCTCCCGCGTGACGGTGCTTGGGACCCGCTTCACCGTACACGAGG
This sequence comes from Longimicrobiales bacterium, assembly GCA_028280525.1. GTDB lineage: Bacteria > Gemmatimonadota > Gemmatimonadetes > Longimicrobiales > Gaopeijiaceae > Gaopeijia. The sequence goes on from JANQLR010000233.1 coordinate 25,190, forward strand.
TCGAGGGCACGACCTACCTCTCCGTCACCGAGGGGCGGGTGCGAATCGAGTCGCTCTCGGAGGCCGGCCTGGAGACGGAGGTCGGAGCGGGCGAGGGCGTCGTGCTGGACGGGGGGCTGCGTACCCTCGACCCCGCGGAGACCGAGGCGGTCTCCGGGTGGATCGCGGGCGGGCTCGTCTTCGCCTCGACCCCCGTGGGGGACGTCGTCGACCTCCTTCGGCGGCGCAGTGGGTGGTCGATCGAGTTGGGACCGGCCGTCGACCCGGGGACGAGGATCACACTCGACCTCGGAGGCCTGACGATCGAGGAGGCGGCGGCGCTCCTCGCCGAGGTACTCGGGATGGCGGCGACGCCTCGACCGGACGAGAGCTGGCTCATCGGGTAGCGTCGCCCCGAGGTCCCGCTCGTCCTTGTGCCTCGAGTGAGCCGGGCGGGATCGCGTCTCGGGAGTCGCCTACGCCATCGCCCGTTGGAGCGCCGCCTGCAGCGGCATCGACCGCAACCTGATCCCGGTCAGGCGCGCCACGGCATTCCCGATCGCCGCCCCGATCGGCCCGAGCGGGGGCTCGCCGACTGCCCCCGGGGCCTCGGCGTTCTCGAGGATGTCGACGTCGATCTCTCGGGGGGCGTCCCGCATCGTCGCCATTCGATACGGACCGTAGATCGTCGGCCCGAGCACCCCGTCCCGCACCGTCATCTCCTCGAAGAGGGCCGCGCTCAGCCCCATCACCACGCTCCCTTCGCACTGTGCGCGTACCTGGTCGGGGTTCACCGCGATCCCGGGGTCGATCACGCAGGTGACCTTGTGGACCCGGATCTGGTCGCCCTCCACCGAGACCTCCGCGACCTGTGCACATGGGGTGTTCGCGTCGGTCGAGGCGGCGAAGCCCATCGCGATCCCGTCCCGCACCTCGTTCGTCCATTCGGCCCGTGAGGCCGCCGCCTCGATCACGGCGCGCAGCCGACGGCCCGCTTCGTCGTCCGCGATGTGGGCGAGCCGCAGCTCCACCGGGTCCACCCCGCCCGCGATCGACAGCTCGTCGATGAAGCTCTCGATCGCGAAGGTGTTCGCCAGGAGCCCGAGGCTCCGCCACCAGCTCGTCGCGAAGGGGAGCTTCACCCGCCACGACACCGCTTCGTGGTGCGGGATCGCGCGATACTGGATCATCCCGCCACGCCACGCACCGAAGTCGTGCCCGATCAGCGCGGCCGCGGGCGCGGGGACGAGGGGCGACCCGTGCATGACGTCCCCGCTGGAGACGTGGTGTTCGATCGCCTCGATCCCCCCGGCGTCCGTCAGGCGAGCGCGCAGCAGGTGGTGCGTCGGCGGGCGAAAGGTGTCGCGCTGGAACTCGGCCTTCCGACTGTGGGTGACCTTGACCGGCCGACCCACCGTGCGGGAGAGCCGTGCCGCGTCCATCGCGATCGGGGTGTGGAGACGGCGTCCGAAGCCTCCGCCGAGGAAGGTGGGGCGGATGTCCACCTGCTCCTTCTTCATCCCGAGAACCCGGGCGACCTCCTTCCGCGTGAGCTCCACGACCTGGGTGGAGAGGATCACCGTCGCCGACTCGGCGCGGACGTCGGCGAGGGCGACGGCGGGCTCGATCTGGGCATGGGCGCCGATCGGGCTCTCGTACTCCGCCTCGATCACCCCGCCGCCCCCGAGGACGTCTTCGGGGTCGCCCTCCCTCTGAATCGAGAAGGGCGTCCCCTCGCCGACCCGGACCATCGCTCGGATCTCCTCCGTCTGCCACGACCGGTCGGCGGCCCACTCGACCCGGAGCGCATCTCGCGCGCGCTCGGCCTGCGTGAAGCTCTCGGCGACAACCGCCACCAGCTCGCCCTCCTCGACCACCTGCACCACGCCGGGCATCCCCCGAGCGGCATCCGCGTTCACCGAGACGAGCCGGGCCCCGATCCGATCCGGGCGGGCGATGGCGGCGTGGAGCATCCCCGGCAGCTCCGCATCCATCCCGAAGATCGGCGCGCCGAAGACCTTCTCCTCCAGGTCGACGCGGGGGACGGGGCGACGGACGTATCGGTACTCGCCGAGCGCCTTGGGCTCCGGGGCGTCCGGCACCTCCCACTCCCCCGCCGCGGAAACGATCTCCCCCCAGCGGAGGGAGCGCCCGCCCGCGGTGAGGACGGCGTCTGCCATGGCCACCTCGCCCGGGTCGACCCCGAGCTGACGTGCCCCCTCGATCCGGATCATCTCGCGGAGCGTGGCGGCCATCTCTCGAAGGGAGTCCCAGAGCCCGCTGATCGAGGTGCTCCCACCGGTCGCGAAGGGGTCGACGTTCCCGGAGGCGGTCGCCGCGTGCACGACCCGGATCCGCCCGATGTCGACCTCGAGCTCGTCCGCCGCGATCTGCGCCAGCCCGGTGAAGGTCCCCTGTCCCATCTCCACCTTCGCGCTGTGCAGCACGATCGAGTCGTCGGGGAGGACCTCGAACCAGAGCCCCGGCTCGGTCGGTCCGGAGTAGGGGAGCTCCGCCGTGTTCACCGCCGCCGCGATGTAGCGGCGCCAGGTGCTGCGCGAGAGGTAGCCGGCCCCGAACAGCAAGCCGACGCCCGCCGCGGAGAAGACGAGGAAGCGGCGTCGGGTGATGCCGCGTCCACGGCCCTCGGCCGGCCCGCCGTCGCCCATCGGCTCCCCCGCTGTCCCGGGCGCGCCCGTCACCGGCTCGCCGCTCATCGGTCCCCTCCCGCCCCATCCTCGCTCGATGTATCGCCGTTCCGCCGACCCTCCGCCGTGCGGGCCCCCGCCGCCACCTCCGCCGCCAACTCCGCCGCGCGGTGGATCGCCTTCCGCACCCGCGCGTGCGTCGCGCACCGGCAGATGTTGGTGATCGTCGCGTCGATGTCGTCGTCCGTCGGGTTGGGCGTCTCCGCGAGGAGCGCCGCCGCCGCCATCATGAAGCCGGGCTGACAGTAGCCGCACTGCGGGACGATCAGCTCAATCCACGCCCGCTGAACCGGGTGGGGGTTCTCGGGGTCGCCGAGCCCCTCGATCGTCGTCACCTCCCGCCCCTCCGCCGCCTGCACGGGCAGAGAGCAGGAACGAACCGCCTCACCGTCCACGTGCAGCGTGCACGATCCGCAGGCGGCGAGCCCGCACCCGAACTTGGTGCCCTTGAGGCCGAGGTCGTCGCGGACGACCCAGAGGAGCGGGGTGTCGCCCGGGACATCGACCGTGCGAGCCTCGCCATTCAGGGAGAAGGAGACGATCACGGCAGGGTTCTCCGGGAGTGAGGGGACGACTCCACGCAGGTGTCGGTACCTCCTTCGCGACCCCCGAGCGCACCCGCCGTTCCGGAACCGCCCCCCTGCACCTCGGTCTTGCGACCGTTACCGAATCTCTCGCGGACCGTGATCCTCCGAGGGTGACAGCGGCCGACCCGTGCCCTCGTTTGTCGATGGGGTCCCGCCATCCCGGGGCGTGCGTCGCGACCTGCGGCTGGAGGCGCTGGATCTACGTCGCCCCACCGGGAACTCCACCGTGATGAGCCGGCCTACGGCCCTCGTCCCACGCTGCCGAGGATGGATGATGACCGACCGCGCGCGCCGACCCCGCACCGCCCTCGATCGCCGACCGAGGCGGGCGGCCCGAGCCTCCGTCTCCGCCGTCCTGGTGTCCCTCTCCATCGTGGCCTGCGCCGCCGGGACCGACGCGGGGGAGCGGACGCCCTCCCCCTGGCGGCAGACCGCGTGGGCCGTACGCGGCGATACGCTCCCGGCTCCGTCGTCCCCCGACGGACTCGAACGGGGCGGGGCGGAGTCGGTCCGGATCGACGCCGACCGACCCTTCCGCCTGCGCTTCGAGGTCGAGTGGCCCGAGGCGGGAGCGCTGCCGGCCGGGGAGCGCTTCGGCCTCGAGGTCCGTCGGAACGGCGGGGCCTGGGAGCCGATGCTGGCGCGCGACTTTCCGTACCCCGACGAGATCTCGACCCCCCGCTCGAGCGTCGTGCACGCGACGGCGTGGAGGCACGGGGATCCCGCCGGGGACCTCCTGGACGGGTCGGGGGCCGCCTTCGCCGGGGGCGGCGCGGTGGCGAAGGACTCGGTGACGGCGCCGGGAGCGATCGACGGGGCATCAACGGGGCCGGCCCAGACCGAGTGGGAGTGGGCGGTCGTCGTCCGGCTCTACGCCGACGGTGGAGTAGCGAATGCGGCGGGCGACGCCTTCGAGTTCCGGATGGTCGACGGGGCAGGTCGTCCGGTCGGCGTCGGCGCGGGAGGGCCCGCACGGGTCGAGCTCCGCGTCCCCGATCGTCACCTGGGCGGGACCTACGTCGAGACCCCGGGGGTGCTCGGGCCGTGGCAGGCCCCGGACGGCGCCCTCTACTTCCCCATGGAGCCAGCCGAGACCTACAACGTCCTCATGATGGTGAAGTCGGTGGACGGAGGGCGGAGCTGGGTCGAGGTGGACGGAAGGAATCGACCCCTCACCGACGACCTCGAGGGCTTTGCGACGGCGGCCCACGGGGGTCGGGTCTGGATGCTCCACCAGATCTCCGAGGCCGTCTACCTGCACGCCTTCGCCACGACGGACGCGGAGGACGAGGTGGACCGGTGGGTCGTGCGCGACGAACTCGTCGCCGAGCATTCGGAGCCGCCGACCCAGGTCGCCGCGCTCGTCGCTCACCCGGACGGTCGTCTCGTCGCAGTCTACGCGGACTCCCTCGGGATGAGGAGCCGGGTGCGCGCGACCGACGGGACGTGGGGGGAGGAGCGGCGCGTCGACGGCCCGGCCGGGACGGTGTCCTCCGGGGTGATGGCGGCCCGGGGCGCGGACGGTCGGATCCACCTCGCCTACACCGCGGGGAGTCCCGAAGGCCGCGACGTGTGGTATCGCACCCTCTCCGACGACGGCGTCCCCGGCGGGGCCACCCGGATCGCGACGGGGGTCGGGGTGACCGACGACGATATCGGCGCCGTCGCCCCCCTCGTGCACCTTCCCGACTCCGGCGTGACGGTCGTCCTCTACCGACTGGACGACGGTTTCCTCTACTCCCGCTCCGTCCTCGACGGGGGCTCCTGGACCCCGGCACGGCGCGTCCTCGATCGGTCGGTCGTCCAGAACGGTTCGGACTCCGAACAGGTCGGGGTCGACGCGGTCGGGTTCGACGGTCGCGTGATCGCCGCCGTCATCGACGAGGAGACACGGGACCTGCGCCTCGTCGAGGGGCGCCCCGACGCCTCGGGAGCGATTCGGTGGGCCGCGCCCCGGTCGCTCGTCGACGACGTCAACGCGCAGTGGGTGCGTGGCGCCGTGATCCGTCGAGCGGATGGCACGCCCGTCTACGGCATCGTCTACGACGCGGGGTCGGATGGGGGCGCGGGGATGAACCGCTACGTGGAGTGGCCGCTCAACTGACCCGGCGCCCCGCCCCGGTCAGAAGATGTCCTGCAGGAGCGCGACGCTGATCCCCCCCGACATGTAGAGACGTGCGCCGTCGAACTCCTCCGACCAGACCGGGCCGATGAGGAAGTTCGCGATCTCGTTCTCGTGCAGGACGAAGCGTGCGAGCGGCCCCACGTTCCCCGGCTCGAGGTCGATGTGGCCCATTGCGCCGACGCGCTCCAGCAGGCCCATCCGCACCTTGTAGGAGAGGCCCGCACGAAACACGGCGGTGAAGTCGAGGTCGCTATCCTCGTCCTCCGGGAAGGCGAAGTTCAGCCCCCCGCCCAGGCTGACGTCGAAGGCCCACGGTCGGCTGAGCACCTCGCCGTTCACGATCTGCCGCTCTCCGAGCAGGACCGACCTCTCGTTGAGCAGGAGGAGCTGAAGCGACTCGGTGTCGGTCCCCCAACTCGCGTTCCACTCCTGGGCCGAGCCGGCGACGGGCGAAGCGAGGGCGACGAGAACGGCCAGGAGGAGGGGGCGCGGTGCTCGGATTCGCATCTGCATCGAAGGAAGTCTCCTTGTGAGGTGTCGCCGTGGCACTAGATCGCCGGCGCGGGCTTGAGAGGCTTGTGGAAGAAGTCCTCGATCAGGTCGAGGACCTCGCGGTCCGAACAGAGCCACGCGTGCGCCTTGGCGTCCTGCAGAACCAGTCGCGTGTCGTGGTCGTCCGGCCCCATTCGATCGTTCGTCTCGTCCCACGGGACCAGCCCGTCGCCCCGGACCCTCTCGTAGTCGTCGGAGAAGACGGCGTCCTTCTGAGGCACGTGGAAGGGGGTGGGCTGCTCCATGCCGAAGAGGGTGAGGACGTGGACTCCCGCCATGTGCGAGAAGGGGCCCGAGAGCATCCGGTGCACGTCGCGGACCCGTTCGAGGAGGTCGTCGGACGGCTCCGGCACCCCGATCGGGGGCACCTTCTCATCCCACCCGGCCGGGAAGACCAGCTGTCTCGGACGCCTGCGGGGATCGCCGTTCTCCCGCAGGAGAGCGTTCCACGCGGGCATCATCTGCAGGAGGGCCGGCCAGCTTCGGCTGGCCTGGACGACCGCCTTGATGTTGGCCTTCCCGAGATCGCCGCGCCCGAAGACGAGCGCATCCGTGGCCCGAACCGTCCCCGCGAAGGGCACCCCGACGAGCGCGACGCGCCCCACCATGCTGGCGAACTCCCGGGGGCTCTCCGCGAGCATCGACGCGAGCGCGATGACCAGCCCGCCCTGCGAATGACCGATCAGGTTCCAGCGCTTCTTGGTGCCACCGTCGGTCCGCCGTCGCAGCTCGTCGAGCAGGAGGGTGGCGTTGTACCGCAGGTCCGCCCGCCAATCGTACGGCCAGTCGTCGTCCCGGCGGACGCGCTTGTAGGGCTCCTTCGTCACCTCGTCCGCGACGATGCTGTTCCCCGCCTCGAGGGAGGTCTCCTTCGGGGCCAGCTGGCCGGGCTCGTGCTCCATGGAGAGGAGCTTTCGAACGGCCGCCGGAGTCCGGTTCCCGAGGTCCTTCGGACCCAGGTCGAAGAGGGGCAGCCCCGCTCTCGCTGCGTTGTAGACGTGCGTCCCCGTCAGCGTCTCGCGGAGCTTCGTTGCCTGCGTGCCTGGAATCAGGAGTGTGGGCTCGGCCACGACCTTCGCCTCCTCGGGAGGGGGGAACGGCGAGCAGCACGACGCGGAGCGAATCGGTCCGGTCGGTGCGGCAGGGGGTGGGCATACGACAGGGTGGGTCACCTCGGTCGACGCGACGGCCTCGTTGGGTAGGGGCCGCGCGACCCTCGACACCTTTCGTTACGGAAAGGCTCTCCGTTCCGCAAGCGAGGGCTCGCGATCGATCGGACGATCCCAAGCGATTTCCTACCGTAGGGGTCGATTCCTCCAACCCTCCGTCGCCACTGGGGCTGCGTGGCGGGTCGGGGCCCGCCCCCGAGGGGCCCTGCGTCCGGCGAAGGATGCGTGCGGCTCGATCGGGGGCCTTGATTGTACGAACGACCGTTCGTACACTATCGAACACGAACGATCGTTCGTACACCATCTGAATCGTACGTTTCACGACACCGGATGCGAGATCTCATCTTCCAGCGCGCCCTGGAGCTCTTCTCCGAGAAGGGATACCGAGGCGCATCGATGCGCGAGCTGGCGAGGCGGTGCGGCACGACCCCGTCCAACGTCTACAACTACTTCCCGAGCAAGGAGGAGCTGCTGCGGGAGGTGTTTCGTGTGGGGGGAGACCAGATCCGGGAGACGCTCGCGGCCGACGAGACCGACTCGGGAACGGATCGAGGCCGGTACCTGCGCCGAGTCCTGCGGACGGTGACGGAGAATCACCTCCTGTGGAGGATGATCCACCAGCTCCGCTTGAACGAGGAGGTGAGCCAGGTCCTGGAGAGCGAGTTCCAGACCGTCCTGGATGACGCCCTCGGCGACCTGGAGTCCTACTGCTCGGAGCCTTGGCTCCTGCTCGTGATCGTGGACGGCCTGGTCGCCTCCCGACTGCAGGGGCTGCCCCATCCCCCCGACGACAAGGTTGTCCGAACCGTCGTGAGATGCCTGGAGGCTCTCGATGAACCCGACGCGACCTAAGCCCGCCTGGCTGGACCCCGACCTCTTCCCCTTCGAGCCCGACGCCATCCGCCTGGACGAAGGCACCGTCTCCTGTCTGGACGAGGGAGAGGGCCCTCCGGTCCTCCTCCTGCACGGAACTCCGGGATGGGGATTCGAATTCCGATCGGTCGTCCCCGAGTTGAGCGGCAGCCACCGAGTCATCGTGCCGGACCTCATGGGCTTCGGCCTGTCGGACCGGATTCCCGGCGGAGACTACACCGTCGCCGGGCACGCCCGTCGCCTCGTCGAGCTCCTCGACCACCTCGAGCTGGAGGACGTGCACCTGGTCCTCCACGACTTCGGGGGGCCGATCGGCCTCGGAGCCGCCCTCGATCGCCCCGCGCGCGTCCGACGGATCACGGTGATGAACTCGTGGGCGTGGCCGCTGAATGGCGATCCCGCCTTCGACCGGACGAAGTGGCTGACCGGGCGTCTGGGCGGCTTCCTCTACCGGCGGATGAACTTCTCGGCGAAGGTCCTCGTTCCGGCGGCGTTCAGCGACCGAACGCGCCTGACCCGCGAGGTGCATCGGCACTTCGTCGAGGCCCAGGATCCCGACGCCCGCGAGGCGGCCTTCACCTTCGCGAAGGAGCTCCTCGGCGCGAAGACCTTCTTCGAGAAGATCTGGGCCGCCCGGGGAACGCTCGGTTCGAAGGTGCAGCGGGTGGTGTGGGGGATGGCCGACCCGCTGATGCCCCCGGCGAACTTCCTCCCCAAGTGGCGGGAGTTCGCACCGGGCGCCGATGTGATCGAGGTGGAGGGCGTCGGGCACTACGTGCAGGAAGAGGCCCCGCAGGCCGTCGTCGACGCGATCCGCGAGACGGTCTTATGACGCCGCCTCGCTCCCCTACCGTCCCGGCCCCAGCAGCACCGCGTTCATGAAGAGGAGCATCGTCGCCTCGGTGTAGGCGCGGTAGTTGGGGTCCTCCGCGAAGGCGATGACCTGCCCGCGGCCCATCGGCTCGTGCATGAGGAAGGCCTTGTTCGCGAGCTGGGGCTTCGCCTCCTCCCAGACGATCCCGGAGAGGACCAGGTCGTCGCCCTCGCCGTAGCGGCCGACGTTGGTGCCGGCGTCGAGGGTGAGCGGGGTGAAGACGCGGCGCCCGTCGACGAGCGCGCCGATCTCTCCGTCGGTACCGCTCGCGAGCCAGTGGTCGGCGTCCAACCGTACGCGCAGGATCGCGCCGGGCACGTCCTCGGGGCTCTCGTCGTCGGGGACGATCTCGTCGAGGTAGTCGATGGGCTGGTCGGGGGTGCCCTCGTTCGGCGGATCGGTCTCGGGATCCCGCCCGCCCCGCCGCTCCGACGCGGTCGAGAGGAGGCCCGCCCGGGCGGCCCACGCGGTCGACTGGGCCATGGTGATGAGCGTACCTCCGTCGCGGACCCAGCTCTCGATGCGGCTCTGCAGCCCGTTGCCCACGGCGCTCCCGTAGTTTCCGCTCGGGAAGACGATCACGTCGTAGTCGGAGAGGATCACCCGCCCGAGGCTGGAGGCACGGACCGCGGTCGTCCGCTGACCGTAGCGTCGCTCGAGGACGTACCGCGTCCACCCGGTGCTGTAGACCGAACCGGGCTCGTCGTAGACCAGGAGGACGCGCGGCTCCCGAAGCGCACGCACGCTGCTGCTCCCGAGCGACGTCCCCTCGCGAACGTAGGAGTCGTCGATGGGGACGACCTCGGCGCCGTGGCGCTGTGCGATCTCGCCGAGTCGGTCGACGAGGTCCGGTCCGTTCTCGGCGGTGCGCACGATCGCCGTGCCGACGGCGAAGCGCCGGCCGAGGAGGACGAAGCTCTCCCCCGCGGCCCGCACCGTGATCCCCTCGCGCAGCGCTTCGGCCACCGCCGCCGCGGCATTCGTCCCCCACGGCATGAGGTAGCCGACGTGCGCGTGCGGCAGCCGCGCGTCACCGGTCGGCCTGCGCTCCTCCGACAGGAGCTCTCCCGCGGCCCCGGTGGGCCGATCGGCCACCACCACCTCGACGTCCCAGAGCAGGCTCTGGCTCCACGCCGTCAGGTCGTAGATCTCGCTCGACTCGCGGTTGGCCCGCCGGTCGATCTGTCGCTGGACGAAGCTCTCCTCCATCGGGACGTGGTCGTCGAGGAGGTCGCGGATGAAGCGATGCGCCGGCTGCGCCATCGGCACGATGAAGGTGCCCCGCTCCGGCAGCGTCCGCCCGTTCACCCGCACCTCCCCGCTGGGCGTCCGGACCTCGATCCCGTTCTTCACCAGGAGGCGGGCCAGGCGCTCCGACAGCCCCGGATCTTGCGCCGAGTGCAGGAGGTACTCGGCGGGACCATCCTCCCCGAGCTCGACACCCTCCTGCCGGAAGGCGAGGTAGTCGCTCAGGATCCGCTCCCGGTTCGTCGCAGCCGTCACCATCGTCGTGATCGCGGCGGTGAAGTTCTGCAAGACGCCCTTCCCGTAGCTCAGGACGTTGCCGTCCTCCTGCTGGTAGAGGAGGGCGCGCGGCGACGCCTGCTCGTACGTCATCCCGATGGCGCCGTGACTCATCGGCCACATGTCGACGTAGCCCGGATAGAAGAGGTCGTAGACGTCGCGGTTGAAGTAGGGGAAGCCGCGGGCGTCGAAGGCGCGGGCGTTCGCCTCGCCGAAGACGTCCATCAGCGCGATCTGCCGCTCCCCGAACCAGGGATTCGACGGGGGCGCGGTCGGCGGGAAGAAGAAGGTCGAGTTGCCGCCCATCTCGTGCAGGTCGACCACGACGTGGGGCCAGAAGCGCCGGAAGACCTCGGCCACCTTCCCCTGCGTCTCCACCTGACTCTGGATGAAGAGGTCCCGGTTGAGGTCGAAGAGGTAGTGGTTCACCCGACCGCCGGGCCACGGTTCGTCGTGCTCGGCGGAGTAGGGGTCCGGGTCGGGCCAGCGCGCCTGCGCCATCGTGTTCTGCATCACGAAGCGTTGCCGACCATCCGGGTTCTCGATCGGGTCGATGATGATCAGCGACCGCTCCAGCACGAGGTCGACGTCCGGGTCGCCCTGCGCCGCCAGGAGGTGATACGCCTCGGCCATCGCCGCGCCCGCCGGGGTGATCTCGTTCCCGTGCACGCTGTGCATCAGCGCGGTCACGACCGGTACCCGCTCGAGGACCGCCTCGAGCTCCGTCTCCGAAGCGCCGCGGGGGTCGGCCAGCCGCTCCAGATCCTCGATGACCGCATCGAGGCCGGCGATCCGCTCCGGCGTCCCGATGACCATCGCCACGAGCGGCCGGCCCTCCCAGCTGGTGGCGTACCGGATCAGGTGCGTCCGGTCCGGCGCGGCCTCGGCGAGTGCCTCCATGTAGCGCACGATCTGATCCGGCGGCGTGACCTGGTCCTGGAAGTCGTGACCGACGACCTGCTCGAGTGTCGGAATCTCGGGGTCGTAGCGGGTGCCGGGAGACAGCTCCTGCATCGAGGGCGAGGGCACCTGGATGAGGGCGGCGAGGGCCAGAGAGGCGAGCATGGCGCGATCGGGTCGGGGGCGTCGGGGAGGGGCGGGCGGGAATATGGGCCGCCCTCCCCCCCGAGGCACCTCACTCCGAGCGGAGCGCCTCCACCGGATCCACGCGGGCCGCTCGTCGGGCCGGAATCCAGGCGGCCGTAATCGCCACCGCCGCGAGGAGGAGCACCGCGGCCCCCACGGAGATGGGCTCGAAGGCGTCCACCCCGAAGAGGGTCGACTCGAGGCCCCGGCCGGCGAACCAGGCGCCGACGACCCCGACGACCCCGCCCATGGCGAGGATCGGTCCGACGCGTCCGAGCTCACTACGCAGGATCCGGGTCGCGCCCGCACCGAGCGCCGCGCGCACTCCGAGCTCCCGGGTGCGCCGGCTCACCCCGTACGCGACGACGCCATAGACGCCCAGCGCACCGAGGAGGAGGGTGACGCTGCCGGCGACGAGGGCGAGGTAGACGAGGAGCCGGGTCGGTCGGAGGGCGTTCTCCACGAAGGTGGAAACCGTCGACACGCGCGCGACCGGAACCCCGGCCTGCACCGACCGGATGGCCGCCTCGGCCTCGCCGATCGGGAGCGTCCCCCCTTCGGCCTCCACCACCGCGAACATCGTACGCCACGGCCAGTTGCGGTGCATGATGTAGGCGGCGGGAAGGAGCTCCACGGCAGGGCCCTGTTCGCGAACGTCCTCGACCACGCCCACGATCGTGAGCCAGGGCACGCCACCGGGGGCCAGGAAGCTCTTCCCGACGGCGGACTCTCCGGGCCAGAAGCGCTCGGCCGCCGTCCGCGTGACGACCCCGAAGTCCGCCGCGCCCTCCACGTCGTGCTCCGGGCCGAGGTAGCTCCCGTCCAGCAGGCGCATCCCGATCGCCTCCAGGTAGCCGGGGGTGACGAGGCGATGCGTGACCTCCGGGGGTCGGTCCCCCTCGGCCACCTCCCACCCCTCCGGGAAGGCGGTGATCCGGCTGAGGCCGCCCATCATCGGGCGGCGGGAGACGAACCCCGCGTTCCGGACTCCCGGTGTCTCCTGCAGCGCCACCGTCGCCTCCCGGAAGAAGCGCTCCACGTCCTCGTCCTCCGGGTGGGAGAAGGCGGGGGCCGTGACCCGGAAGGTGAGCTGTTCCCCCGCTTCGAAGCCGGGGTCGACGGCCGCCAGCGAAGCGAGGGACCGCGCGAGGAGCAGGGTGGCCACGATCCCGACCGTCGCCAGGCCCAGCTGACCGGCGGCGAGCGTGGACTGCAGACGCCGCGTACCCCGCGACAGCTGAGCTCCCCGGCCCCCGGACATCGCCTCCGCGGGGTCTCTACCCGCGGAGTGCAGCGCCGGACCGATCCCGGCGAGGAGAGCCGTCAGGACGGCCAGACCGGCCGCGACGATGAGGGGACGGCCGAGGACGTCGAGCCCGGACTCCGGGACGAGGTCCGGGGCGATCACCGCGACGCGGTTCTCCAGGAGCAGCGCGACTCCGACCCCCAGGAGGGACCCGGCGAGACCGAGCAGGAGCGTTTCGCTGAAGACCAGCCCGGCCGCCCGCGAACGGCCGGAGCCGAGCGCGGCGCGGACCGAGAACTCCCGCTCTCGTCCGATGGTCCGCGCGAGGACGAGGTTGGCCACGTTCGCGCACGCGACCAGGAGGATGAGTGCGGCGGCGGCGAGCGCCATCAGGAGGGGGGGCCGCCGGTCGGCCACCCCGAGTTCGGCCCAGCCGACCGGGCGTGCACGAGCCACCTCCTCGTCCGCGAACCAGTCGGATCCCTCGGCGAGTCGCTGCGCCCAGGCCTTCTGTTCCGGTTGGAACCCGGCGACCGTCTGCCCCGGGCGCAGCCGTCCGAGGCCGGTCATGAAGTAGGAGTCGTCCCAGTCCGGGTCGGCGGGGTCGAGGGTCACGGGCGTCCACGCCTCCACGCGGCTCCCCCGAATCGGCGCGTGGTCGCTCGGCATCACCCCGATCACCCGTCGGCGCACGTGCCCCTCGCCCCCCAGCTCGATGACGCGCCCGAGCACCTCCGGGTCCGCACCGAAGCGGGCAGTCCAGAGTTCGTGCGTGAGGATCGTCACCGGCTCCGCCCCCGCCTCCGCATCCGCGGGGGTGAAGTCGCGACCCAGGAGCGGTCGGGCTCCGAGGAGTCCGAAGAGGTTGGTCGTGTGCTCCTGCGCGAAGACCTCCACCGGATCCCCACCCTCCTGTAGCGTCAGGAGCGCCGCGCTCACCCCGGCCGCGTCCTGAAGCCCGGACAGCTCCTCCTGGGCGGACCGGACCATCTCGCGCGAGAAGAGCTGGTCCGGCCAGATCGCGACGAGTTCGTCCGGCTGATCGTACGGCAGCGTCCGCAGGAGGAAGGCGTCGACCAGCCCGAAGGCGAAGGTGTTCGCACCGATCCCCAATCCGAGGGTGACCACGACGGCCACCGTGAAGCCGGGCGTCCGGACCAGACCGCGCAGGCTCGTTCTGAAGCTCCCCATTCCCATCCCCATTCCTCCGCTGAGGGCGCGAAGTGCCGCGCCCGCTTCATCCATCCACTCCCGCACCCACGTGCGGGCGAGATCCACCATCAGCCCTGCGCGGCCCTCGCGACCCCCGTGCCGAAGGACCCACTCGGCCTCCTCCCGCATCTCCCTCCCGAAGCGCCGACGGAAGGCCGCCGGCAGGAGGTAGAGGAGGAGGGCGTAGAGACGCCGGAAGGTCACGGCCGCCCCGTGGCGCCCAGTTCGCGGTTCGCGAGGTCGACGAGCTCCCGGAGGCGAACCGCCTCACCTTCCGCCGCTCGTCGCCCCTCCGGGGTGAGCGCGTAGAAGCGGCGGCGTCCGTCGCCGCCCTCCCCCGCCGGGGGGTCGACCTCCACGATCCACTCCCGCTGGAGCAGTCGCTTCAGCGCCCCGTAGAGCGTCCCCGGCCCCAGCTCGACCCGACCCCCCGTCCTCTCGAGGACGTCCAGCTTGATCGCGTGGCCGTGCTTCGGAGTACGTACCAGTGCGAGAAGAACGCGGAACTCGGCGGGTGGAAGGGTGGCGTCGGGCATGGGGCTCTCCGGAAACAATATCGTCACGCGATACTACGTTGCGCGATATTTATTCGCCCCCGAGCTGCCCGTCAAGCGTCAAGGCCTTCACGCGCGCTCCCTCCCTTGGTTTCTTCCGAGTCCACCCAACGATCGTCTCAGGAGTGAACCGTGGGCCGCCGCAATCGACAGGCGCAGGGACAGCAGCAGCAGGTGAAGGGCTTCCGACCGGGGAAGCAGCCGAAGCCGCTGACGAAGCAGCAGCTCAAGAAGCAGATGCCGAACATGTCGGCCGCGCAGGAGCGGATGGTCGACCTCTTCGCCGACAAGTCGCCGGAGGAGTCGAAGAAGGTCCTCGCGCGCTGGCGGATGATCGCCCTCGCCGTCGGGGTCTTCTTCTCGATCCTGGCCGTGATCATCGGGTCGTGGAATCTCTTCGCCGGCGGGGCCGTCGGGTTGGCGGCGGCGGTCGCCTTCTTCGCCTGGCTGCGGATGCGGGCACAACGGGGGCAGCTGGAAGAGATGGCGGACCAGATCGCGCGCGCGACCGGGAAGCGCTGAGGCGGCGCGGACCCCTCACCCCGCCTTCGACGGCGGCACCCCGAAGTAGCGTTTGAACTCCCGCGAGAACTGCGAGACGCTCCCGTAGCCCACGGCGAGCGCCGCCCGGGTGACCTGCTCCCCGCCCAGGAGGAGCTCGTGTGCCCTCAGAAGCCGCAGCCGCTTCAGGAACTGAATCGGAGACTGGCCGGTGGCCCGCCTGAAGTGGCGGTGGAGCGCCGACGGGCTGAGCCCGGCGCGGCGCGAGACCGCGGCCACGTCGACCGGCTCGGCGAGGTGGTCCTCGATGTACCGGATCGCCTGGGCTACCGGCGAGCGGGGACCGTCGAGCCCCGCCGCCTCCCGAAGGAGGTGTCCGCTCGGACCCATCAGCACCCGGTAGTGCAGCTCCCGCAGCAGGCTCGAGCCGAGGATCCCCCACTCCCGGTCGGAGCCGAGCGCGGAGACGAATCGGAGGAGCGTCCGACTGAGGTCGTCATCGACGGGGGTGGACGCCATCGCGCACATCTCCGGCCCGCGGCCCGGATCCACGGAGTCGTCCAGCTCCGCCAGGAGTGAGCGCACGATCGATGGGTCGAGTTCGACGACGATCGCGAGGAAGGGCTCGTCGACGCTCGCCTTGAGGAGCTCGCTTCGCGCCGGGACGGTCATTGGTGTGACCAGATAGTGCCCCGTGTCGTAGATGAACTCTCGCTCTCCCGGCAGCGTCGCCCGCTTCGAGCCCTGCACCACGAAGCAGAGCGTCGGCGGGTAGACGACGGGCGCGCCGGGTTGGGGCGCGGTCAGGCGCCAGAGGTGGACCCCGGGACGCACCGTCCACCCGCCCTCGCGGGTCGGGCCGCAGATCCGCTCCGCCAGTCTCGCCGCCTCGGAGACCTCGGCGGGCAGATCGATCACCGTACCCATGGCAGGAATAGGCAAATATTCGATACAATCGAGCACGCCGTGCGCGCTTCGTGCTTCAATATTGCAAGAACGCGTGCCCTTCGCATCGATCGGATCGTTCGGGCTCCTCCTCCATCCACTCCCGGATTCTTCATATGGACAAGTCTCTCACCGGCACCGTCGTCGTGATCACTGGAGCCAGCAGCGGCATCGGCGAGGCCACGGCCCGCATGCTGGCCGCCGACGGGGCCGCCGTCGTTGCGGTCGCCCGACGCAAGGAGCGCCTCGACTCGCTCGTCTCGGACATCGAGGCCGACGGCGGTCAGGCCATCGCCATCGAGGCCGACGTCACCTCGATCGACGACATGCAGCGCGCTGCGGAGGCCGCCGTGGAGACGTACGGTCGCCTCGACGTCTGGGTGAACAACGCCGGGGTGATGCCCCTCGCACCGGTCGAGATGAACCGCCTCGACGAGTGGAACTGGATGGTCGACGTGAACATCAAGGGCGTGCTGAACGGCGTGGCCGCGGCGCAGCCGGTGATGCGCGAGCAGGGCGCCGGACAGTTCGTGAACGTGAGCTCCGTCGCGGGGCACATCGTCTTTCCCGGGGCGGCGGTCTACTGCGCGACCAAGTTCGCCGTCCGCGCCTTCGGTGAAGGGATCCGCATGGAGTCCGACGGCTCGATCCGGGTGACGAACATCAGCCCCGGCGCAATCGCGACCGAGCTCACCGACCACATCGGGGTCGCCGAGGTGAAGGAGGCGGTGAAGCCCTTCGCCGACATCGCGCTCGACGCCGACGCGATCGCGCGCGCCATTCACTACGCGGTCTCCCAGCCGGCCGACGTGGACGTGAACGAGATCATCGTCCGACCTGCGAAGCAGGCGATGTAGTCCACCCCTCGCCCACGTCTCCGAGAGTCCCTCGCGACTCCGGACGACGCTCGACGCCCCGTCGACCTCTCCCGGTCGGCGGGGCGTTCGGCCTTTGCCGGGCCCTCCCCGCGGCCCGTACCATCTCCCCCTCCCCGCGCCGTCTCTTCCCCGAAGCGAGCTCCGCCATGCCCGGTCGCGCCCCCCGCCCGAGATCCCCGCTCTCCACCGCGTCGGTCCTCCTCGCCCTGGCGCCCCTCGCCCTCGGCCCGGCAATCGCCGCCGCGCAGGACGCCGACCCCCGACCGAGCACCCGCGAGGAGCTCTACGCCCTCTTCCAGGAGTGGCGCGCCTTCGAGCGAACCGACTTCATCGACGGCGTCCCCGACTACACGGAAGCCGCGATGGCCCGCCAGTTCGCGGAGCTCCCGGCGTGGAAGGAACGACTCTGGAGCTTCGACACCACCGACTGGCCGGTCGAGGCGCAGATCGACTGGCACCTCGTCCGGGCGGAGATGAACGGACTCGACTTCGATCATCGCATCCGACGGCCGTGGGCGCGGGACCCCGCCTTCTACGTGATGATGTACCCCGCCGAGTCGGACGTGCCGGCGCACGAGGGCCCGGTGATGCACGGGTGGATCGACACCTGGACGTACGACCACCCGCTCTCGGACGCCGATGCCGCGGAGCTCGCGGGCCGCTTCGCGTCGATCCCGGCCGTCCTCGAACAGGCGAAGGAGAACCTCGCGGGGAGCAACGCGCGGGACCTGTGGGAGGCCGGGATCCGCTCCTTCCGCGGGCAGGCCTCGGACATCCGCGACTACAGCATCCGCGTGCGGGGACGGAGCGACGCGCTCGACGACGCGATGGCCGGGGCGATCGCCGCATCCGAGGCCTTCGCGGAGTGGCTGGAGGTGGAGCTGGTGGGAAAGACCGGACCCTCCGGGGTCGGGAAGGAGGCGTACTCCTGGTACATGCACAACGTGAAGCTGACGCCCTACTCGTGGGACGATCAGGTCATGATCATGCGCCGCGAGCTCGCCCGTTCGCACAGCTCGATGCTCCTGGAGGAGAACCGCAATCGGCACCTCCCGGAGCTCGAGCGGATCCGGAGCGCCGAGGAGTACGACCGCCGCCTGAATCAGTCGGTCGACATGTACATGGACTTCCTGGAGGAGGAGGAGGTCGAGACGGTCGAGCCGTGGATGGACGCCGCGCTGCGCGCGGTGAACGGCGCCTTCTTCGCCGTGCCCGAGGGTACGATCCGCAACTTCTTCTACGAGGTGATCTACCGGGATCCGGACGCCTTCCGGCCGCACATGCATCACTGGATCGAGCTCGCCCGCATGCGCGAGGATCCGCACCCGAGCCCGATCCGGGCGACGCCCTCGCTCTACAACATCTTCGACCATCGCTCCGAGGGGCTGGCGACCGGGGTCGAGGAGATGTTCATGCACCTCGGCCTCCTGGACGACAACTCGCCCCGCGCCCGCGAGCTCATCTGGATCATGCTGGCGCAGCGGGCCGCCCGGGCGATCTCGGGCCTCATGCTGCACGGCAACGAGTTCCAGATGGAGGAGGCGGTCGAGTTCGCCGGGCGGTGGACCCCGCGGGGGTGGCTCCCGGACGGCGACCTGGTGCGCGGCGAGCAGCACCTCTACCTGCGACAGCCCGGGTACGGCACCAGCTACGTGGCCGGGAAGGTCCAGATCGAGGAGCTGATGGCGGAGGAGGCGCTCGACGCCGGGGGCGACTTCACCGTGAAGCGCTTCTTCCACGACTTCTACGCCGCCGGAGTGATCCCCACCGTCCTGGTGCGGTGGGAGATGACCGGGCTGAAGGACCCGATCCTGGAGGTCGGGGAGGTGCCACAGGAGGCGCCGTGGCGGTGAGTTACCTTGGAGTGTCGCGGCGCCATCCGTCTTCGCGACCCGGCCCCCGAGGCTGAATCCCACCCGTCCTCATCCCCACCCCGCGCCATGGTCTCCGAGATCTTCGATCCCTCCGCCTGGGCCGACGTCCCCGGCTTCGAGGAGCTGACCGACGTCACCTACCACCGCACGCACGACGGGCGGACCGTTCGCATCGCCTTCAACCGCCCGGAGAGTCGGAACGCCTTCCGCCCCCGGACCGTCGACGAGCTCTTCCGCACGCTGGAGCACGCCCGCACCTCGTCGAAGGTCGGGTGCGTCCTCCTGACCGGGAACGGACCGTCGCCGAAGGATGGCGGGTGGGCCTTCTCCTCCGGCGGCGACCAGCGGATTCGGGGTGCGGACGGCTACAAGTACGCCGGCGACGAGGGCGAGGTCGATCCCGCGAAGCTCGGACGCCTGCACATCCTCGAGGTCCAGCGGCTGATTCGCTTCATGCCGAAAGTCGTGATCGCGGTCGTCCCGGGGTGGGCGGCAGGAGGCGGGCACTCGCTGCACGTCGTCTGCGACCTCACGCTCGCCTCGAAGGAGCACGCCCGCTTCAAGCAGACCGACCCCGACGTCGCGTCCTTCGACAGCGGCTACGGCTCCGCCTACCTCGCGAAGATGGTCGGACAGAAGCGGGCCCGGGAGATCTTCTTCCTCGGCTTCGACTACACGGCCGATGAGGCGATGGCGATGGGGATGGTGAACGCCGCAATCCCGCACGCGGAGCTCGAGTCGACGGCGCTCGAGTGGGCGAAGACGATCAACGAGAAGAGCCCGACTGCGATGCGGATGCTGAAGTACGGCTTCAACCTCGTCGACGACGGACTCGTCGGTCAGCAGCTCTTCGCCGGAGAGGCGACGCGGCTCGCGTACGGCACGGAGGAGGCCCGCGAAGGCCGGGACGCCTTCGTCGAGAAGCGCGACAAGGACTTCTCGCGCTTCCCCTGGCACTACTGAGTCGGCCCGACCCGACTCCCTCCCGCCCCAGCCAGCGGAACGGAACGGATCGGGCGGCCCGACCGACGAAGGGGGGTGAGCTAGAGCTTCGCCAGGGGACCCCCCAGGAACATCTCGAGGTGCATGTCCACCAGTGAGGCGTCCGCAGCGATCCGGTAGCGCTTCGGGAGGTAGTCCAGGGCGCCCGACATCACCCCGAAGAGGTGGTGGATCGGCGTCGCCGTCTTCGGATACCGGTCCGACGCCCAGAGGGCGAAGAGTCCGTAGACGCACGCGAGGAGTTCGTCGTGCTCGACCTTCGCGATCTCCACGAGAAAGCGACACAGCGTCTCCGTGGTCCCGGACGGCCCCGCCCAGGTAGGCCGATCCGAGAAGCGTGCGCGCTCGGCCCACGGCGTGTCCTCGTTGACCGACCCCACGTTCTGCCGCATCGAGCTCTTGTTCAGGAAGCCGATCTCCTTGAAGCGCGAGCCCTTCGCGTCCTTGGTCCAGGCGCTGACCCACTTGAGCTGGTCGTCGAAGTAGCACGAGATGTCGTGGAGGACCTGGATGTTGGTCGCCGTCTCGAGCTTCCCGCACTGCGCGGCCCACGTGGAGTACTTCTGGAAGCCGTGGAGCTGCAGGTAGGCCCCGGCTACCATCTCGTCCGTCGGCGCCGTGATGGCAGTGATCACCTTCGCGCAGGCACTCTGAACGAGCGCCTGGACCTTGCTGCTCTTGAGGGTGCGCATCGCCAGGAGCTCTTCGCGCCGGAGCGCCGCTCGGCTCCGGATGTGCCCGAGGATCGCGAGCACCAGATCGACCGCGTTGTCGTAGATGCGGACCTCGGCCGCGCGACCGAGCCGCGCCCGTTCCTTCCACACACTCTTCGAGAAGATCGGGGCGTTCGACGACCCCTTCTTCTCCCACGCCTCCCTCTCCGCCGGAGTCACCCTGCACCAGTCGAAGAGAACCCTCACGAACTGGTGAACGGGAACTCCCGTCTCGGAGGGCGGTGCGATCGCGTAGACTGCATCGGCAACCCACATCACGACCTGCATGGACCGCGGGTCCCCACTCATCGGGTCGGGGACCACATCGTAGTCGTCGGGCGTCCGCTTCCCCGACGAGTTCTGCCAGGCGAAATCGCTGGACGAGGTCCGCGTCAGCTTCTTCGGAAGGATCAGCACGGGATCACGGGGGCGGATGAGGAGTGCCAGGGCTCACCCGTGCAGTTGCCCCGACCCGTCGACCGGTTGACGTCCTGCCGGCGCCGGGGTGGAGACTGCGAGGCGGAGCCGAGCCACGAGTCGATCCGGCGCTCCCCCGGCGTACCCGGCTACTCCGCGCCCGCGAGTTCCTCGATCACCCGGTGGACGAACTGCATCACCATCGCCCCCTCCCCGACCGCGCTCGCCACCCGCTTCACCGAGTTGCCGCGGACGTCCCCCACCGCGAAGACGCCGGGGATGCTCGTTTCCAGGTGGTACGGCGCTCGACCCCGTTCCGCGTGCCCCGTACGCTGATCCGGGCTCAGGTCGGGTCCCGTCAGGACGAAGCCCTTCGGGTCGCACGCTGGACGCCCCTCCTCCAGCCACTGCGTCTGCGGGACGGCCCCGATCATGACGTAGGCGTGCCGGATCGGACGATGCTCGCTCTCCCCCGTGTCGCGATCCCGCCAGACCATCCCGTCCAGGTGGTCGTCTCCCTCCAGCCCGACCACCTCGGTGCGGTAGTGGATCGTGATGTCGGGAGACGCCTCCAGGCGCTGGGTCAGATAGCTGGACATCGAGGCGGCGAGCGAGTCGCCGCGAACCAGCACGTGCACGTGCCGGGCGTGCTGGGAGAGGAACATCGCGGCCTGCCCCGCCGAGTTGCCGCCTCCGATCACCACGACCTCGTCACCCGTACACGACCGCGCCTCGACGAAGGTCGCACTGTAGTAGACGCCCGCGCCCTCGAACCTCTCGAGCTCCTCGACGTCGAGGCGGCGATAGCGGGCGCCGGAGGCGATGATCACGGCCCGGGCCTGCAGCGTGGTCCCGTCGTCGAGTTCGAGCAGGTACGGGTACGTGGAGGTCTCGAGTCGCGCGACCGACCGGGGGATCGCCATCCTCGCGCCGAACTTCAGCGCCTGATGCATCGCCCGAGCGGCCAGCGTCCCCCCGCTCAGCCCGGTCGGGAAGCCGAGGTAGTTCTCGATCTTCGAGCTCGAGCCGGCCTGTCCGCCGAACGCGGTGCCCTCGAAGCAGACGACGGAGAGCCCCTCGCTCGCCGCATAGACGGAGGACGAGAGCCCCGCCGGTCCCCCTCCCACGACCGCGACGTCGACCAGCTCCTCGGCCACGAAGGTGTCCGACAGCCCCAGCTCGTCGGCGATCCGGCGAGGGGTCGCCGACCGGAGCACCCGGCCGCGGTCCGTCAGCACGACCGCCGGGAGCTCCTCGTCCCCGACTCCGAAATGCGACAGCAGCTCGGCGGCCGCGGCGTCCGACCGGGTGTCCAGGAAGCGCATCGGCTGCCCGATCCTGGTCATGAACTGCTGCAGCCCCAGCACCTCGGGCGTCTCCGAAGGGCCGACCAGCACGACGCTCGTCTGCTCGTTGGTGATCAGCGACAGCCGTCGGTGGATGAAGGCGCCCGTCATCAGATCCGAGAGCTCCGAGTCCTCGGCCAGGAGCTGGGTGAGGGCGTTCCGATCGAAGCGGACGACCCGCCCCGGCCCCTCCATGCGGGCCGCGACGACGCTCCGATGCTGGGCCAGCATGCTGATCTCTCCGGTGAACTCCCCCGGCTCGTGGATCACGATCACCCGCTCCTCCATGAGGTCGGGCTGATAGATCACCACCCGCCCCTCGAGGACGATGTAGAAGCCGATGTCGCGCTCGCCCACATCGAAGAGGAGCTCGCCATCCGCGACGTCCACGAGCTCGCCCCGCGGTCGCACTCGCTCGATCTGAGCTTCCGAAAGGACGGGGAAGGCGCGGCGACGGAGCTCCGGAGAGATCTCCGGAGCGACCGGTTGGTCGTCGAGGTGATCGGACATCGTCGACCCTACAGCTCCTCGAGACGGGCGAGCGCGTCCTGCATGTTCTGGATCCGCATCTCGACCTCCGCCTCCAGAGCCCGGAGCTCTTCGCGGAGGGCGGCAACGGTCATCTCCTTGTGCCGCCGTCCGGAGAAGAGCTCGTCGAGCTCGGCCTTGATCTCCTTGAGGACCGGGGCCGTGACCATCGGCGTGCCCTCTTCGGTCGGACTCCCGACCTGAACACGGGGGAACTCCCAGCTTCGTCGGGTCGGCAGGAAGGACCCGCGCTCCCGGAGCTGCGCGATCCGGAGGACATCGACCTGATTGATGCTGTTGATCGCGTACCCGGTGATCGTGGCGGGGTCGGTGATGCCCAGCTGGGCCAAACGGGGGAAGTCGCTCACGGTGGGTTCACTCCAGTGTTCCGAGGGAAGGCGCGAACGCATACCCGCGTCGGGGCCATCGGGTTACACGTCGTGAGGTCGAGACGGAGACCAAGCCACGCTGGAGCCCAGCGCCAGGCTCTCCACACCCTGTCCGCGATCCTCCACCGAGGACTATCTTCAGCCTCCTCGGGCTGCTCCTCCCAGAGACCCCTCGATGGCAGGACCGGTAGGGTTCAGGCGCAACATCGGCCTCTTCATGGCCG